>CACASQ010000001.1 GCA_902535255.1 uncultured Pelagibacteraceae bacterium
GATAAATCATATCTTTCTTTCTTAAAGTACAAATTGTTGAATATTTCCTCTGCTATTTCCAAAGATGGTGCCTCACCTGGCCTTAATACTTTATATATATCATTTAAAGCATCTGTCTTGTTTAAATTTTTGTCAATTTTTAAAGTTTCAAGTATGTAAGGACCTTTGTTTATAGGATCTATATTAACTAAACTTAATGTTTTTTGTTCATTTAAAATTATTTTATTAAGTTGTTCTTCAGTTATATCAAAACCAGCCGAGACAATGTTTTCTCCGCTCTTATCCTTTACGTCTTTAGCTAAGTATTTTCCAATTATCTCCTCGTTAGATACTGATACAGATTTAAGCCCTTTTTCAGAAAGTTTTTTTGCTATAACAATATTTAGTTTTTCTCCTTTAGATAAAACTTTTTTATTCGTATTAGCATCAACGAGATCGAAAGAAAGTTTTATTGGTCGTTTGTAATTTTCAGGATTAAAATTTGTTTGCCAATTTTTTGTTTTATCGGAATAAGAATAATTATTTGATGAGTAAAATGTATCAATAATTTTATCTTTAGAGTAACCTAATGCGAATAAAATTGATGTAATAGGTAGTTTTTTCTTTCGATCAATTCTAAAATATAAAATATCTTTTGGGTCAAATTCAAAATCTAACCACGAACCCCTACCAGGAATTATTCTGCAATTGAATAATAATTTTCCACTAGCATGTGTTTTACCTTTGTCGTGATCAAAAAATACTCCTGGACTTCTATGCATTTGATTAACTACAACTCGTTCCACTCCATTAGTTATGAAAGTAGCACTAGGGGTCATTAGTGGTAAGTCGCCTATAAAAACTTCTTGTTCTTTTGCAGATAAAATTTGCTTAGTATTATTCTCAACGTCAATATCGTACACTACTAATCTTAAATTTGCTTTGAGTGCTGCCGAATAAGATAAACTTCTTTGTTTACATTCAATTACATCAAATTTTGGTTTTTCTAATTTGTAAGAAATGTATTCTAGAGTTGACTTATCATTACCATCTTCGATTGGGAAAATACTTTTAAAAACTTTCTCTATTCCTTTTGAAAGCTCACTTAGTTGTTCATTTAAAGATTTAGATTCTAAAAATTCGTTGTAAGAATTTTTTTGGACTTCAATAAGATTGGGTATAGATAAGCCCTCTACTAATTTACCAAAATTCTTTCTAATATGTTTCTTTTGAGTAAAAGATAATTGCATCAAATATAAAAAATTCTACTGCAAAATTGTATTTGCAGCAAAATAAAATCTCTTAATTAGTTTACTTTAATTCTACTTTAGCTCCAGCTGCTTCAAGTTTTTTCTTAAATTCTTCAGCATCCTTTTTTGGAACTCCGCCTTTAATCTCTTTAGGAGCACCCTCAACTAAATCTTTAGCTTCTTTCAAGCCTAAACCAGTTATAGCTCTAACCTCTTTAATAACATTAATTTTTTTATCTCCAGCTGCTGCCAAGAAAAGAGAAAATTCTGATTTTTCCTCACCGGCTGGTGCTGCTGCTCCGCCTGCAGGTGCTGCTGCCACTGGTGCTGCTGCAGTAACTCCCCATTTTTCTTCAAGTTTTTTTGATAACTCTGCTGCTTCTACTACTGTTAATGTTGATAACTCGTCTATTATTTTGTTTAAATCTGCCATTGTTTTTCCTATGAATTAATTTTTTAAACTCTTCGCGCGCGCTAAATTAGCAATTTTTGAGCCAGGTGCAAGTAAAATACTTACTAATTTCTGGGCTGGTGAGGTTAAAATACCCACAATTTTAGCCCTTGCTTCTTCCAATGATGGTAGTGTGGCTATTATAGACACCTCCTTTTCGTCTAAAACTTTACCATCCATAAATCCAGCAATAATTTTTAACTTACTATTGGATTTTGAGAATTTTGTTAAAATTTTTGCAGTTGATATAGGGTCAGAAGAAATTGCTGCAGCTGTTGGGCCTGTGAAAAATTTATCCAAATCTTTTTTGGAAGTTTCTTTAATAGCAATTTTTGTAATTCTATTTTTTGTTACTTTGAATAAAATCCCTTTTTCTCTAAGCTCTTTTCTTAAAGAGTCAAGTTCGTTCACATTCAATCCTTGATACTGAGCAATCATCACTGACTCATTAGAAGTAAAATTTTTTTTCATTTCCTCTACATAAGCTTTTTTTGCATCTTTGCTCATCATAAAATTATCTAGCTCCCACTTTGTAAGAAATGCCCATAGTAGATGTTATAAATGTATTTTTAATAAATTCACCTTTAATTGTTTCTGGTTTTTCTTTTTTGATACTTTCAATTAAATAATTGTAATTTTCTAAGAGTTTCTCATTTGAAAAGCTCTTCCTTCCTATCGTTGAGCCAAGATTGCCATCTTTGTCATTTCTTATCTCGACTAGACCATTTTTTAATTCATTAACTGATTTTGTTATTTCATTTGATACAGTACCAAGTTTTGGGTTTGGCATTAATCCTTTTGGTCCCAATACTTTACCATGTTTACCAATCTTTCCCATCATTGCTGGTGTACATAATAATTTTGTAAAGTTAAATTTTCCTGATGCAATTTTTTCAATCAAATCGTCAGATCCATATACATCTGCACCACTTTTCTTTGCTTCATCTAATTTTTCAGATTCACAGAGAACAGCGATTTTCTCTTTTTTCCCTGATCCATTGGGAAGTTTAACTGTTGTTCTTAAGTTAAATTCACCACCTTTAGATTGCTTTAAATTTATTCTCAAACATACATCGATAGACTCATCAAATTTTGTATTTGAGTTTTTCTTTACAAAATCTATAATATCCTTTGCTGACAATTTTTTATCTTTAATTATATTTTTTTTCAAAGAATTATATCTCTTCGATCTTCTTTTCATTTTACTCTTTTACCTCTATTCCCATTGATCTTGCTGAACCACAAATAATCTTAGTAGCTTCTTTTAAATCAAATGCGTTTAAATCCTTCATTTTTTCTTTTGCAATCGCTTCGGCTTGTTTCATGGTAATTGAGCCAGCTACCACTCTTCCTGGTTCACTAGAACCGCTTTTTAATTTAGCGGCCTCTCTAATAAAATGTGAGGCTGGTGGAGACTTTATTATAAAATCAAATTTTTTGTCTTTATAAACTGTTATTACTACTGGCACTGGTTTTCCCATGAAAGCTTTTGTTTTTTCATTAAAGGCTTTACAAAATTCCATTATATTAATTCCTCTTTGACCAAGAGCGGGTCCTACTGGAGGTGCTGGATTAGCTTGACCCCCTTTAATTTGTAATTTTACGTATCCTGTAATTTCTTTTGCCATTTAATTTTTCTCCACTTGATTAAATTCTAAATCTACTGGTGTAGCCCTACCAAATATAGAAACTGAGACTTTAAGTCTAGATTTTTCTTCATCTATTTCTTCAATAAGTCCATTAAATGATGCGAAAGGTCCATCACAAACCTTTACTTTTTCACCAATTTCAAAATTCACACCTATTTTTTGTGAGACAGCATTTTCAGTAACTTGCCCAAGAATTCTTTTAATTTCATTATCAGATATAGGTGTTGGTTTGTCTGAAGATCCTAAAAAACCACTAACCTTTTGAAGATTTTTTATTAAATGATAAATTTGCTTTGTCAGTTCAATTTTAATTAATACATATCCAGGAAAAAATTTTTTTTCTTTTTTTGTTCTTTTTCCTTTTTTAACCTCTGTAACTTGATGCGTTGGTACTAAAATTTCAGCTAAATTATCTGATAATTTGTGTTTCTTTAACTCATCTTTTATAGTTTCGACTACTTTTTTTTCAAAACCAGAGTAAGCTTGAACGATATACCAATTCATAAATTAAAAATTTATTGTTAAAACTAAGTTTAGTAAAAACTTTAAAATTTGATCTAAAATTAAGAAGAAGATTGCTGCTATAGACGCTAAAGCAAATACCATTACTGCGCCCATCATAGTTTCTTTTTTTGTAGGCCAGGTAATTCTAAAAGTTTCTTGTTTTACTTCCTGTAAAAATTTTAGAGGGTTTTTCATATTTTATCTTCTGGTTTGGCAGGAGCGGAGGGACTCGAACCCACAACCTCCGGTTTTGGAGACCGGCGCTCTACCAATTGAACTACGCTCCTAAGCGTTTATTTAATTATTTTAGTTACTACACCAGCTCCTACTGTTTTTCCACCCTCTCTAATCGCAAAGTTCAAATTTTCACTCATTGCTATAGGTGTAATAAGTTTTACAGTAAACTTACCATCATCACCTGGCATAACCATTTCTGTTCCAGATGGCAAAGTTACTTCTCCAGTTACATCAGTAGTTCTAAAATAGAATTGCGGTCTATATTTTGTAAAAAAAGGAGTGTGTCTTCCTCCCTCTTCCTTTTTAAGAATATAAGCCTGACATTCAAATTCAGTGTGAGGTGTAATTGATCCTGGTTTACATAAAACTTGTCCTCTCTCGACATCATCTCTTTCAACACCTCTCAATAGAGCTCCAATATTATCACCTGCTTCACCGCTATCTAAAAGTTTCCTAAACATTTCAACACCAGTACAAACAGATTTTTTTGTCTCTCTTATACCAACTATCTCAATTTCTTCTCCTACTTTTATAACCCCAGACTCAACTCTTCCAGTGACCACTGTACCTCTTCCTGAAATTGAAAAAACATCTTCCACAGGCATTAAAAATGGTTTGTCTTTTGGTCTGTCTGGTTGAGGAATAGTTTCATCTACAGCTTTCATTAATTCCATGATTGCATTTTTTCCAGTTGTCTCGTCTTTGCCTTCAACCGCATTTAAAGCTGAACCTTTTATTATTGGAATTTTATCTCCTGGAAATTTATAAGATGTTAAAAGTTCTCTAATTTCTTCTTCTACCAAATCAACAAGTTCTTTATCTTTTACTGTATCGATTTTGTTTAAAAAAACTACAATTGCTGGCACACCAACTTGTCTAGCTAATAGAATATGCTCTCTAGTTTGAGGCATTGGGCCATCTGCAGCATTTACTACGAGAATAGCTCCATCCATCTGAGCTGCACCTGTAATCATATTTTTTACATAGTCCGCGTGTCCAGGACAGTCTACATGAGCATAGTGTCTTTTTTCAGTTTCGTATTCAACGTGTGCAGTTGAAATAGTAATTCCTCGTTCTTTTTCCTCTGGAGCTTTATCTATTTGATCGTAAGCAACAAAGTTTGCACTACTTGATCCGCCTGCTTCTGATAAAACTTTAGTTATCGCAGCAGTTAAAGTTGTTTTTCCATGATCCACGTGACCGATTGTACCAATATTACAATGTGGTTTATTTCGGTTAAACTTTTCTTTTGACATCTATTTTATCCTCATTTTATTTTTTTTATTTTGGAGCGGGTAAAGGGAATCGAACCCTTACATCCAGCTTGGAAGGCTAGCGTTCTACCATTGAACTACACCCGCAATATCCAAACTTATCGCGCTCTTATCGTTAAACAAATTCAAGTTTGGTGGAGGGGGAAAGATTCGAACTTTCGAAGACCGAAGTCAACGGGTTTACAGCCCGCCCCATTTGACCGCTTTGGTACCCCTCCTAATATTAATTGTGGGGATACCCACTAACTTAAAAAGCATTTAACAACAAGCGTTTTATAAGCATTTATGAAGTAATTGCAATAAATCATTTTGCCTTAAAATATGCTAGTAATTTCAAATTAAAGCTTAAAAAACCATGAAAAAAAGCACTTTTTTAATTGTTGGAAAACATGCAGTCTTAGAGGCTTTAAAAAACCCATCTAGAAAAATTGAAAGAATATTTTTAACAGAAGACGCTCAAAAAAAAATAAATAGGGAGAACCAATCTTTAAACTTATTCAAATCTGTTAATGTTTTCTACAAATCAAAAAGAGAATTAGATAATTTATGTGGCAGAGACGAGACTGCTCATCAAGGATTAATTGCGGAAATTGAACAATTAGAGGAAATTACGTTAAAAGAATTTGTTTTGGTAAATAAAAAAAAAAATTTGAATTTTATTGCTTTAGAAGAGGTCACTGATCCAAGAAATATAGGATCAATTATCAGAAGTGCTGTAGCATTTAATATTGACGGTTTGATCGTAAAAGAAAGATCTTTTCCATCAAAAAGCAAGCTACTCTTCAAAAGTGCGAGTGGTGGTACAGAACACATAAATATATTTAAAGTTTCTAATCTTAATAATGCTCTTAAATATCTTAAAACTAAAGATTTTTGGATTAGTGCGTTCGATGTCTCCGCTGAAAAAGATTTCACAAAAAATAATTGGCAAGGAAAAAATGTACTTTTATTTGGATCTGAAGGTTATGGAATAAAAGAGAAAACTCTTGAAAATTCAGATTTTAAATTTAAAGTGAATATCAATAATAATATTGAAAGTTTGAATATTTCAAATACTGTTTCTGTGGTATGCCACCACATTTTCCAGTCTATAAAATCAAATTAGATTATTTGTATTGTTTTTATTATGAAATTATTTTAAAACGCTTACTTAGCCCTCATAGCTCAATTGGTAGAGCAATTGATTTGTAATCATCAATCCACTGAAATAACTTAACATAATCAACACAAAAAAGATTCAAAATTATTTTTTATTTCTTTTGTAGATTGTTGGTAAATTTTCATGTGAAAATGCAAGGAAACATGGTCAGCTCGCAATGGCTGTTGCCATTGCTCGCTGGGGGCAAGACCTGTTGTAAACATTGAGTTTTATTTTTAAACTTTGTTTAGTTTTGACTCCCATTTCGCATTTAAAAGCCCGTAGAGCATCGCTGTAACTTTGTGCAAGTGTTGGGGACTCATCACGCAACAACAGCTGTCAGTGGACTCCTAATTAAGTTTAAACAGTATGAAATGGATCCTAATCAAACTCCAAGTTACTTTAAAAAAGATACCCCACCATCTTCAAATCTAGAACATGTTACTTACAGATCTAGGTTTAGTGTAAGATTGACTCAAACATTGCCAGCCAAAAATTTTTCAAAATTTTATTTCAAACGACTTTTCCCTGCTGAAAAGAGATATCACAACAGACCACAAGGCAGCTAAAGTTACAGTTCATTAATAGTAGTTCCCTTGCAGTCAGGACTGCACACTTGGCTGCAAGGCGTCCATAAATTTTATGATTGAAAAAGGAATTAGATATAAGGAAAGAAAAGAGCAGCCATCAGGACAGATGGCAAAGACCACTAAAGAGGAATTGATGTATTATCTTTCCCCTGTTTACGGCAAAGATGCAATTAAAGATCTAGACGAAGATCAATTGAAAGAGCTGCTAGATGAATTAACTGAAACATTTTACAAAGTAAAAAAGAAGCAAGGTGGAGTAATTAAAGATCCTACCTTTACAAAATATTTTAGCGATGGTGGTTCAGCTGATGACGAGAAGCCGAAGCCAATAGATCCATTGAAGTTAATGTTACAGATCAATGCAATGTCAGATGCTGAAAGAGAGCAGCTAGAATATATGTTGGAAAAATTAGGAGTAAAAAAGAAATGAATTATGATCAGGGAATCAGAAGTCTTTTACCATCCGTCAAGTTAGAGGATGAATTAAAAGCTGAAGCTGCTGCCAAGAAATTTGTATTAGATAGACTTGGTGTTAGCACCACTGCGAAGCCAAGTGTGCAGGCACCTTTAATAATGGATCCCCTAGTCAGCTCAATTGACATTGATAAAATTTTAAGACCCAAAGAAGATGAAGCTCCTGATGCAATTGAAATGGATAAAGGATTAGATAAGTATCGTGCTGAACCTAGATACAAACCTAAAAAAGTTTCTGAAAGAGTTAAGTATGCAGCAATGATGAAACACTTAACTAGAGAAGCAAGAAATCCCACACCACGAGTTGATTTTAAATTGGCTGAATCAGGAAGAGAAGCAGCATTAGATCTTGATGGAAGATTAGTTAGAAAAAGAAAAACATTATCAAAGTATTTACCTGATGAAGATGTTGAAGCTGCAATGAAAGCAGGAAACAAAATCATGGTAGACAGATCTTCAGCTTCAGGATTTACAACAATGGATCCTGTTAAGTATGACAAAGATAAAGGTTCTTTTACTGATGGCAAGAAACATGCAGCTCTTTCAGATTTTAAGACTCCTGAAATAAGAGGTATTGCTAAAAGAGTATTGAAGCTCACTTAAGTTTTTTCTTTGCCCAATATATTGATTCCTCAATTTTATTTTTAAATCTTGGTAATCCTAAAGGATCTTCTTTTGCAGGTTCTACTTCAATGTAATCATCTTCAGATTTAGACCAATAGAAATGTTTTTGAAATGTTGTTGGTCTATTAAAGCTGCGTTCAGGTTTATAGCTTAATGGTTTTTTAGTTCCTGTAACTTCATCAACAATATCTTCTTTCTTGTCTTTGATACTGTCAAAAAATTTATCTACTAATCCCTGCACTTCAGATCTATGTTTTTTGTCCTGCATGCGATGGGATCGTGCAGCTTCTGCTCTCGCATCATTGATCTGTTTCAATCTAGAAAAATCATATCTTCCTCTTCCAGCTGATCTATATTTTTCTTTATTCTTAATTTGGTTACGAGCAGCTTTCCCTGTGATTGGTATTCCAACAGATGAAACACCTTTCACATTTTTTGCACCAAGAACATTTGAAAATGGTTCAGTGATTCCCTTTTTATCTTTTTGTTTCTTACTATGATCTTTGTAAAGTTCAGCTAAATGTTTCTTCCATACATCATCAGTCATGTGTAATTCTAATCCCTGTCATATTCTTATCGACAAATTCATCTTTATCCATCCATTCAATTCTAACATTTGAAATACTTTCAATGTATTCAAAGATGCTATCTAAACAGTCAGGTTGAAAAGTTATGCGTTGATCGTAGACAAATTCATTATCTTTTGGTTTTCTAGTTTCCCCAACAAGTATTCTTTTGTCGTTGTAATATATATGTCCCATTATTTTTTATCCTCTTTAGTTGCTAGTTTAATTTTCTTTCCACTAGGCAGTTTTATATTTTTCATTTTGACTGTGTATCTAATCTTCCCACTTTCCAGCACATCAGCTTTAAATTCTTCAAATTTATAGTTTCTGTTTTCAGGAAGTTTTTTATTCCAGCCAGCTAGTTCTGCAGCTTCTACTTCTTTCTTCGCTTCCACTAGGAAGTTATATTTTCTTATCGTATCGTTTCTGTCTTTCAAAAATTGTTGGTTCTGTTCGCCTAGTTCCTGATTAAGTTTCCATAGCTCTAGGTTATTTTTATAAACATCCATGAATCTTTTGCTCATGGCACAGCCAAGCTCATCATACTTGTTTAGATCTGTTTCTAATTCTTCAGCTCTCTTCTTCCATGAGAGCATCCATTTTTCTAGAAGCTGGCATCTACGGAATAATCTTTTGCTTAATCGTGAAAGCATATCTCTAGTTACATAATTGATTCTTTTACCCATGAAGCTCCTTTGTATAATCTTGTCTACCAACTACTAGGTTCTTACGCATCCTCTTGGAGCTACCGAAAACTTTATGAGATACTTTCAGCCACTGAAACATATTAATAGAAACTACTGAAACATTGGAACCACTAATGAATGCTGCCCTTTTTCTGCCTGCTTGCAAAAATTTACAGGCACATAATTGAAACTTATCATTGAGCCAAGCAGCACAAGCACTTGCACATGATTTGAAACAACTTGAAACAATGAAACTCACAATCATTTTGAAAAATCCTTACCTCTTTGAATAAAATATTTGGCTGCACCATCCCTGCTATTATCAACCTTGACCCAATAATTGTAACCATCATCGTATGAAATGCCCTGTGCAGTCATTCCATTTTTAGTTTCTGCTGATCCATTCAAGCCATTAACAAGCTGTCGTCTAACTTTAGATTTGATTGTCTTTTCATCAACATTGGTATCTGCAAATTCAGGATCTTTCATCACTACCTGCTCCACAGCTGCATTCAAAGTACATTCATCATTTACCATTAGACTTTTGATTAATGGTATTTGGGACTTGGCAAATGCTTCGTTCTTTTCTGCTTTTAATTTATTTTTAGCTTTAGCAATTTTGTTTATGTCTGAAGTAGTAAATACTCCAAGACTTTCATTCGCTGATTCCCCATCTTCATTAACAACTTCAAGAGATACTGAATTCTTTTTAAGCCAATCAATCTCATCTTCTGTGATACTGTAATTTGATTTAGCTTCAATCAAGCCAGCATAATTTGTAAACTTTGATCCATCTTTGATATGATCTTGAAACTTATCTTTGAATAGTTTTTTAGTCATGGGCTGAATAGCCAAAACAAATCTAGCAGCAGCTACTAATGATGATGCACCTCTTGCAGCATTAAGAGCAACCTGATGATCAACCAGCAGCTCCCCATCTGTTATAGTTATCATGCTAAACTTGTTTGTGTGATGACCAGCAACTATGCAGCCATTATTTTCTACTGCTAAAGGTATTAAAAAATCTTTTACAAATTGCTCCATCTTTGCATTGTTATTTTCATCGTATGCACCTGTCTGAAAGCTGATTAATGGATCTAATAATATAAATTTTATATTATGTTTCTTAATGGCTAGCTGCAGCTGCAGGTATTCTTTTGTTGCTTTAGCTTCTGCCATTGTAAATTTTACTAATTTAATCTGATCTTCTAATCCTCTTATGAAGATTTTATTGTTGGTTTTCTTATGTTCTAGTAGGTTTTCAATAGCTTTGATTCTTAATCTAATTTCATTTTTTGTTTCTTCTGCAGCTAATATTAAAACATTTCCATTTTCTTTTATTGGTCTACCAAGTATTTTTTGTCCGTTAGCGAGAGCTGCAGCAAGCATTGCCATAAGAATAGTTTTACCTACACCAGCTTGCCCTACAATTAAGGTTAATGCTTTCTTCATCATCCAACCATCAACAATCCAATGCCTAGCTTTTAAAGTTTCTGTTCCTGTGTATTCCTCTAGTTCAAGAGCTTCTAATTGTTCAGCAACAGGGGCGAGTTCAAGATCCACTTCAGCTGCAAGATCTTTATCAATCATTTCGCCTATCTTTCTTTTGATTGTTTCAGAATTTAATTTGTAAGTTTTGTATTGCCCATCTTTTATTTTCTGTATCTTTTTATGATCATCAAATGGAGTTCCAAAGTTTTCTACTATCGCATCAATGTATTCATCTTTATATTTACCTGCAGCATGCAGGATAGAAGCTGCAAATAATAATGCATCATATCTATTCTTTCCTGTTTCTAAATTTGTTGCAGCAGCAATGTATGAATAATTATTAAATCTGTTTCTGTGTTTGAATTGTTTAAAAGTATATGGCTTCCCTCTAGGATCATAAGGTATTTGTTTAGAGTGGAATGGATAATTAATTCCAACATCTGATCCGTTATGATTTGGGTTACATTTTCCAAAATCAATTGTGTATTTTTTTTTCGCTAACTTCATGCCAAGATCTCTAGACCATTTGGCAGCTACTGCTACTGGAACAGCTTTTTTAAAAAACATCCATGCGTGCCATCTACCACTAGGCGATTTAATTGGAATAGCTTTTGGATCTAATGAAAATAATTCACTACAAATTTCTTTTGCATCTACTTTTTGATCAATATCAACTACTGCAGCTTTAGCATATTTCTTTCCATCTATTTCAAAACAAAGATTGCCACCCTGTTTAAGCTGCCCTGTAAGATGAAGCTCCCAATCAATATCTTTATTTTCCCAATACTGTTTCTTCTTTCCATTAGGAAGATAGCCATCCCAAATTAATCTTTTGTTCTTCTTTCCACTGATTAATTCTGCTATAAAGTTTTTATCATTTTCAGAAGCCCAATGCATTGTGTTGGGCTTTTGTGTTTCAAGCATGTTTACCTCAAATTCGCATCAACCATATTCTGTTGTAAAGTTTTAACGATCAGATTCGCAGGATAGAAAATCTTTCTGCCAACCCTAGTGTAAGGAAATAATGATCTACCTTTTGATCTTTGTTTACGCAAAGCTGCATCTGATTTCAGATTAATAATCTTTGCCAACTGTTTAGAAGTAAGTAGTTTGAGATTTCCCTCTCGCTGCATATCTTCAAGTTCTTTAGTAGATACCAACCCAGCTCTAACATTTACTGTCATGTATACTCTCCTTTTTTTCATTGAAGTTATTTTTAAAATATTTGTGATCTTATGTGATTTCTCTTTTCAGAAGAGATTGGGGCATTGCTGCCCCAACCATGTACGGAGTGGAATCCGAACAGGATCTGCTTAACAGAAAAAAATTAATTTGTGATATCTATTTTGGAAGTAGTTTCTTTAAAGCTCTCTTCTTGTAAATCTCTAATTGTTTCTTGGTATAGCTGCCATCTCTAGATCTTTTCTTACCGATAGCTTCACGCAGGATTGTTAAATCTTTTTTAAAAGTTTTTTCTTCAGGTGGTCTTTTGTAGAGTGTGTTTCTTTCAAATGCCAGCAGCTCCTGATCAGGATCTTCATTTTCAAATACAGTTTTTACATTGTATTTTTTTATTGCAGCGAGCAGCCGATCTAATTCAATTCTGTTTATTCTGATATCTGCTGCAACATAATGTTTTAAAAAATTCATTCTATGGTTCTTATCTTTGAATAAAAACCTATCAATAATTTGATGAGTCGCTGCAGGAGTCATCTTAATTTTTTTCAGAAATTTAATTAGATCTTCGTAAGAATGTATTTCATTAAGTGGTCTGATCCCCTCTTTGATAAAAGGTTCTAAACCCATACCTCTATCTTTATAAAATAGATCACTTAACGATCCTAAATTTGTTTCTGTTTTTCTTTTTTTCTTTTTTGTCGGCATCGGCTTTTTTCCACTCCTTGTTTAACTTTAACTTAATATCAATCCAATTGACAGATGGTTTTGGTTTAATCATCCTTACCACCTTTCACTGCTTTTAATTTGTGATCCTGCTTTTCCTGTCTTGGCGAATACATGTGATCAATATCAAGAGCTGCTTTGTTTTCAGTAAAGTAATGTTCTTTAGTAACAACAGGCGAGCTATGTTTCATTCTTAAAGATGCAGCTTCAAGACCTTTAACTCTTCCATAGTGTGTTACAAAAGTTTTTCTTAAATGTTTAAAAGTATATTTGCATTTATACTTATACAGCTTCCTAGTTTTTTTCTTCCTAACAAGCTCTCTATCAGCTAAACCAAATTTATATTGAAACCTATCCAGCTGCCATCTGTAACTGCTATTAGTGATTGGCTTCATAATGTCATTTGATTGAGGAAAGACAAATGGACTCTTCAGATAGTGAGCTAAATCTTCTCTATCGTGCAGCAGCTGCCTTAACCTTTTTAAAATATCTGCAGCTTCAATTGTAAGTTTTTCAGTATAAGATTTTCTGTTCTTACTATCAAAGACATGCATCAATCTTTTATCAAGATCTAAATATCCTGTTGCTCCTCTTTCTTTTTCTTTCAGAATATTTGTTGGCACTTTCCATTGTATGCCCCTAACATCTTCCCCTCTTTCCCCAACCTCTACTAGTAAACAATAGATGGTCAAAAAATGTGGAGTAAAGTCAGTATTAGTTTTGTGAAGATTGTTAGAGATATAATCTCTTTGAGCAAGCACCACATCAAGATCAATAAATTTTTTGTCTTTATTGATTATGTATTTTTTCACTCTCAAACATGGATTATTAGAACCATGATAAAGTCTTTCATGACTTCTAGTCATATCCCATTCGAAAGCTACTGATAGAGCTGCCAATGCATTGTTAGCAGCTGCAGGTTTATTCTGCATTCTCTTCATGTAGATTTCTAGATCGTCTCTAATAATTTTTGATAACGGAACATCTTTCAATGCACCTGTAACAAATCTTCCATTAAAGTTGATAGGTTCATTAAATAACTCCGTATATTCTTTGTGTGATTTTTTACCCTCACAAAGTACATGAGCTGTTAAGCTGCTAATATAACCCTGAACAGTTTTAGCTTTATATTCTAACCTGTTTCTACTTCTAATTCGCTGCCCTGAAGCTCCTTTAGAAATAAAAGATTTTACAAGATCAGCAACAGTGGCTTCTGTTGAAGCTCCGTTAGTCCTCTTGCTTTGGTTCTTCCATTCATCATAGTTAGCTCTTAACCTAGATTTGATTTCTGAAAGTGGCAGCTCATAACTACCAAGTTTCTTTTTCTTCCCTGTTGTCGTTCTCTTTCCATCAGGTTTTACAATCTTGATTCCCCAATGTGCATAGTAAGTATGTTTAAACTTTCCTACATATAAACATAAACCCTCAATGCCTTTTGCGAAGAGCCAAGTTCCTGCTTTTACTGTCTTGATTGTTTTGTCGAGTTTATCTTTTGTAAACTCAATTGTGTGTTCTCTATTTTTTACTTTTTTCATTTTCCACTCCTTGTTTAGTTACTTGTAGTGGATCGGTTTCAAGCTGTGATATCTATTCTCAAAATAGCTTTTCGCTTTTTTGTAGATCGTACACTCACAAACCTAACTCTAGATTGCACAAATCAAACTCCTGCGAGCAGCTGCAACAGCAGCTGCGAGCAAATTAAGCTGACGATTTTTTAAGTAGGACTTGAAGAATAAATTGTTTTATCCTATATATTCACGCAAGCCCTCATAGCTCAATTTGGTAGAGCAATTGATTTGTAATCAATAGGTTCGCGGTTCGAGTCCGTGTGAGGGCACCACTTATATCGTCTCTTTTCTTATTTGTTCTAATTGAATTTTTTTTTGTAGGTCTTTACTCTTATCATAAAGTAGGTTGAATTTAATCTTATCTTGAACTTTTATGATAATTTTTTTTGCATTTCTTACTTCAACATTGTCTGCTACAGCACTAACTGGTCTCTTGAGATAATTAAGATTATTAATTACAATTTTTGATTTATCTCCAACAATTTTTCCTGTCCATCTTCTAGGTCTGAATGCACTTATTGGTGCTATAGATATTTTTTTAGAGTTTAGATTTAAGATTGGACCATGAACTGAGAGATTATAAGCTGTGCTTCCAGCTGGCGTTGAAACTAGAACTCCGTCTGAAACCAGTTTTTTAATTACAAATTTTTTGTTATTTTTTATTGTTAAGTTAGCAGCTTGTCTACTCTGCCTTAAAATTGAGACTTCGTTAATTGCAATACATTTTTTTGATTTATTTTTGAAAAAAACAGTCATCTCTAAAGGAGATATTGATATCATTTTTGACTTTTTGATATTTTGGATTAAATTTTTTGAGAATTTGTTCATCAAAAAACCATAGTTGCCAGAGTTAACTCCGTAAAACAATTTATTAGAATATTTGTTTTTCTTTAATGTTTGGAGCATAAAACCATCACCGCCTACAACAATAATAATATTTTTTTTATGAAGTTTTTCCTTGTTTATAATTTTTTTAATTTGTTTTTTTATTTTTAAAGACTTAATATTTTTATCTGAAATAATTATCATTATAATTTTTTTGGTGCCCTCGGCCAGACTCGAACTGGCACTCCCAAAAGGGCAAGGATTTTAAGTCCTTTGTGTCTACCAATTTCACCACGAGGGCACATCGTTTTTTTAATTTCAATTTAGTATATTAATACAACAATGTTTTAAAGAGTTAAAATTTATAAATTCTTAATTACTATTCTGCCACAAATTCACAAAATTTTTAAACTTTTTTGTAATTTTCGTAACTAAATTTAATGAGGGACATTACAACACTTTCATTATCACGGATATTATATATAAAACAAAGAATTATAGGAATTTTAAAAAGTTATAAAATGAAAATTTTAAAAATCTCAGTAATAATAGCGGTTTTAGTTTCAAGTCCATTCTTATTTTTAATCTACGATTTAGCTTCATTTGATAAAAGTTATTTAAACAGAAATGTAATATATTTTAATAAAACTAATCTTAATAGTAAAAAGTCAAAAGAATTCTATTCTCTGATTGAAAAGATTTATTACAAAACTATTTATAAATTTAGTAATAACCAGAAAGAATACTGGGGTGTTGATGTTCAAAATAGAAGCTTATTAGAAGAATATAAAATTATAAAGGGACAAAAGTCTGGTTTTAAAGAAGGTATGACTCTTGACGAAATAAAAATGCCAGGAAAAAACTGGCCGAGAAGTCATGGAAATTTAAATTCAGTTAGATTTTCAAATTTAAAAAAAATTAATAGTCAAAATATAAAAAATCTTAAATTAGCTTGGACGTTTAGTGCTGAAGATGGAAAGAAAGGGATACAAGCAAACCCAGTAGCAAAAAATGGTAGAGTCTATTTTCCTACCCCAGGGAATTTTATTGTTTGCCTGGATGGGACAAACGGTAAATTAATCTGGAAATATAAAGTAAAGAATGGATCTCATGCTGCGAAAAGAGGCTTAATGTTATGGAAAGACAAAATTTCAGGACAAGAAAAAATTATATTTAATAATGATGATGAATTAATTATGTTGGATGCCGATACTGGTAGACCTTCAAGAAATTTTGGAAAAAATGGAATTGTTTCAACAGGTTCCTCTCCTATGACACCAGTAATTATTGATGATCAAATAATCATAGGCACTACACGACCTGCAATAGAGTCCTATAATATTAAATCTGGTAAAATTGAATGGAAATATTATTTACGAAAATTTGATGAAGGTATTTTAAACTCAAGTGACTTTGAAGGTGGAAATCCTTGGGGAGGGATTTCAGCTGATAGTAAATCAAAAACTGTTTACTTGACTACCGGAAATGCCCATCCTTACTTCGTGGGTGTAATGCGACCTGGAAAAAATCTTTATGCAAACAGTATAATAGCATTTGATTTAGTAAAAAAAGATATTAAGTGGTATTTTCAAGAAACTTGTCATGACATTTGGAATTTTGATATTGCTGCACCTCCAGTATTAACAACATTAACCTTAAATAATAAACGAGTAGACGTGGTTGTTGCTTTTACAAAATTGGGAAATACGATAATTTTAAATCGAGATAATGGTCAACCAATATTCGATTATAGAAAAAGGATAGCCCCAGCATCTAAATTACCGGGTGAGAAAACTTGCTTGTATCAACCCGATTTAACTACGCCAGAACCTTTTTATAAATCTGAATTTAATTTGGAAGATATAACTGATGTAAGTAAACAGGAGAATGAATTTGTAAAAAATTTAGTTAAAGATTTTAACTATGGTTTTTTTCCAACTCATGAACTTAATAAACCTACTCTAGTCAAGTCACTTCATGGTGGGGCAACGTGGACTGGTGCATCAGTAAATCCAAAAAAAAATATCGCATATGTGACATCAAATAATATGCCAGATTTAATAGAGGTGTATTCTTCAAAAGACATAAATAAAAATTTCAAAGTTTCTACTAATGGCATGAAACAAAAGCAGCTATTCGATAGTAAAGGATATCCTGGTGTAAAAATGCCTTGGGGAGCTCTAACTTCTATAGATTTAAATAAAGGAAAAATACTTTGGCAGGTACCATTGGGAAATTTTGAAAAACTGAAGCACAAAAAAGATACTGGGACCTTAAATTATGGAGGGGCTACTGCAACTGCGGGTGATTTAGTGTTTGCCTCAGGTACATTAGATAAAAAATTGAGAGCATTTGACTCTAATACTGGTGAAGTATTGTGGACATATGAGCTTCCGTACATTGGATCAGCTCCACCAACTATCTACGAAGCTAAAGGCGAACAATATCTAATGATTCCAGCTACTGGAAGTTGGTCTTTAAAAAATGTATATCCAGATTTAGTAGAATATGGAGATACGTTTTTAGCATTTAAAATTAAGAGATGAAAATTGAAAAAATTTTAATTTACAACTCAGGAGGTGGTTTAGGTGACTCTATTCAATTATTTCCATTAATAATAAGCTTAAAAAGTCACTTTAAAAAAGCTGAGTTTTTCTATTTAGGTGCACATGCCAATCATTTTTCAGGAAAATTAAAAGAGTACAAGATAGAATTGAAAACACTTGATTTAGATTTAAAATATTTTGGATTTAGATGGTGGCATTTTTTATTTGTAAAAAATAAAGCGTTAAAAAAGATAAATAGTAAATTTGATCTTATAATTGATTTACAGACAAAAATTAGAAATTCTCTGATTTTAAAAAGAATTCCTCATAGACTATTTTACTCAAGAACATTGAATGGTTTATTTTCGTCAAAAAAAATAAAATCAAACTCATCTAATCATATAGAAAATTTAAGTTTATTTATTGAGGAAGATGTACTGGAATTAGATTTTAAAGTAAAAAAACTACCCAAAGAGTTTTTAAATGAAGCTAAACGATTATTACCAAACTCTAATTATGTTGGTTTTTCGATTACCCAGGGTAATGAGTACAGAAAAAAAAGTTGGTCAATATTTAGATTTACTGCTTTAGCCAATAAAGTTACCTCAAAAAATAAGATTCCTGTTTTTTTTATTGAAAAAGATAAAATTGATTTAATTGAAAAGATTAAAAGCCAAGTTCCATCAGCGATCTTTCCTGAGATGAATTCAAAATTTTCTTGTCCTGCATTAGTGACGGCACTAGCATCTAGATTGAATATGGCTGTATCAATTGATAATGGTATTATGCATATGTTAGCTCTAGCTAATATTCCAATGGTTGTTTTATTCGGACCAACAAATTCAGAAAAGTTTGCTCCTAAAAATAAATTTACAAAAATCTTAGACAGTAAAAAACTTCACAAAACAAATGATATTAATTCTATTGAGGTGGATGAAGTTTTTAGTTTAATTTAAATCTTTAAAATCTTAATTTTTTTCAATTTAACTACTTTTAATATTTCTCTCTCTACCTGTTTAAGTTTTATTTTAGAAGTTGATCTAGTTACTATTGAAACTCCAATTTTACCCAGTCTAAAAAATGGATAACTTCCAACATCGACAATTTTTTTATATTTTTTTTGAATTACTCCAAGTTTTTTTGAAATATTGCTTTCCACAGTAAATAGATTAATGCTACGACTATGAACTTTTGATCCTTTGATAAGATATTTTTTACAATTCTCTATCATAGATTTTAATATTGATGGAACGCCTGGTAGCGATAATACATTCCTTGTCTTGAACCCAGGGGCAGCGCTTGATGGGTTATATATTAGTTTTGAACCATTAGGCATTTTGGCCATTTTTTTTCTTCCATCGTTAAATTTTTTTTTGCCATAGTAATTTTCAAGAATTTTGTATGCTTCTTTATGATAGTTATATTTTAAATCGAATGCTTTTGCGATTGATTGGGCTGTAATGTCATCGTGTGTTGGGCCAATGCCTCCAGTTGTGAACACATAATTAAATTTCTTCGATAAGCTTCTTACATTAATAACGATGGTCTTTTCAACGTCAGGTATTATTCTCACTTCATTAACAATTATTCCACAGTTTGAATTAAGCCAATTACTTATAAAAGCTATATTTTTATCTTGAGTTCTGCCTGATAAAATTTCATTTCCAATAATTAAGATTGCAGCATTTACTTTTTTAGTTTTTTTCTTCATAGATGATTAATTATACATGAACTTTAAAAATATATTAATATCAGGAGTATTAATAAAAAGATACAAGCGTTTTTTTGCAGATGTAAAAATAAAAGATACCGTCGTCACTGCTCACTGTCCAAATACTGGTTCAATGATGGGGTTGCTTAGAAGTGGCAATCGTGTGTGGCTCAGTAAGACAGACAATCCTAAAAGAAAACTTAAATATACACTACAAATAATTGAAACAGATACTACAAAAGTTGGTGTTAATACTCTTTTAACAAATAAAATAATTTTTAATGCCCTACATGATAAGGAGATTAAAGAATTTAAAAATATACAAAATATTTATAGAGAAGTAAAATTTGGTAAAAATACAAGGTTTGATTTTCTTGTTTCAGAAGAAAATAAAAGATCTTTTATCGAAGTTAAAAATGTTACTCTTTCAAGAAAAAAAGGAATAGCAGAATTTCCAGATGCAATCACAGCAAGGGGGCTAAAACACATAAATGAATTAATGAAAGCTAGTAACCAAGACTATAATATTTATCTTTTATTTTTAATTCAAAGAAATGATTGTAAACGCTTTGAAATTGCTAAAGATATTGATCCTGCATATTATAAATTACTTAAAAAAGCTGTTAAAAAAAAATTAAATATACTCTGCTATGATTGTAAATTTTTAACAAAAGGAATAAAACTTAATCGAAAAATAAAATTCAATATTAAATGAGCGAAAATTACAAAGAAGCATTTGAAAAAACTAGGGTGGCTGGATTAATTGCGGCTGGTGCATTAGATGAGGTGGCTAAGATTATAAAACCAGGTATAGAAACTAATCAAATAGATAAATTATGTTTTGAATATATCAATGATCATGGTGCCTACTCTGCTCCATTACTTTACAGAGGCTTTCCAAAATCTTGCTGCACTTCCACAAATCATATTGTTTGCCATGGTATACCCTCAGATAAAGTCTTAAAGGATGGCGATATTGTTAATGTTGATGTTACCGCTTTAAAAAATGGTTGGCATGGTGATACGAGTAGAACTTTTGAAATAGGAAATGTTTCTGTAAAAGCTAAGAAATTAATACAAACTACTTATGAGGCAATGATGCAAGCTATTTCCATTGTGAAAGATAACATTAATTTAGGCGATATTGGTTCTACCATACAAAAATATGTGGAGGCTCAAGGTTTTTCAGTTGTACAAGATTTTTGTGGGCACGGTATTGGTAAATCATTTCATGAGGAGCCAAATGTTTTGCACTATGGTAAAAAAGGGACAGGTGAAAAAATTAAAACAGGAATGATATTTACAATAGAACCCATGATAAATCTCGGAAAATTTGAGACAAAGACATTGAGTGATGGATGGACTGCAGTTACAAAAGATAAATCTTTATCAGCACAATTTGAACATACTGTAGGTGTAACAAAGAACGGTTGTGAGATTTTTACATTATCAAATAAAAAACAATTAATAAAATGATTGATAGATACTCAAGGAAAGAAATAAAAAAGATTTGGGACGACCATAACAAATATTCTATTTGGTTAGATATAGAATTGGCTGCAGCAGAAGCTATGGAAAAATTTAATATAATACCTAAAGGAGTTGTAAAAAAAGTAAAATCGAAAGCCAAGATTAATGTGAAGAGAATTTTACAAATTGAAGAAAAAGTAAAACATGATGTAATAGCTTTTCTAACATCGATTACAGAAAAAGCTGGTAAAGATGCTAAATATCTTCATAAAGGAATGACTTCCTCTGATATTTTAGACACATGTTTTAATTTACAACTTAAACAATCTGGTGAAATATTACTTAAAGACTTAGATGAATTATTAAAATCAATCAAACGTCAGGCAATAAAACATAAGTATACTTTGTGTATAGGAAGAAGCCACGGAATTCATGCTGAACCAATTACATTTGGTTTAAAGATGCTCTCTTTTTATCAAGAGTTCCATAGAAATAAAAAAAGATTAATTAATTCAATTCAAGAAGTTTCTACTTGTGCAATTTCAGGAGCAGTTGGAACATTTGCCAATGTTGATCCAAGAATTGAAAAATATGTAGCAAAAAAATTAAATCTTTCCATAGAGCCTATATCTACACAAATTATTCCTAGAGATAGACACGCACAATATTTTTCAACACTTGCTATAATTGCGAGTTCAGTCGAAAGACTAGCAGTGGAAATAAGGCATCTCCAACGAACTGAAGTTTTAGAGGTTGAAGAATTTTTTGGTAAAAAACAAAAAGGATCATCAGCCATGCCGCATAAGAAGAATCCAATTTTAAGTGAGAACTTAACGGGTTTAGCAAGATTGATAAGATCTAGTGTTATCCCTGCGCTTGAAAATGTAGTTTTGTGGCACGAGAGAGATATTTCTCATTCATCTGTGGAGAGAAATATTGGTCCAGATGCAACAATCGCTTTAGATTTTGCTCTTACTAGATTGTCAAATGTAATTAAAAATTTAAATATTTATTCGAAAAACATGTATAAAAATCTAAATTTGACCAATGGAATATTTTTTTCCCAACGTGTACTTCTTGAATTAACGACTGCGGGGTTTACAAGAGAAGAGGCATACAAAATTGTACAAAAAAACGCTTTAAATGCCTGGGAAAAAAACTCCTCTTTTTTAAGTACTATTATTTCGGACAAAAAAATTACTGATAAAATACCTGTTAATAAACTTAAAAACTTATTTGATTTTAGTTATCATACTAAAAAAATTAATATAATTTTTAATCGTAGTCTTAAAAATAAGTAATCAAATGAATAAAGGTAATAAATTATACGAAGGGAAAGCTAAGATAATTTATGAAACTAAAGATCAAAATTTAGTTATTCAACATTTTAAAGATGATGCTACGGCATTTAATAATCTTAAAAAAGCAAATGTAGAAGGTAAAGGAGTTTTAAATAATAGAATTTCTGAATTTATTTTAAATAATTTATCTCAATGTGGAATAAAGACTCATCTTGTAAAAAGACTTAATATGAGAGAACAATTAATAAGGAAGGCAGAAATTTTTCCAATTGAATTTATAGTAAGAAATATTGCTACAGGATCACTTACAAAAAGACTTGGCATACCAGAGGGAACTCTTCTGGATAAACCTTTGTTAGAGTATTGCTACAAGAAAGATGAGTTAAATGATCCTTTAATTTCAAAAGAGCACATTTTTTCTTTTGGGTGGGCTAGTGAAGATGAAATAAACAAGATAGATAAAATCACTTTAAGAATTAACGATTTATTAACAGGAATTTTTAGGGCTGTAGGTATAAAGCTGGTAGATTTCAAAATTGAATATGGAAAAGCTTGGAACAAAGATACTGAAGAAAAAGAAATAGTTCTTGCAGATGAAATAAGTCCTGACACTTGTAGACTATGGGATATGAAAACTGAAAAAAAACTAGATAAAGATAGATTTAGAAAAGACTTAGGAAATATTATTCAAGCGTATCAAGAAGTAGCTAGGAGATTAGGAATTATGCCAGAGGAAACAAACATTAGTGAAGTAAATTTTGGAAAAACTATCCCAATAAAATTCAAAAAGAAATAAATTGAAATTTGCAGTAACAGTCACTTTAAAAAAAGACGTATTAGATCCACAAGGCAAAGTTGTTCAAGATACCTTGGCCAATCTAGGTATGAAAAGTTTGAAAAATATTAGACAAGGTAAATTTTTTGAAATTGAAATTGAAGAAAAAAATCAACTTAAGGCTGAAGAATTAATTAACGACATGTGCAAAAAACTTTTAGTTAATTTAATTATCGAGGATTATAAAATAAGTAAATTATGATGAATTCATCTGTCATTGTTTTTCCTGGTTCAAATTGTGATCGAGATATTGCAGTTGCTTTGGAGAAAATGCAATTTAAGAATAAAATGGTTTGGCACAAGGAAACAAAATTACCTAAATCGGATCTTATTGTGATTCCTGGAGGTTTTTCATATGGAGACTACTTAAGATCTGGAGCAATTGCAGGTAAATCTTTAATTATAGACGAAGTTATTAAAGCAGCAAAATCAGGTTGTTTAATTTTGGGTATTTGTAACGGTTTTCAAATATTGACTGAAACAGGTTTACTTAAAGGAACACTTTTAAGGAATAGAAATTTAAAATTTATAAATAAAGATGTTAATATAAAAGTTATAAATAATAAAACAAGTTTCACTTCAAAATATAAATTAAATCAAATATTAAAAATTAATATTGCTCACAATGAAGGAAACTATTTTACTGACAAAGATCACCTAAACAAGTTGAAAAACGAAAATCTAATTGCTTTTCAATATTGTGACGTTAATGGAAATATTAGTGATCAATCTAACCCGAATGGTGCAGTAGAAAATATTGCAGGAATTTATAATTCTAAGAAAAATATACTTGGTATGATGCCTCATCCAGAAAGAATGGTAGATAATTTAATTTCTAACACTGACGGTATTAATTTATTTGCAAGTATTATGAATTAATAAAATGCAAATTACTGATAAGATAATTGAAAATCATGGATTAACTAAAGATGAATATAAAAATATTCAAAAATTATTAAAAAGAAATCCAAACCTACTCGAGCTAGGAATTTTTTCTGCCATGTGGAACGAACACTGTTCGTATAAATCTTCTAGAATTCACTTAAAAAAGTTACCAACTAAAGGAAAACAGGTAATTCAAGGACCAGGGGAGAATGCTGGAGTAATTGATATCGGCGATGAGGATGCAATAATTTTTAAAATAGAAAGTCACAATCATCCCTCATACATTGAGCCTTATCAAGGGGCTGCAACTGGTGTTGGGGGGATTTTAAGAGATGTTTTTACAATGGGCGCTAGACCGATTGCATTATTAAATTCAATTCATTTTGGATCGCCTTCACACCCAAAAACTAAAAGCTTGCTTAATGGAGTAGTTTCAGGAATTGGCGGTTATGGAAATTGTATAGGAATCCCGACAGTTGCAGGTGAAACAAAATTTAATGAAACTTATAATGAAAATATTTTGGTAAATGCTATGGCCGTTGGGCACGCAAAAAAAAGTAAAATATTTTACTCAAAAGCTAAGGGTGTTAATAAAGCAGTTGTTTATGTTGGGTCTAAAACTGGTCGGGATGGTATTCATGGTGCATCTATGGCATCAGCAGAATTTGATGAGAACTCCGAAGAGAAAAAACCAACTGTTCAAGTTGGTGATCCATTTACAGAAAAATTATTACTCGAAGCATGTTTAGAATTAATGAGAGATGATTCTATAATTGCTATTCAAGATATGGGTGCAGCTGGATTAACTTCCTCAAGTGTTGAGATGGCCTCAAAAGGTTTATTAGGAATTGAGCTAAATCTCGAAAAAGTTCCTTGTAGAGAGGAAAATATGACTCCTTATGAAATGATGCTTTCTGAAAGCCAAGAAAGGATGTTGATCATTTTGGAAGATGGTAAGGAAAACCACGCGAGAGAAATCTTCAAAAAGTGGGATTTAGATTTTGTAGTAATTGGTAAAACTACTAATACAGGAAATTTAACCTTGAGATATAACGACAATCTTGAAGGTGAAATTCCAATTAGTTTACTTTCTTCTAGCGCTCCAATTTATGAAAGAGAATTTTCCAAAAAAAGAGTTCCAACCGATAAAATTAAAATTAAAGACCTAAAAAAAATTAAACTTGAGGATGCTTTATTAAAAATTTTATCATCACCAAACCATTCTAATAAAAGTTGGATTACAAACCAATATGACCAAATGGTTATGTGTGATACCGCGCAAAGATCTGGTTCGGATGCAGCTGTTATAAGAATACATGGTAAAGATAAAGCTATTGCAGTGACTGTAGACTCATCAGCTAATTATTGTAAATCTCATCCGTACACCGGGGGGAAACAAATTGTAAGTGAAAATTGGAGAAATCTAATTTCTGTAGGAGCAAAACCTTTAGCAATTACTAACTGTCTTAATTTTGGTAATCCTGAAAATAAAGAAATTATGGGAGAGTTTGCAGAATGTTTAGACGGAATAAAAAAAGCTTGTGAATTTTTAAATTTTCCAGTCGTGTCAGGTAATGTATCTTTTTACAATGGTACTAATAACAAAAATATAGATCCGACACCAGTTATAGGTGGCGTGGGATTAATTAAAAAATTAGTGCAACCTATTAATCATATGTTTAAGGGAAATAACAATATAATTATACTTATTGGAAAAACTTTTGGTCATCTAGAGCAAAGTTGTTATTTAAAAGAGAATTATTCTATAATAAGTGGTAAGCCGCCTGAAGTTAATCTTATCAATGAAAAGAACAATGGAGAGGCAGTTCTAAATTTGATAAATCTGAATTTAATATCCTCAGCTCACGATATTTCAAGTGGAGGTTTGATTACAGCATTAAGCGAAATGTCAATAGGTTCAAATTTTGGAGTCAAAATTAAAAAACCAAAAAAATTAACTAGTTCAATTGAGTATTTTTTTGGTGAGGACCAAAGTAGATATATTCTAGAAATTAATGAAAAAAATTTAATCGAAGTTGAGAAAATACTTCAATCTAAAAATATATATTACGAAAAAATAGGTTTTACACAGGATAATAATTTTGAGATAGAAGGTGAAATGAAAATCAGCATAAATGACCTATTTAAAGTTAATAACCAATGGTATAATAATTATTAATGCCACTTCCTATTGACGAAATTAAAAAGCTTATTAAAGAGTCTATACCTGACGCTACAATTGAAATTAAAGATTTAATGGGAGATAATAATCATTACTCTGCTACGGTAAAATCAAAACTATTTAATAACTTGAACAAAATTGAACAGCACAAACTTGTATATAAATCACTTAAGGGTAAAATGGGTAATGAATTACACGCTCTATCATTAATAACAGAAGGCAAATAATGGAAATTAAAGATAAAATAAATAATGCAATTAATGAAAACGATATTTGTTTATTTATGAAAGGAACGCCCGATTCACCTCAATGCGGATTTTCAATGGCTGTTACGAACATTTTAAAACATTTAAACGTAAAATTTAAAGGGATAAATGTACTGGAGGATGAAAACTTAAGACAAGGTATTAAAGAATTTAGTGACTGGCCCACTATTCCTCAGCTTTATATCAAAGGAGAATTTATTGGTGGGTGCGACATAGTCAAAGAAATGTTTGAAAATGGTGAACTAAAAAAAATTTTTCAAGATAAAAATCTAATTTAATGAAAAATTATATTTATAAAATAATAATTTTTATAATAGCAACAATTATTATTTTTGAGTTTACAATAGGTAAACATATTGACCAATTCAACGAAAAAGTTGAATACTTTACAACGAAAGAAGGAAGAAAAGAGATGGTTTCATCTTTGAAAAAAGAAATTAGAAAAGCTAATGAAAAAGAAAATTATCTTGATGAAGAAGAGAGAGTTTTATTAAGAAATTTTATAATAAAAATTAAGAAAGAATTACAGTTAGAGAATTAAGAACACTTAAATATTTTAGCCAAAATTAAGTCTTCCTTAGAAAAGTTCATTTTTACCTGCTCTGAATGAATAAGTTCACATTTATTTGGCACTCCTTTATTTGTAGCTCTTTCAGTTAATGCCACGTAAAAAGGTCTCTCATTTTTTTTGTGTAGCTCATTAAAAGGTTTAAAACATTGATTACTATTATTTAAGAAAAATATTATTCTATCATTTGTGTTTGATATAATACAGTCATCGGGATTTAAATTTTCTGAATTAATAAAATTTGCAACGTTTTTAGTTGATACACCCCAGTAATCTAATTCAAAATTATTACTTATTTTCATAAAAATATTTGAATTATTCAACCAAATATAGTTGTAGGGAAATAATTTAATATTTTGAAATAAAAATAAAATAATTGAAAATCCAATCAATGCTAAACCTAATTTTTTTTTGAAATTAAACATTATAATTAACGAAATAATAAAAATTAACGGTATCAAAAATAAAACTTGTCTTAATTCATCATACAAATTTACGTTAAAGAGAATTAGTAAAAGCATAATTACTATTACAGATATGGATAATGCGCCTATAATTATTAAATTTTCCTTATTTTTAAAAAGTTTTTTTTCAACAAAAGGAAAAACTAATAATCCAAAAAGAATAATAAGCGGTAATTTAAAAAATAACCAAATAAATAAATAACTAGATGGTAAATTTTGTGCTTTCATACAATCCCCTAATGTAATTGTGCAAACCGTTTGAATATGTTGACTCATAAAACTTATCGCTTTAAAAAAATTTAAGGGATTATCCCAAAAATTTGGGTTAAATAGAAAAGTAGTGGCAATAAAAACTAAACTAAATATTGAAATCATTCTTATATTTTTAATCAAAAAATAAAATAAATTCTTTTTGAAAATATTTGTGTAAAAAATCAAAAAAACTAAATATTCAATGAAAATTAAAACTCCACTGATACGAATTGAAATTAAATATGAAGTAAGTGTTGCAAGTAAAATGATATTTTTAGATCTTATTTTTTCATAATAAAAATATTCATTCATTATTTTAATTATAAAATAGGTACAAATTAACCATATAGACATTGAAGGTATGTCTTTGACATTAAAAAAACTATGTCCAAGTAAATAAGGGTAAGTGAGAAAAAGAATTGTACTTATGTTTGAAAAAAATCTATCTTTAGTAAATAATAATATAATTTTTTTAAAATATATAGCTGACAAAATAAAAAAGATAAAAACTACAGGATGTTTTATCAGCAGTTTAGATCCGGAACTATTAATTTCGTTATAATTAATCAGTTGAGAAAATAATAATTCCAAAGGTGTTGAAATCAGATAGAACCCAATCCCATAAAATCCAAAATAAGAGTCTAAAAGTTCAACACTTTCCTTAGTATTTAGGAAAATATTTGAAATTTTAGACTTATTCAATTCCCATACTAAATTACTATGTGCTTCATCATGAGTGATGCCAACATTGAGAGAATAGAAAATACCAATAAAAAAATATAATAATAAGAAATAATTAAAATAATTGTCTTTAAAACTTAAATTTTTTTTCATTAGATTTATATTAATGTTTTTTTTTAATAAAACAAATATCAGACTCCTTCAAATTTCCTTTATAAACACTTAGTGAGCTTACGTAGTCAAAAAGTTTATTTTGTTTTTTTTCGTCAATATAATTAGACTTAAAATAAGATTTTTCTTTAATTTTTGTAATAAGCGTGTCAATTAAAATATCATTTACGTTTTTATTTCTTGTAAAATAATTTGGAAATCTAAAATCTTCTATAACGTAAATACCATTTGAATTTAAATAATCAAAAAGTACACTTAAACCTATTAGCATATCGCTCAAAAGATGCGATCCATCATCAATAATGATATCAAAACCTTGAATTTTTTCTTGATCAAAGATTTTGCTTATAGTTGAATGGACTTTTTTGATATTTGCAATATCGAGCCCATAAACACTAATTTGTTTAGATGCGTATTTAAAATTGGAAATATTTATGTCAAAACAAAAAATTTTTGATTTTGGAAAATATTTTGAAAAAGCTGCCGCAGATGCACCGGCAAAAGAACCAAGCTCCAATATATTTATTTCTTTATTTTTAAAATTACTTAATTCATTAGTATAAAACTTTGAATATCCATGACCTTTAGATTTATCTAAATTAAATACATTAGCTTTATCACTTCCATAATGATGAAATAATTCGTCCAAAGTGTTCAGATCAAATATTTCATTATCAATATTTATTTTTCTTTTAAATTTAAATATTAAGTTTCTTTTGAAAAGACTGAAAAAATTCAATTATCTTGAGTAATATTCAATTACTAAATTAGGTTCCATAACAACTGGAAATGGAACTTCAGAAAATTTTGGTATTCTTATTAGTTTCGCAGTTTTATTCTTATCATCTAATTGAATATATTCAGGAACATCTCTTTCTTTGCTTTGTATTGAACCATCAATGAAAGTTAATTTTTTTGATTTCTCTCTTACTTCTATTAAATCAGAATTTTTAACTGTATAACTTGATATGTTAACTCTTTTTTTATTCACCTTTATGTGGCCGTGATTTATCATTTGTCTTGCTGAGAAAACAGTTGGAGCAAATTTGGCTCTATAAATTACCGTATCAAGTCTACTTTCTAATAATGCAATAAGATTTTCAGTTGTATCACCTTTTCTTGATAACGCTTTTCTGTATATGTTTCGAAACTGCCTCTCATTAATATTTCCATAATAAGCTTTTAGTTTCTGTTTAGCTTGTAACTGGATACCGTAGTCTGTTGGTTTGCCTTTTTTATTTTGACCATGTTGGCCTGGGGGATATGCTCTTGAATTAAATGGACTTTTTGGCCGTCCCCATAAATTTGCTTTAAGTCTTCTATCAACTTTATGCTTTGATTTAAGTCTTTTTGTCATATTTAATTTCTGAGTGTTTATAAGACTTCAGGTCTATTTGTCAATTATGGTTAATGATTATTTTTAGATAATGAACTTATAATACTAGCTAAAATCCTTAATTCTTTATCATTTGGCTCAAGTCTGTAAATTAAATTATTAATATTTGTTAACATTGACTGTCTTTTTTCTTTTGGAATGAAAAAATCCTTTCTTTCTAGTAAAATCACTAGATGATTAATAAGAGAAATCACTTTACCTTTTGATGCTACCTTTATCTCTTTGCCTCTTTTCAAAAATAGATTTTTATTCAAATACTTGAAAATCTCATAACAAATGATTGTCACAGAGTGAGATAAATTTAATGATTTAAATTTTTTTGAAGTAGGAATTTGTAAAATAAAGTTTGATAATGAAACATCCTGATTTGACAAACCTGAAGCTTCGGGGCCAAACATAAATCCAATATTCGAGTTTTTCTTTTTTCTTAAAATTTCAAAAAAATTTTTAAAAGTGATATGTTTTTTGTTAATATCTCTTCTCCTGGCACTCAATGAAATGATTATATCAAACTCACTGATAGCATCATAAGTGTTATCAAAAACTTTTGTAGTTCTTATGATATCATATGCACCAACGGAGGTTGTTTTAGCTTTACGATTAGGGAAAACAAATTTGGGTGAAACAATATTCAGTTTTTTAAAACCAAAATTTTTCATTGATCGTGCGCACGCTCCGATGTTCTCACCTAATTGAGGTTTTACTAAAATAAACCCAAATTTATTTTTCATTCAAATTAGCTGGTGCTTTCTCTTTATAAAGCTTGTAATCCAAGCTATCAATCAGAGCTTTAAATGATGCTTCAATTATATTCGGAGATACACCAACAGTGAACCAGCTAATTCCAGATTTGTCAGTACTCTCAATTAACACTCTGGTGGTTGCCTCAGTGCCTGTATTTAAAATTCTTACTTTATAGTCTAAAAGCTTCAAATCAGAAAAAAAATTGTAATATTTAGTAACTTTTTTAAAATTTGTTCTAATTGCATTATCTAAAGCATTCACCGGTCCATTTCCTTCACCGTGGCATTCTATTTCTTTCCCATCAATCAAAAATACGACACTTGCTTTTGTCTGGATATTATTCGATTTTGAAACATTTACATCATAGCTTTTAACATTAAGATATTCTGGTACTTTTCCTAACAATCTATTTGCTAATAATTCAAAAGAGGCATCAGCTCCATCGTATGAGTATCCACTGAACTCTCTATCTTTTACCTCATCTAAAATTTTTTGAACATAAGGATCTTTTGAGTCAATCTTTACTCCGTACTTCTCGAGTCTAGATAAAATATTTGATCGACCAGATTGATTAGAAATTATTATGTTTCTATGATTACCAATGTGTTTTGGATCGACATGTTCATAAGTTCTAGGATCTTTTTTAACTGCTGAAACATGAAGACCTCCTTTATGTGAAAAGGCAGAAGCGCCTACATAAGCCATATTCTTATTTGGTTTTCTATTAAGAATTTCATCTAATAATCTTGAACATTCAGTCAATGAAGATAATTTATCTTTTTTGATATTTATATCAAATCTATCACTAAAAGTTTTTTTTAAACACAAACTTGGTATAATTGACATTAAATTAGCGTTTCCACATCGTTCACCTAGGCCATTAATAGTACCTTGTATTTGTCTTACTCCAGACTCTATAGCGGCAAGAGAATTAGCCACTGCATTCTCCGTATCATTATGCGCATGTATACCTAGATTTTTTCCCGGGATAATTTTTGTTACTATATTTACAATCTCTCTAATCTCATTTGGTAAAGTTCCACCATTTGTATCACAAAGTACAACCCACCTAGCTCCATTATCATAAGCCTCTCGTAAACAATTAATAGCGTATTCAGGATTTGCCTTGAAACCATCAAAAAAATGCTCAGCATCAAAAAGAAACTCTTTTTTATTTTTAACAAAATGTTTAGCTGTTTCTCTTATATTTTCTAAATTTTCATCATTTTTAATTCCTAAAGCTACTTTTACATGAAAGTCCCAAGACTTTCCTACCACGCAAACAGCAGGAGTATTTGCATTTAAAAGCGAAGCTAAACCTGGGTCATTATCAGCACTTCTTCCAGTTTTTTTTGTCATTCCGAAAGCAGTAAACAAAGTTTTAGACATTTTAGGTGGGTCTGAGAAAAATTTTGTGTCTACTGGGTTTGCCCCAGGCCATCCACCTTCAATATAATCTACACCCAAATCTGACAGGACTTTAGCAATTTTGTTTTTATCTTCGATAGAAAAATCTACTCCTTCTGTTTGTGCTCCATCTCTCAATGTAGTGTCAAAAATATGTATTTTTTCTTTGCTCATTTGTATTTCCAGATTGTTTTATCTTTTTGATCCTCTATTACAATCCCTTTGGATAGGAGTTCATCTCTTATTTTATCGGCTAATTTATAATCACCTTTATTTTTAGCGTCAATTCTGTCTTTTATTTTCTCTTTTATAAAACTTTCCGAAATATTGATCTGTCTTTTTTTTAAATTATCCCAGTCTTGCTTTGATACATTGAATAATCCTATCATTCTACAAGCCTGATTAAATTTTAATTTTTTTTCATTATCCCCGTCTCTTGCAGCATTATATAATTCGTGAATTCTAGCGATAAACCCAGGGGTGTTTAAATCATCAAGCAAAAATTCATCTGCTTTAAAGTTTACATCCTTTGTCTCCTCCAAATAAAGATTATACCATTTATCCAATACTTTTTTTTGATTTTTAAGAAGCTCGTCATTCCAATCAAGGGGTTGGCTATAATGAGCGCTTAAAAGAGCTAATCTAACAACTTGTCCGGAATATTTTTCTACAGCGTTGGAGATTGATATAACATTTCCTAATGACTTTGACATTTTTTCTTTGTTAATTGTAACAAAACCGTTGTGTACCCAATAATTTGCAAACTTTTTTAAATTATTATTGCAACAAGATTGGGCTATTTCATTTTCATGGTGTGGAAAAATCAGGTCTAAACCTCCACCGTGAATATCTAAATTTTTCCCTAAATACTTCTCGCTCATAGCAGAACATTCCAAATGCCAACCAGGTCTTCCCCTTCCCCAAGGAGAATCCCAACCTGGATCTTCATCTTTAGAGGGTTTCCATAAAACAAAATCCAATGGATTTTTTTTTAAGCTTGAAATTTCTACTCTACTTCCTGCTTTAAGCTCTTCTAAATTTTTATTAGATAGTTTTCCGTAGTCTTTAAAAGAAATAACAGAGAAATATACATGGCCTTTATTTTCGTAGGCAAAACCTTTTGAAATTAAAGAAACAGTCATTTGAATCATCTCTTTTATATGTTCAGTTGCTTTTGGCTCTATAGATGGCTCTAAACAATTTAAACTTTTGCAATTCTCGTGAAAAATTTTAGTAATTCTTTCAGTAATTTCGTTTATTCTTTTTTTATTTTTTTTTGATGCCTCAATTATTTTGTCATCAACATCTGTTATATTTCTCACATAAATTACTTTAGACCCGTATACAGACTTTAATACTCTAAATAAGATATCGAATACTACTAGTGTTCTTGCGTTTCCAACATGAGGACTTTCGTAAACAGTTGGGCCACAAGCATACAAAGAAATTTTTTTTGAGCTCAAAGGTTTGAAAATTTCTTTCTTTTTAGTAAATGAATTTGTTAGGTGAAGGCTACTCATTAAATTTGCAAACTGGTATAGGATTCATTTTGTGTAAATTTTTTTTTCTTATTTCTAAATATTTTTGGTAATTTGGATCATTTTTGTCTTTCATTGCCTTTTCAAGATCCTCATAGCTCATTCCAAGTTGTTGAACATCGTTTCTTCCATCATCCCATAGGCCATCTGTTGGTGGTGTATTGACTATATCATCAGAAATACCTAGATGTCTTCCGAGTTCCCAAACTTGTGTTTTAGTACAATCAGCTATCGGAGAAATATCTACTCCTCCATCACCATATTTAGTATAAAAACCAACGCCAAAGTCTTCAACTTTATTTCCAGTGCCTACTACTATTCCATTATTCGCTGCAGCTACCTGATATAAAGTTGCCATTCTAAGTCTCGCTCTAGAATTAGCATATCCATGTTCATTATCAAATTTGTTTAAAACCTGAGAGAATGAAGTGAAAATTTTATCCATTTCTAGCACATGATGCTCAACGTTTTGGTATTTTTCTTTTAACCATCGAGCATGTAGTAAGCTTAAATCATGTTGTGACTTAATTTGTTTTATCGGCATTGTTAACACAATAGTTTTACGACCAGTGTTTGCACATAAAGTACTTACAACGGATGAGTCTATTCCACCTGAGATTCCAACTACTAGAGTATTGGGTCTATTAGAAGCCGAATCACAATAGTTATTGATCCAATCGGTGATGATCTTAGCTCTTTTTTTTACATCCATAATAAGTACCTTACCTCTCTTTTAAGGTTTGGTCTTAATAATTACAATAATTATTAAGACGCGGCTTGAATAATTTTATTTGATATTTTTGAATTTTTCCTAATTTCTTCAGAAATTAGGAAAGCTAATTCTAAAGCTTGATCTGCGTTCAATCTAGGATCGCAATGAGTCCTATATCTATTAGATAAATCATTTTCAGAGATTTTTTGTGCGCCACCAGTACACTCTGTCACATCTTGTCCGGTCATCTCAACATGAAGGCCTCCTGCATAGCTTCCCTCTGCTTGACTCACTGTGAAGAAATTTTTAACCTCCTTCAACACACTTTCGAATGTTCTTGTTTTAAATCCTGTAGCTGCTTTAATAGTATTTCCATGCATTGGATCACAAGACCAAACTACTTTTAAACCCTCTTTGTTAATAGCTTTAATCAATTTTGGTAAATATTTTTCTACGTTATCTGCACCGAATCTTGATATCAGTGTTAACCTTCCTGGTTCATTTTCTGGATTAAGAATATTACAAAGATTTATAAGTTCCTCGGGTTTTAAAGTTGGACCACATTTCAAACCAATAGGATTTTTTATTCCTCTGCAAAATTCAACATGGGCTCCATCTGGTTGTCTAGTTCTGTCTCCTATCCAAACAAAATGTGCTGAAGTGTCATGAAATTCTCCTGTCGTAGAGTCTACTCTTGTCATTGACTCTTCAAATGGTAGATGTAGAGCCTCGTGAGAAGTATAGAAATTTACAGATCTTAATCTTCGATTATTATCAGAATTAATTCCACAGGCTTCCATAAAAGCAAGAGCATCGCTAATCTTGTCCTCTATTTCTTTGTATTTTCCTTTAGTTTTATCTTTAATAAATCCTAGATTCCATAAATGAACTTGTCTCAAATCAGCAAAGCCGCCTTGAGAAAAAGCTCTTAATAAATTTAAAGTTGATGCAGATTGGGAATAAGCTCTAAACAATCTTTTAGCATCAGGAATTCTAGCTTTTTCTGTAAACTCCATTCCATTTATATTATCACCTAAATAACTAGGCAATTCCTTTCCATCTTTTTTTTCAGTAGGTGCGCTTCTTGGTTTAGAAAATTGACCAGCAATTCTTCCAACTTTTACCACTGGCATTGAAGCAGACGCTGTGAGCACTAATGACATTTGTAAAAGAACTTTAAATGTATCTCTTATATTATCTGGATGGAATTCAGCAAAACTCTCAGCGCAATCTCCGCCTTGTAATAAAAATGCTTTACCTTCGGCAACATCGCCAAGGGCTTTTTTAAGAGATCTTGACTCTCCTGCAAAAACAAGAGGTGGGTATTTTTTTATTTTACTTAAAACTAAATCAAGTTCTTTTTTATCCTGATAAACAGGCAAGTGTTTAGCAGGTAACTTTGTCCAACTATTTAAACTCCATTTTTTCATATTCAACTAGTGGTATATATATATTGCAATTACGATTTTTCCAAGTAAGAATTTGAACAATAAGTCTGAAAACAGCAATAAATCAAAATTTTTCAACTTTTTTGTTTAAAGATATCAATTTTGTTTCAATATTTAAATTCGGATATTTGTTTTTAAATTTTTTTTTTAACTTGATGAAAGAAATTTTATGAATACTTAATTCATTACTTTTATTGAAGTTTTTTTTTCCATTAATTATCCTTGCTGCGCCACAATCACGATGATTGATAACTATTAATTTTTTAATTTTATGTAGTTTAATCGAGGTTTCTAAATTATCCCAAAATGTTTTATGCCATTTTTTAAATTTTGGTGCAGTAACTCCAATAGCTGACCCTGCAATGGTAAAAGCGCTGCATTTACCTATTAATTTTTTTCTTTTTAAGTAATTATAAACTACCTGCTGAAACCTAGGGTCGATACATGATAGAACCATGGCTCGATATTTAATTTTCATTTTATTCTACAGTAACTGATTTTGCAAGATTCCTTGGTTTGTCTATATCACAATTTTTTAATAGCGCTACGTGATAAGCTAAAAGCTGTAAAGGAATAGTTAACAACAAAGGAGATAATAAATTATCTACATGGGGTACTTTTAATCTAAATCTTATGTTCGTGCTTAATAGTCTTTTATTATTATCGGTGATAAAAAAAATTTTTCCTCCTCTTGCTATGACCTCTTGTGTATTTGACAAAGTTTTCTCGTAATATTTATCTTTTGGTGCAATTACTATTACTGGTAAACCTTCTTCGATTAAGGCAAGTGGTCCATGTTTCATTTCCCCTGCTGGGTATCCTTCGGCATGCAAATAAGAAAGTTCTTTTAATTTTAATGCACCTTCAAGAGCTATTGGAAAAGAATTGCCTCTACCTAAGAACATCGATCCTTTGGCATCTAAAAATTCTTTAGCTATTAGTTGAATTTCACTTTCAAGTTTAAATGTGTTTTTTATTGCTTCCGGTAGTTTTTTTAAATTATCCAAGTTTGTAGAGTAAATTTGTTTATCAATATCTCCCCTAACAGTGGAAAGTTTTAAAGCTAGTATGTACAAAACTATTAATTGACCTAAGAAAGCTTTTGTAGAGGCCACTCCTATTTCCGGACCAGCGTGAATAGGTAATACCCAATCAGAATTTCTAGCAATTGTACTTTCTACTACATTTACAATTGAACAAGTTTTTACTTTATTTTTTCTACAAATATCTAATGCAGCGGCTGTATCAGCAGTTTCACCAGATTGAGATACAAAAATATATAAGTTGTTAGAATTAAATTTTAAGTTTCTGTATCTAAATTCAGAAGCTATGTCAATTTCAGCTTCAATCGTTGTCAATTCCTCAAGCCAATATTTTGCAACCAAGCAAGAGTGGTAAGCTGTTCCACAACCTATTAAAATTATTTTATTTATTTTTTTTGGTTCAATAGGAAAATTATAAATATTGATATCTTTTTTTAGACTATCAGTATATTCGCTCAAACATTTCTTAATTGTTTCAGATTGTTCGAAAATTTCTTTTGACATGAAATTTTTATAGTCTCCTTTATCTGAGATATTTTCATCATCTGAAACAGTAAAAATTTTTTTATTTATCTTTTTTTTGTTTACATCATAAAATTCAACATTATTTTTCGTTAAAATACAAAGCTCTCCATCATCTAGATAAGAAATTTTATTTGTCATTGATTTTAAAGCATAAGAGTCTGAACCTAAATAATTTTCTTCATTCGAATAACCCACAGCCAATGGACTGCCTCTTCTCGCACCGATTATAATGTCCGAATAATTTTTAAATATAATACCAAGTGCAAAACTACCTTTTAATTTCTTTAAAGTTTTAAATACTGACTCTAAAGGTTTTGAGTTTTGTAAAAGCTTTGTAACTAAAACAGTAATCACTTCAGTATCGGTTTGTGATTTAAACTTAAAACCCTGTCCTTCTAAATCTTTCTTTAATTCTTCTGAATTTTCAATAATTCCATTATGAACTACCGAAACCTCTTCTGAAGAGTGAGGATGTGCATTAATAATATTAGGCACTCCATGAGTAGCCCATCTAACATGACCTATTCCAATATTGCCGTTTGAGGGGCTTTTGAACAAAATTTTTTCAAGCTCAACAACTCTTCCAGAGCATTTTTTTTCATCTATTAAGTTGTTATTTAAAGTTGCTAAACCCGCAGAGTCATAACCTCTGTATTCTAATTTTTTTAAAGAGTTAATAATATTTATAGATACAGGTTTATTGCTTGCGATTCCTATTATTCCACACATTATTTTTTTTTCTTCCTTTTATAATTTTTAATTTCAACTTGTGGTGCCCTTGAGAGTGCTAATGACTTTTTTTTCACATTTTTTGTGATTACACTTCCTGCACCAACAATACTATTTTTATTTATGCTTACAGGCGCAACTAGCGAAGAGTTCGATCCAATAAATACATTATCAGCTATTTTCGTTTGTGATTTTTTTATACCATCATAATTACATGTGATTGTTCCCGCCCCAATATTAGAATTTTTTCCAATAGAAGCATCTCCAACATAAGAAAGATGATTTACTTTAGAGTTTTTATTAATATGAGACTTCTTTGTTTCGACAAAGTTTCCAATTTTAGTATTATTTTTTAAAATAGTTCCTTCTCTTAATCTAGCATAAGGTCCGACAATTACGTTTTTTTCAATTTTAGTCCCCTCTATATGGCTAAATGATTTTATATGAGAGTTATCTCCAATTTTAACATTAGGACCTATTACTACATAAGGATCCACAGTTACGTTCTTTCCGAAATAAGTGTCTTTTGATAAAAAAATTGTTTCTGGTGCAACCAAATTTACACCTTTCTTTAAAGCTTTATTTCTTAATAATTCTTGTGAAAGCCTGTATGAGTTGGCTTTGTTCAATTTATTATTTGTATTCATTAAAAATTTCTTTACATTAATATTGTAACTTAAATAAGTCACAAAATATTTCTTTTTAATACTTTTAAAAATGAGTCAAATTTATACCATTCTCTTCGATCTAGACGGTACAATTGTAAATACAGCTCCAGATTTAATGGCCGCTCATAATCACGTAATGCGAAAATACGGACATGCAGAAAAAAAACTTGAGGATATAAAATCTCTCGCTGGTAGAGGTGCATGGATAATGATGCAAAGATCATTTAGAGAAGAAATTAAAGATGAGCAAACAAAAAAAGAAATGACAAAAGAATTTTTAGATTTTTACTCAAAGAATATTGATAGAGGTAGCGTTCCATTAAAAGGTGCAACAGATTTTTTTGAATGGGCAAAAAACAAAAATATATCCATGGCGGTTTGTACTAATAAACAAGAGAAGCTTGCGATAGACTTATTAAAAAAACTAGATTTGTTTAAATTCTTTGAATATGTTGCTGGTTCAGATACTTTTACATTTAATAAACCCGATCCTAGACACCTAACAGATGTTGTTGAAATAATTGGAGGAGATTTAAAAAAAACATTAATGGTTGGAGATAGTGAGGTAGATGCTATGTCTGCGTACAATGCTAAATTACCATTTGTTTTAGTTAAAGACGGATATACCGAAAAAACAGAAAAAGAAATTAAACACGATGAACTAATTTCCGACTTTGTGAATTTTGAACAAATTATTAAAAAATATTTATGATTAGTTTTGCTCTTTTTTCAGCTTTAGCGACTTTTTATTTCACAATGTTTTTTACCCCAGGTCCGAACAATGCAATGCTTACAGCATCAGGTATGAAGTTTGGATTTATAAGAACTTTACCACATTTAATCGGGATACCTTTAGGGCATATTTTTCAAATTGGGCTAACCTGTTTTGGTCTTGCAAATTTATTTTTAATTTATCCTCAAATCCAATTCTACATGAAAATCTTATGTTTTATTTATTTGCTTTATCTAGGTTGGAAAATGATTGGCTCATTTTCTATGGTTCAAAGAGAAACTGGAAGACCATTAAGATTTTACGAAGCATCATTATTTCAATTCATTAATCCAAAAGCTTGGTCAATTGCAGTCACTGTTGCATCAGGTTTTTTTCCAACTGAAGAAAATATTTTTATAGGTGTTGCATTTGTTACTATTACTGCTGCAGTAATATGTTTTCCTACGATTAGTCTTTGGGCGCTTTTTGGAAGTGGATTAAGAAAATTCGTAGGGGATATTAAAACAAAAAAAATTATAGAGTATGTTTTAGCTCTTTTGCTAGTATTAACTGGTATATTTATTCTTATAAAATAATAGCCTTTGATTTTTATTACTCTCTTTAATATAAACTTTGCAGATGCATTTTACAAAAAAGAATAGTCTTGAAAAACGATTAGAATTTGTAAAAAGTTTACAATCAAAAAAACTTCTTAGATTCCCTGGAGCGTATAATCCGTTGTGCGCAAAACTTATTGCTGAAATTGGATTTGATGGAGTTTACATCTCAGGAGGTGTTATGTCTAATGATCTAGGATTGCCAGACATTGGATTAACGACTTTAGACCAAGTAAGTTACAGGGCTAATCAGATTTCAAGGGTAACAGATCTTCCCACAATTGTAGATGCAGACACAGGGTTTAAAGATTGTAAAAAAACAATAATAACATTTGAGGAAAAAGGTTTAGCTGGTTGTCATATAGAGGATCAGATAGCTGAAAAAAGATGTGGGCATTTAGATAACAAAGAACTTATTTCAAAAGATGAAATGGTAAAAAAGATTAAAGAGTCGGTAAATGCTAGAAAAGATAAAAATTTTTTGATTATAGTTAGGACTGATGCAAATACTGTTGAAGGTATAGATAAAACTTTAGAAAGAATTAAATCTTATGAAGATGCAGGAGCAGACATGATTTTTCCAGAGGCAATGAAAGATGAAAAGGAGTTTGAAAAAGTTAGAAAAATATCAAAAGGCTATTTATTAGCCAATATGACGGAGTTTGGGAAATCAAAATTATTAAATAGATCACAGTTAGAAAATTTAGGCTATAATTTAGTTATTTATCCTGTGACAACACAGAGACTCGCTATGCAAAATGTTGAATTAGGTCTTAAATCAATATTTAAAGACGGCCATCAAAATAATATCATTGACAAAATGCAGACTAGAAAAAGGTTGTACGAGTTAGTAGAATATGAGAAATACAATACACCTGATAAGAAAATTACAGATTTTTCTACAGAAGGACATGAATAATGAGTGAAGAAATTAAAAAAGGTTTGTTGGGGATAGTCGTTGACGAGACAACTATCTCACATGTGGTTCCTGAACTAAGTGCCTTAACCTATAGAGGTTATACAGTTCAAGAACTTTGTGATAAGTGTGATTTCGAAGAAGTTGCTTATCTAGTGCTAAACGGAGAACTCCCAAACAAAAATCAGCTGAAAAAATTCATCAAACAAGAAAGGTCAGAAAGAAAACTTTCTAAACAAATATTAAATGATATTAAAAAAATGCCTCGAAACGCTCATCCTATGGATGTAATTAGAACCTGTGTAAGTTTAATGGCATTAGAGGATAAAGACACAAAAGATAATTCACCTAAGGCAAATATGAGAAAGGCAATGAGAATATTTGCTAAAGCACCAACAGCTGTTGCTGCTTATTTCAGAACACGAAAAGGGAAATCAATTATAGCGCCAAGTAAAAAATTATCCTTTTCAGAAAATTTCTTTAAAATGATGTTTAATAAAGTCCCAGATAAAGAAATTGTAAGAGCATTTGATATTTCGTTGATATTATATGCAGAACACAGTTTCAACGTTTCGACATTCACAGCTAGAACAATTACATCTAGCTTGTCTGATTTACATGGTGCAATAACTGGAGCTATTGCCTCTTTAAAAGGTCCATTACATGGTGGAGCTAATGAAGCAGTAATGCATATGATGAAAGAGATTGGAAAACCTGAAAAAGCAAAAGCTTGGATTGAAAACGCATTAAATAAAAAAAAGGTAGTAATGGGTTTTGGGCACAGAGTTTACCGTACAGGAGACTCGAGAGTACCAACAATGAAACACTATATGTTTAAGGTAGCTAAACTTTTGAAAAAAGAAAAATATACGAGAATGTATGAAATTTTAGAAAAAGTAATGTTACAAAGAAAAAATATCCATCCAAATGTAGATTTTCCATGTGGTCCAACTTATTACATGATGGGTATCGATATAGATTTCTATACACCAATATTTGTAATGTCTCGTATTACTGGATGGTCCGCTCACATCATGGAACAACATGCTTCAAATAAACTTATTAGACCTTTGTCTAAATATAGAGGTGCTGAAGTGAGAGAAGTTATGTTATTAAACCAAAGATAAATGACTTTAACTAATTTACTATTATTTTTAATCTTAGTTACGCTGGCTACATATACTTTTATGCCTTGGAAAGGTATAGATAAAGGTTCTTTAGTAAAAGTGGCGTCACAGTGGTTTATGTGGTTTGTAATATTTGCGGTTGTAGTTCTATTATCTACTTTTTTTGGAATTGAATTTTCTGGATTATAATTTTTTTCAACAAATAAGAATTTTAGATGGCGGCATGGGTCAAGAGCTGCTTAATCGTGGAGTAAAACCTCACGGATCACTCTGGGGAGCTTCAGCTTTATATAATCGGAAATATCATAAAACAGTTGTTAAAACTCATTACGATTTTATTAAAGCAGGTGCGGAAGTTATTGTTACTAATAGCTTTGGAAGTAGAAAACGAAGGCTTATTGAAAATGGATTGGTTAAAGAGTATAAAAATCTTAATGTTCAAGCGGGAAAATTAGCTAAAAGAGCTGTGGCTTTGTCTAAGAAAAAGATTTTGATTGCTGGAAGTTTACCTCCTCAAAACTTTACTTATTTTGCTGATCTTGGAAAAGATTTAAAATTTATAAAGGAAAGTTTTGATTCTCAAGCAAAATATCTCAATCCATATGTAGATTTCTTTTATTTAGATGTAATGAGTAGCTGGAAAGAGTGTTCGTTAGGTTTAAGTGCAATTAAAAAGTATAAAAAAAAAGTTTTAGTTGGTATTCACATAAGGGATAAAGGATTATTGCCCTCAGGAGAAAAATTTATAACTGTAGCGAAGAAAGTCCAAAAACATAAACCTGTTGGAATAATAGTTTCTTGTGTTTCTCACGAAGACCTACATGAAGTGATGAAAGACGCAAAAAAACTTAAAGTCCCATTTGGATTTAAGATAAATGCTTTTGAACATATTCCGCCAGGTTGGAAACCGGACTCGAATAATCCTAAAGTTCAGCTTGGAAAAAGAAAAGATCTCACTCCCAAAAAATTCTTTGAAATTTGTAAAAATTTAAAGAAAAACGGAGTAAAAATTATTGGAGGTTGTTGTGAAATTACTCCAAAACACATCGAAAAGTTAAAGTCTTTAGTGTGATTTAATAATTTTTTGAGTAATTCTATCTAAAATGATTGCTAGAATTACAATTCCTGTTCCGCCGATAACCGCAGAACCAACATCAAGTCTTCCTAAGGCAATATATACAGTTAAACCTAGCCCCCCAGCACCTATAAGAGCTGCAATAACCACCATCGAAAGTGCAAGCATTAATGTTTGATTAACTCCTGCCATTATAGTTTTTAAAGACAAAGGAATTTCAATTTTAATTAATACTAAAAATTTTGTAAGTCCTAAACTTGATCCTGCCTCTTTAAATCCTTTGCCGACTTGCCTAATACCTAAATTTGTTAATCGAATAATTGGTGGTAAAGCAAATATAATTGTAGCAACTACTCCAGGAGTTAAACCAACGCCGAAAAGCATAACTACAGGTATTAAATAAACGAAACTTGGTATTGTTTGCATTATATCTAGCATAGGACGTAAAATAATTTCAAAAGTATTGCTTCTTGAGGCAATGATACCTAAAGGAATTCCTATTAACATACAAAATAAAACAGCAGTAAAAATCATTGCAAGTGTAGTCATGCTTTCCGACCAAAGATCAACGAGATCGATAAAAAGCAAACTAAAAAAAGAAAATATTGCAAATTTAATTCCATTAGTCTTGTAAGCAAAAATTACAAATATTAAAAGTATGATTGGAAAAGGAATAAAATTAAAAAGAGAATCTAAACTATTTAAAACAGCATCTATTGGGGCTGAAATTTTTTTAAAGAGTGGCCTTTGTTCGAATAGCCACTCTTTAATATTTCCTTCTATCCATTCACCTAATGGAATGTATATTTCGTAATCTGAAGGGGCTAATTTTAAACTCATTAAAATTAACCTGAACCTTTACTTGATCCAACTATCAAATGTACTTTGATTAGCTTTTATCCATTCAGCTGCATGTTTCTTAATAGCCTTTTCGCTTTTCTCACCCTTGTTCATCTTCAAGTTCTGAGCAGCAATATCTCCAAGAGGTATAGAAGCTTTTTTAAGCATCTTTTCTACCTTAGGATTCGCTTTAAGAAAGTCTATGTTAGCCGCTGGTCTGATATCATCAGCACCAAAACCTAAATTTACTTTAGACTTTGTCGCATTAGCGATCTTAGTTGGTTTTGTTTTGCTGTATGGAACTTCAATCCAAACTACATCTTTACCAAGTTTTAAAGCTCCAACAGTCCAGTTAGGTGTCCATGTGTAAAATAGAATTGATTTTCCATTTTTATATTTAGACACTGCATCTGCCATTGAAGCAGAGTAGTCTGCTTTTACTGGATTGATAAATTCACCTAATCCTAGTTCTTCAAAGTGTTTTGTAATTTGTTTTTCACAACCCCAGCCTGGAGGGCAAGCGACCATGTCTGCTTTTCCATCTCCATTAGAGTCAAACTCTTTTGCATGTTTTTTAATATCCATTACACTCTTGATGCCAAATTTATCTGCTGATTTTTTATCAACTAAGTAACCTTGGGCTCCTCCACCCTTCATTACATAACCTACTGGTTTAACTTTTCCTTTAGACTCTGATATGTAGCCATCATGAGTTCCGAACCAGCCGTTTACCCATAAATCAACATCACCTGATGTTGCTGCTACATAAAACACTTGAGGTTTCATTACAGTTGGGCCTGAAACTTTGTAACCCATTTTCTCAAGAGCTGCCTTATAGATCTCAGCCTGAAAATAGCCTGTATCCCAGTCTGCTTTACCCATCTTGATCTCATTGGCAAATACAGCACTACTAATAGTAAGAGCTGCAATTATTGATACTAAATGTTTTAAATATCTCATCTTCCCTCCTAATTTAAAAAATTTTAACACGTATGAATTTTGAATGTAACCGTAATACAACTAAAAAGTGAGATATGTCTTATATGCGCACCTTAGTGCGCATATTTTCTTATTTGCTAATTAATTCTTAATTTATCCAACTATTAAAAGTTTTTTGATTCGATTTGATCCATTCTTCAGCATGTTTCTTTATTGCTTTTTCGCTTTTCTCACCCTTATTCATCTTTAAGTTTTGTGAAGCAATATCCGCTAAAGGTATAGATGCTTTTTTTAAAAACTTTTCTACCTTTGGATTATCTTTTAAAAAATCAACATTGGCAGCTGGTCTAATATCGTTTACGCCAAATCCCATATTAAGTTTTGACTTAGTTGCGTTTGGTACACTTACTACTTTAGTCTCACTAAAAGGAGCCTCGATCCAAACTACATCTTCACCTAATTTTAAAGTACCGACTGTCCAATTAGGTGTCCAAGTATAAAATAAAACAGATTTACCATTTTTATATCTTGAAATTATATCTGCCATAGCAGCTGAGTAATCTGCTTTTATTGGATTAATAAATTCACCTAGACCAAGCTCTTCAAAATGTCTTGATATAATTTTTTCACAACCCCATCCCGGATGACAAGCGACCATGTCTGCTTTTCCATCTCCATTTGAGTCAAACTCTTTAGCGTGTTTTTTTATATCCATTACAGATTTAATATTAAATTTGTCTGCAGTTTTTTTGTCAATTAGGTAACCTTGCAATCCACCACTTTTAGCAACATAGCCTACAGGCTTTACCTTGCCCATAGCTTCTTTGACATATGAGTCATGGTTTCCAAACCATCCATTGACCCAAAGATCCATATCTCCTGCTGCTGCTGCAACATAGAACACCTGTGGTTTCATAACAGTTGGGCCAGTAACTTTATAACCCATTTTCTCTAGTGCTTTTTTATAAACCTCTGCCTGGAAATAACCAGTATCCCAATCAGCTTTTCCCATTTTTATTTCTTTTGCATTAATTGATAAGCTTAATGATGAAATAAAAACTATAGTAATTAATGTTTTTAAAAATTTCATAATTATCCTTTTGTTAAGATTATTTTAAATTATAAAAAATTATAATTAAAAGAGAGTATTGTCGCAGAAATGTTTTTTATAAGGAGATCTAATCTTTTTTACACTTTTTACAAATACCAAAAAATTCTAAATTAAATCTTTTAAATTTCATTCCTTTTTTATGATTAAAATCCGATAAATATTTTGATAGTTTCATATCACTGATTTCATCAACCGTTTCACAACTTTCACAAATTGAAAATGCAGTTGCTTTTGAAATTTCACAGTCTGAATTTCTACATGCAACAAAAGCATTTTTACTTTCAATTTTATGAATTTTCCCTGTCTCAACTAATTTATCTAATGCTCGATAAACCTGTGGTGGAGCTTTAATTCCTTTCTTTTGGACACTAAAAAGTATTGTGTATGCTTTTAAAGGTTCTGAAGATTTATTAATTAAATCAAAAATGATTTGTTGATTTTTTGAAAGATTATTTTCTTTATACATCTTGTCCATTTTACTTGTTTATCATTAATTTTTCAATTTAATCGATTGCTTGATATTTAATAATGAAAGTATGAATAAAAATAAGGAAGCTGCTATAATTGATGGGCCAGAGGATGTATTAAATTCTAGAGATGTAAACAAACCTAAAATTACTGACAATAAACCACCAAGTATTGAATAGACAACCATACCTTGTGGACTTGAAGAAATATTCCTAGCCATTGCTGCTGGTATTATTAACATTCCTGTAATTAATAATAATCCAACCATTTTAATTGAAATAGCAATAATTCCAGCCATTAAAATTGTGAAAATAGCTTTAGCTCTATCAGGATTTAAACCTTCTGCTTCTGCTAATTCATAATTTACTGTTGATGCAAATAAAGGTTTCCAAATTAATTTAAGAATAAGAAGAATTAATGGACCTCCTATCCATACAATTAATAAGTCGTCAACTGTTACAGCTAAAATATCTCCAAATAATAATCCCATTATATCGAACCTAATGAATGTTAAAAAACCAATAACGACAAGTCCAACTGCTAAAGATGAATGAGCTAAGAGTCCTAATAAAGCATCTCCTGGTAGATTAGTTCTTTTTTGAAGCTGGATTAATATTAATGCAATTAAAGATGAAATTATAAATACTGAAAAAGCAATATTAAATTCCAAAGTATAAGCTAAGGTTACTCCAAGCAAAGCTGAGTGTGCGAGAGTGTCACCAAAATATGATAATCTTCTCCAAATAACAAAACATCCAAGAGGCCCTGTTACAATCGCAATGCCTAGTCCAGCTATTAAAGCTCTTATAAAAAAATCATCTAACATTTAATTTTTTTTTATTTCTCCTTCATTAGTGTGAATATGATCATGTCTATGTTCATACCTTGATAATATTTGAGAAGCTTGTTCACCGAACAAAGCTTTATATTCATTGTTTTTTGCAACATCCATTGGAGAGCCTGAACAGCAGACATGCCCGTTTAAGCATACAACATGGTCTGTAGCACTCATCACTGTATGTAAATCATGTGAAATTAATAAAATTCCACAATTCAATTCGTCAGTAATTTTCTTTATGAGTTTGTATAAAGCAATTTCACCAGTAAAATCTACGCCTTGTACTGGTTCATCAAGCACCAATAAATTTGGTTTTTTTGAAATGGCTCTTGCTATTAATACTCTCTGAAATTCACCACCTGATAAATCACCCAAATTTTTATTTTTAAGTTGAATAACGCCAGTTAATGATAGAGCTTCATTAATATCTTCATCTTTAAGATTCTCAGTCAATACCATGAAATCCTTCACTCTAAGTGGCAATGTCCAATCAATTGAAATTTTTTGAGGAACGTATCCAACTTTATTTGTAAATTTTTCAACTTCTCCATCAATTTTTTTATAAATTCCTAATGCAATTTTAGCAGTTGTAGTTTTTCCAGAACCATTTGGCCCAATAAGAGTAACTATTTTTCCCTTTTCAATTTGTAGTGACACTCCTTTAACTAGCCATTTGTTCTTTAAACGGAAACCAGCTTGATTTAGTTTTACTAAAATATTTTGATTTGATGTCATTTTTTTCCTTGACTTAATAATGTTATATTATTACATAGTGTTATATTATAACAAACCTTAAATATTATCATTATGAAAAACATTAAAAAATTACCATTTATTTTATCAATAATATCTTTATTAACTATTTTTTCACCTGCAAATGCTGATATTAAAGTAGTCGCTTCAATTAAACCTATACATTCATTAGCAAGTTATTTGATGGATGGAGTGGGTAAACCTGATTTGATAGTAGACGGATATGCTTCACCACATGGATTTGCAATGAAACCTTCACACGCAAAAATGTTACAAAATGCCGACCTAATATTTTGGGTTGGTGAAGATTTAGAAAATTTTTTAGAAAAACCTTTAAAATCAATAGCAAAAAAAGCTGAGAAAATAGAATTAATGGAAATTAAGGGATTAACAAAATTAGAATTTAGAGAAAGAAACATATTCGATAATCATGACGATCATAAAGAGCACGGTCACAAAGAAGATAAACATGATGATCATAAAGATCACGGTCACAAAGAAGATAAACATGATGATCATAAAGAACACGGTCACAAAGAAGATAAACATGATGATCATCACGGGCATGGTCACGGTGAGCACGATCCACATATTTGGCTTGATCCAATGAATGCAAAAGTAATTTTAAGTGAAATGGCAGAGCATCTAATTGAAAACGATCAAGAAAATACATCTAAATACAAAGCTAATTTAAAAAAAGCACACAAAGATTTAGATAAACTTACAAAAAAAGTAAAATCTGAGTTAAATAAAGATTTTAAATCAATTGTTTTTCATGACGCCTACCAGTACTTCGAAAAAAGATTTGATGTTAATGTTTTAGGAGCTTTTACAGTAAATACTGATGTATTACCTGGTGCAGAACAATTGTCTGAGATTAGAGAGGTGATTGAACATGAAAAAGTAAGCTGTGTATTTTCTGAACCTCAATTTAACCCTGACATAATCAAAGCAGTAGCAAAAGATACTAATATTAAGACTGGAGTTATAGATCCTTTAGGAGCAACTCTAAATCCAGGAAAAACTTTATATTTTGATTTAATCAGTAATATGTCTAAATCTTTTAAAGGTTGCTAAGAATATTTCAAATAAAAAACTTAATTAAAAATAATTTTAACATTAACTAAAATTTTTGTTATCTTCATTAATTGCTTCTTTAAGTCTTTTTAAATAATCGGGAATAGCACTTTTAACTCTGCTCCATGTGGGTATGAATGGAGTGTCCATAGGACTTTTTAAAAAAGAGTCACCAGCCTTTATTATGTTTAAAGCAAATAATTCAACTGTTTTTTCCTCAGTATGAGAATCAAATTTAAAACCATTCATTTCAGCATCACTTCTATAAATATCGATTAAATCTAATGCATATCGGTAATATGTAGCTTTTAATGATCTAAAATATTCAGGGCTAAATGTATTTCCTTGTGTTGCTAGTTTTCTTATTAATGTTTTGATTATATCTAAAGACATCCTTGATAAACCTTTGTTTTCGTTATTTGCTGATAAGTCCTGATGTTTATGATCATATTTATCTGCTAAATCGACCTGGCAAATATTTTGAGGAGAAAAATTTCTTTGCATTTCTGATAGAATACCTACTTCAATACCCCAGTCAGAAGATATTCTCAGCTCTGGTAAAACGTTTCTTCTAAAGGAAAACTCTCCTGCTAGAGGATATTTAAATGATTTCATAAAATCTAAATAATCACTTCTTCCAATAGTTTTTTCTAAAGCATTCAATAAAGGAAATACTAGTAATCTTGCAACTCTACCATTCATTTTTCCGTTAGATATTCTTGGATAATATCCCTTACAAAACTCAAAATTAAAAAAAGGATTTACAACAGGATAAAATAACTTTGCTAACATTCTCCTATCATAAGTTTTAATATCACAATCGTGAAGAGCAACAGATCTAGCTTCATCTCTTGCTATACACATACCAAGACAATACCAAACATTTCTTCCCTTTCCCATTTCACTCGGTGCTAAACCTTTTTCTTTAAGTTCTTCATGTAATTTTTTTAATCTAGGTCCATCATTCCATAAAATTGTAAAAGGTGTCTTTAATTTTTTAAAAAATTTCCAAGCTTTAACAGCTTCAGCTTTTGAAGCCTTGTCTAAACCAATAATAATATGATTCAGATATTTTGTTTCACCAATCTGTTTTACAATATTAGGTAAAGCATCTCCTTTTAACTCAGAATATAAGCTTGGTAAAATTAATTCCATTTTTCTTTCTTTAGAAAATTTTACTAATTCTTTTTCTATATCAGCTGTAGTTTTAGTTCCAAAATCGTGGAGATTTGAAATTATTCCATTTTGAGAAAAATCGCCCATAATAAAATTTATTCCTTTTATTTAATTTTTTCTAGTGCCAATTTGACAATCTCTACCCACCCTTCTGGTGCAGCTTGTTTTGATATTATCAAATTTTTAATTTGTAGGTTTTTACTAAAAAACTTGTCATTTTTTACTAAACAAGGAATATCTGAATTTTGAAGCATCTCTATATCATTATGATTGTCACCCACTGCTATAGTTCTTGGCTTACATTTAAATTTAGTTTCAAGCATTTGAGTTATTTTTTTCATGGCGTCAGCTTTATTTATTCTATCACCTAAATTTATAACTCTTCCCCCGTCTTTAAAATCTAAACCATTTTTTAATAATATATTTTTTAAATTTAATTTTTCTTCATTATTTCCCTCAAATATTATAGGTATTGTACATGATCTCTTATAAACTTGTTTAAGTTTATTTTCAGGTAAACCAAAAATTTTAGTTTGTTCCAAAATTGTAAGACTTGAAATTACCTTACATTTTGATCTTAAATCTTGATTTATATTTTTATCGAAAATATTTTGAATTTCATGAATATTTTTAGCTAACATAATTTTCTCTGGGAATTCGTTACTTAAAAAATTTAGATTATGAATAATTGATCCATTTTCACTGATAAAAGGAAATTGAAAATTAGCTTCGTAATTAAATTCTATTATTTCATCCTCAGTTTTACTTGAATTTGGTATAATTATTATATTTCTTTTTTTAAGTTCTTTTAGAAAAGTTTTAATACTGTCGAATTTAAAAGTATCTCTATTTAAAAGTGTTCCATCAAGATCAGTAAATATTAAAATGGATGAATTTGAATACATCCTAACATTTTAACACAAAAATGGTAAGACTAAACTTCTATTACTAAAGTGTCTTTTGAACCACCACCTTGTGAACTATTAACTATAGTGCTTCCTTTTCGAAGTGCTACTCTAGTCAGGCCACCAGTTGTTACCCATGAAGTTTTGCCGCTAAGAACAAACGGTCTTAAATCAAGATGTCTTGGTTCGATTGAGTTTTCTGAAATTGTTGGAGTTGTTGACAAAACTTCAAGTGGTTGAGCAATATAACCTTTTGGATCTTTACTAATTTTTTTTATAAAATCGTTTTTTTCTTTTATTGAAGCTTTGGGTCCTATCATAATACCATTTCCTCCAGATCCGTTTGTTGGTTTTACTACAAGTTTTGAGATATTCTCTAGTACATGCTCTCTTTCTAATTTGTTTCTACATAAAAAAGTTTCGACTTGATTTATTTTTGGTTCCTCACTCAAATAAAATTTTATCATTTTACCAACATATGAATATATAGCTTTATCGTCTGCAATCCCTGTTCCAGGAGCATTGACTATTCCAACATTTCCTTTAATCCAAGATTTGAAGAGACCTGCAACACCCAAAAGTGATTTTTTGTAAAAAACTTTAGGATCTAGAAAATTATCATCTATTCTTCTATAAATACAATCTACCTTTAGAGGACCTTTAACAGTTTTCATGTAAACAAAATCTTTTTCTACAAATAAATCTTTACCTTCAACTAAAGCTATGCCCATTTGATCAGCTAAAAATTCATGTTCAAAATAAGCAGAGTTATACACACCTGGTGTAAGTAAAACCATGTGAGGATTTTTAGTTTTTTTCGGTACACATTCCTGCATACAACTATAAAGTCTATTTGGATATTGATGAATGGAAGATACCTTGTGTCTTGTAAATAGTTCCGGAAAAACATCTCTCATCACCATACGATTTTCAAGCATATAAGATACGCCAGATGGAACTCTAAGATTATCCTCTAAGACTAAAAATTCTCCATCTTTATTTTTAATTAAGTCAACGCCCGATATATTAGACCAAGCTTTGTGCTTAGGTGAAAATCCTTCACATTGCTTCAAATAATAAGGAGATTTTAAAATCAATTCTTCAGGAATTAATTTTTCCTTAAAAATTTTTTTTTCATTATAGACATCATCTATGAAAAGATTAAGTGCCTTTACCCTTTGTAATAATCCTTTCGAAATTTTATTCCATTCTTTTTTTTCTATTATTCTTGGAATGATATCTAAAGGCCATTTTTTTTCATCTTGTCTTTTGTCTGCAGAATAAACTTTAAAATTTATACCTCTAGCATTAATAGTGCTTTGACAGTTTTTCTCAATCTCATTTAATTTTTTTATTCCGTATCTTTCCAAGATACTTGATATAGTTTTAGCTTGTTTTCTAAGCTTATTATCTAAGTTAAAATACTCATCATACGACTTGCTAGGGTTATATTTTTTCCATATATCAACCATTATAAAATTATTTATCATTTAGATGATTAATCAAATGCAAGAAATAGATGTCTGGCATGTCTAATTTAGATTATTTATGATAGATTAAATATTTTAACATTAAGAATGACTTATTGTGTAGGTATAAAAACAAATGAAGGAGTGGTTTTAGCATCAGATTCTAGAACTAATGCTGGTCTTGATAACGTCAATATTTACTCAAAGATGTTGACTTATGATGTAGGAGATAGAACAGTAATTATAGTAACATCTGGAAATTTAGCTACATCTCAAGCTGTTTTTAAATCCATTGAAAAGGACATAAAAGATAATTCAGCTTTAAATTTAAACAAGTGTAAAGATTTTGAGCAAATAGCGTCGTACGTAGGAAAACTTACTATAAAACATTCATCTCCGGATGGAGTAAATACAGATAGCTTAGTTTTGGGAGCCACTTTTATTATTGGAGGGCAAATAAGAGGACAAGGCTTAGAACTTTACCTAGTTTATCCTCAAGGAAATTATATAAGACCAGCTGATAGTAAACCTTACTTGGTAATTGGTGAAGTAAAGTACGGTAAACCTATACTTGATAGAGTAATAACTTCAAGTGTATCTTTAGGTGATGCATCTAGATGTGCATTAATCTCAATGGACTCTACTCTTAAAAGTGATTTAACGGTTGGACCACCAATAGATATTGCGGTTTATAAAAAGGACCAGAAAAAATTATCTTATCTCAAATGTCTGAGCACAAGCGATGAAGATTACAAAAAAATATGTAATCAGTGGTCAGATAAAGTTCTTCAGGTATTTAATACTTTTCCTAAATTTGATTGGGAAAAATAATTTTAAGTAAAAACCTCACCCCATGTTCCTTTAGTAGAGGCTTTAGAATATTCTGTGGCTCTACCTTCAAAAAAGTTCATGTGCTCCACTCCGTTAAGCATAGTGTCTAACCAAGTTAATGGATTTTTCTTAACATCGTAAATAGGATTTAAACCTAATTGCTCTAATCTTCTATTTCCAATAAATCTTATATATTGTTTAACTTCTTCCGCTGTTAGACCTTGCATTGGACCCATTTGAAAAGCTAGATCAATGAAAGCATCTTCATGATGGACGATAGTTTTGCAAGCTTCATAGATTTCATTTTTTAATTTATCATTCCAGATTTGTGGCTCTTCTTTAACGAAATCCCTGAAAAGTCTAATCATAGAATTACAGTGGAGAGTTTCGTCTCTTACTGACCAAGTTACTATTTGGCCCATACCTTTCATTTTATTAAATCTTGGGAAGTTTAATAAAATTGCGAAACTTGCAAATAATTGTAATCCTTCTGTAAAAGCTGAGAACACTGCCATTGTCATCGCAATATTATGTTTTGATTTTACATCAAAGCCTTGCATGTAGTCGTATTTATCTTTCATTTCTTTATACTGTAAGAACGCTGAGTACTCTGTCTCTGGCATTCCGATAGTATCTAATAGATGAGAGTAAGCAGCAATATGAACTGTTTCCATTGCCGCAAAGGCTGTCATCATCATTAAAACTTCAGTTGGTTTAAATACTGTAGTGTAATGTCTTAAATAACAGTTATTAACTTCTACATCGGCTTGAGTAAAAAATCTAAATATGTGTGTTAAAAGATTTTTTTCTTCAATTGATAGATTTTTCTGCCAATCTCTTACGTCATCTCCTAATGGCACCTCTTCAGGTAGCCAATGGATTCTTTGCTGAGTTAACCAAGCATCATAACACCATGGATACCTAAATGGTTTATATACTGGGTTTTCTACTAATAAGCCCATTTTGTTAGGTTGAATTATTGCTGGTTTAGTTTTTTCTGCTACTGACATGATAAACACTCCTCATAGTTATTGTTTTCATTATTTGATTCTTGTTTTCCAGAGTAAACATTTTTTGTCACATCTGTTGAAGATCCATTGTTTACATTTTCAGCTCTCTGGATTGATTTGGATCTACAATAATAAAGGCTTTTCAGACCTTTTTTCCATGCTTGAAAATGAATATCGTGAAGTTCTTTCTTATGTATGTCCGCTGGAACAAAAATATTTACTGACTGCGCTTGTGATATGTGCGGAGTTCTATCTGCGCCAAGTTCAACAATCCACCTTTGATCGATCTCGAAAGCAGTTTTGAAAGTATCTTTTTCGTTTGCTGATAAAAAATTCAAATGTGACACAGATCCTTGGTTGGTTGTTATTGTTGACCAAACTTCGTCTGTATCCTGGTTATATTTTTGAAGTATCTTTTTTAAATATTTATTTCTTACATTGAAAGAGCCTGAAAGCGTTTTATGAGTGTAGCTATTAGCAGCAATTGGCTCAATTCCAGGAGAAGATCCACCGCAAATAATTGAAATAGAGGCTGTTGGAGCTATTGCAGTTTTATTTGAAAATCTTTCTTTCATTCCATATTCAGCTGCATCAGGGCATGAACCTCTTTCATCAGCTAAAGTTTTTGAGGCATTATCAACCTTATCTTGAATGTTTTGGAATATCTTTTTATTCCAGACTTTGCTCATGACTGATCCAAAAGGAATATTTTTTTGTTGGAAGTATGAATGTAATCCCATAACCCCAAGACCAACACTTCTTTCTCTCATTGCTGAGTATTTTGCGTGAGCAAATTCATCTGGGGCTCTATTGATAAAGTCAGTCATAACATTATCTAAAAACCTCATTACATCTTCTACAAATTGCGGATCATCTTTCCACTGATCATAAGTGTCTAAGTTTAATGATGATAAACAACATACAGCTGTTCTTTGATTTCCCTCATTATCAACTCCAGTTGGTAATGTAATTTCACTGCAAAGATTAGATGTTTTGACCTTTAAACCAGCAAGTTTATGATGTTGAGGAATTTGTCTGTTGACTGTATCAATGTAAACGATGTAAGGCTCACCTGTTTCAATTCTTGCAGTCAATAATCTGATCCATAAATTTCTTGCCGGTATAGTTTGTTGAACAGATCCATCGTAAGGACTTCTTAATGCCCACTGACTACCCGTTTCTACTGCTCTCATAAATTCATCAGTTACTAAAACTCCATGGTGTAAATTTAGTGATCTTCTGTTTACATCTCCACCTGTAGGTCTTCTCATTTCAATAAACTCTTCAATTTCTGGATGGTCAATTTGTAAGTAACATGCTGCTGATCCTCTTCTTAAAGAACCTTGGCTGATAGCTAAAGTTAAAGAGTCCATGACTTTGATAAAAGGAATAATTCCAGAGGTTTTTCCAACTTTTCCTATCTTTTCTCCAATAGATCTTAAATTACCCCAGTAGCTCCCTATTCCGCCTCCTCTAGCTGCAAGCCAAACATTTTCTTCCCAAAGATTTGTAATTCCCTCTAAGCTATCGCTAGCTTCGTTTAAAAAACATGAAATCGGTAGTCCCCTTTCTGTGCCACCGTTAGATAAAACCGGTGTGGCTGGCATAAACCATAAATTGCTTATGTAGTTATAAATTCTTTGTGCATGTAAATTATCATCAGCATAAACACTTGCAACTCTTGCAAATAAATCTTGAAAACTTTCGTTCTGACCTAAATATCTATCTGTAAGTGTAGCTCTACCAAAATCAGTTAAATTTTCATCTCTTGATCTATCTATCTTGATAGTTATACCCCTCTCGTTTTGAAATAACTCAGTCTCTCCTGATAAAGAAAATAAATCGGGCTTTTTAGGTCCGTTATTCTTTAGTTCGTTTTGGTTTTTTTGGCTTATCGAGCCGACAGCTTTCTCTATTGCCAATGATACACTTTTATTCATATTTTCCTTGTTTTTAGTCGATTTGTTAACAAAACAACTACATGTTGTGTTACAAATATGTTAATATACTATATAACACTTAAATCAATAGAACATTATAAGAACATCTAATTAATTTTGCAAGTGGAAAGTTTTGTTAATAAACATTTAATAACAAATGCCTATATTCTTTAGTATTTATAGCTAATGAAAATTAATCCAAATGGTTTTAGAGAATACGATGCAAGATGGATCTTTGAAAAAGACATCGATATTGAGGGAATCACAAATTTAGGCAAAGGCCTAGGCACTCAAATAATAAGCCATACCAAAAAAAATAATCCGAGGGTAATAGTTGGACATGATTATAGGTCTTATAGTGAAAAAATTAAAAAAGCCTTAACTCAAGGTTTGATTTCAACAGGATGCAATGTTGAAGATATTGGTTTATCTCTTTCTCCAATGGTTTACTTCGCTCAGTTTAATTTAAACTCAGATGCTATAGCAATGGTAACTGCCAGCCATAATGAAAACGGTTGGACAGGTGTGAAAATGGGTATTCAAAAAGGTTTAACACATGCGCCTGAAGAAATGGCAAACTTAAAAGATATTACTTTAAATAAAAAATATTTAAGTGGAAAAGGATCATTAAAAAAAATTGATGATTTTAAAAATGTGTATATTCAAGATTTAATTAAAAAAAATAAAGTAAATAAAAAAATAAAAGCTGTAGTTGCTTGTGGGAATGGAACCGCGGGAATATTTGCGCCAGAAATTTTAAAAGGTATCGGCTGTGATGTCATTGAATTAGATTGTAATTTAGATTGGTCCTTTCCTAAATATAACCCAAACCCTGAGGATCTTGAGATGCTGCATGCCATAGCTAAAGCTGTAAAAGATAATAAAGCAGATATTGGATTTGGTTTTGATGGAGATGGAGATAGATGCGGAGTAATAGATGAACAAGGAAATGAAATTTTCTCAGATAAGATTGGTTTATTAATCGCAAGAAATCTTTCAAATAAACATAAAAATTCAAAATTTATTGTTGACGTTAAATCAACAGGACTATTTAAAAGTGATAAAATCTTAAAACAAAATGGATGTGAAACTATATATTGGAAAACTGGTCATTCACATATTAAAAGAAAAGTTAATGAAAAAAAAGCTTTAGCTGGCTTTGAAAAGAGTGGGCATTTTTTCTTTAATCAACCGTTAGGCTATGGTTATGACGATGGGATTAATTCAGCAATACAGGTTTGTCAGCTAATTGTAGATCAAAACAAAAAAATGAGTAAAATTATTGGATCGTTGCCTGTAACTTATCAAACTCCAACAATGGCTCCTTACTGTAAAGATGAGGAGAAGTATAAAGTAGTTGATAAAATGGTAAAAGAAGTAAAGAAATTAAAAGGTGAAGGTATTAAAATTGATAATCAAAGTATTGTTGAAGTATTGACAGTTAATGGTGTGAGGTTTTCTCTAGAGGATGGCTCATGGGGCTTAATAAGAGCATCATCCAACAAGCCTTCTTTAGTCGTTGTAACTGAAAGTACTAAGTCTAATGAAAGTAAGAAAAAAATTTTTGAATTTATAGATAATCTTTTGCAAAAAACTGGTAAGATTGGAGATTACGATCAAAAAATTTAGAGTTTAAAATATTCGTATAAAAATCTAGTTCCAATAACTATTAGAAACAGTCCAAAATATTTTGTCATTCTCATTTTATCGACTCTATGGCTAGCTTTTGCTCCAAGTCTTGCCATGAATGCAGTAATAGGAAAAAAAACTAAAAAGGCAGGAATATTTAAAAATCCAATGCTCAAAGGTAAGTCAGCTTTTAGGTATGAGCCAGAAATTAAAAAACCCCCTGCACCAAATAAAGCAATAATAAACCCAATTGCAGCCGCACTACCAATAGCCTTATTTATTGGATAACCAAAAAATTTTAAAATTGGAACATTCATCACAGCTCCTCCAATACCCATTGGTGCAGAAATAAAGCCACTCACAATCCCTGAAATGGCTTTAGAGACTAATCCCATTTTAATTTCTATATTTGTTTTTTTTTCTTTTAAGAACAGTAAGTAAAACGCAAGTAAATATACAATAATTGTAAAAAATAGTATTAAAGGTTTTGTTTTTAAGCTTGCAGCGAATATTGTTCCTAAAATCACTCCAGTGGCTACAAAAAAACCGAAACCTTTTACAATATTAAAATCTACAGCTTTATGTTGGTGGTGAGTTAGAACAGATACAGTCGAGGTAGGTATAATAATCCCAAATGAAGTTCCTACTGCTAAGTGCATGACATAAGCTGTTTCAATTCCGGAAAAGCTAAAGATATAAAATAAAATTGGAACTGTTACTAACCCTCCCCCAATACCAAATAACCCAGCTGCAAAACCTGCTGGTATTGCTGTAGCAATCATTATTAAAACTAAATAAATTATTTCTGATTGAGAAAGGATATCCAAAACTATCTCTCTAAAGAAACAGGATTATTTTTTCTTACTTGATCCATAATATGATTTACTTTTTGCAAGTCTGCATCTCTTATGCACATATTTTTAGATAGATATTGTTTCCAAGTTTTTGAGCCATTTTGTCCATGAAACAAACCTACCGTATGTCTCATAATATGATTTAATTGTACACCTTTTGAAGTTTGTTCTAGAATATAAGGAATTAAATTTTCCATAACTTCTGTTCTTGTCGGTACATTTTCATTTTTAAAAATTTCTTTTTCAACATCTGCCAAAAAATAAGGTGAGTGATATATAGCTCTGCCAATCATCACTCCATCTACTTTTGTTAAATGATTTTTAATTTGTCCTGTTGTTTTTACTCCTCCATTAATAATTATCTCATCATCTTTAAAATAATCTTTTAATTTGTAAACAAAATCATATTTAAGTGGTGGAATATTTAGATTTTCTTTTGGTGTGAGTTTTTTAAGTAGAGCTTTTCTTGCATGGATTATAAATTTTTTTGAACCTGCATCCTTAGTAGTTTGAATAAAAGATTTTAAAAACTCAAAATTTTCAACGTCATTGTAACCAATTCTAGTTTTTATTGTTACAGGTAGTTTTGATGCTTTAGTCATTGCTTCAATACATTTAGCTACAAGATCTGGTTCTTGCATTAAACATGCACCAAATTTATTTTTTTGAACTTTTTTACTAGGACAGCCTAAGTTTAAATTTATTTCATTATATCCGTAGTCTTCAGAAATCTTACATGCTTCGGATAGCTCGTTTGGATTCGATCCTCCTACTTGAAGTGTTACCGGATTATTTATTTTTTTAAATGAAAGAAGTTTGTTTCTGTCTCCTCTTACAATTGCATTAGCAACAATCATCTCCGTGTACAAATGTATGTTTTTACTAATAAGACTAAGAAAATAAATTTCATGCTTATCAGTGCAATCCATCATAGGCGCAACTGAAACAGTTTTCTTCATAATCTACTCTGATTTGTTTTCTTCTGCTGGAGCCTCTTCACTTAATTCAAGAGGAGCTTCCTCTGTATCTAAGTTTTCTTCTTTAATCTCAGGTTGCTCTGCTTTTAGCTCAGAAAGGGCTTCATCAGCTAAGCTAGGTTTTTTTACTTCAGGAATTCTTCTTGTCCTTTTTGAGGGTAATATAGCTACACCGCTTTTAGAAACCTGTCCTTTATATAAATTTTCAAAGTCATCATTAGTTTCCTCTTCGATTTCTTCTTGTTCCTCAGACTCGTCGGGTTCTTTTCTTAATCTTTTTATCGCGTTAGCTTCAACTTCCTTAACATCTATTTTTCCATCTCCAATTTCACGTAATGATATAATAGTTCGTTTATCATTATCCTCTTCGACCAGCATTGGGGCGCCAGCATTTAATTGAACTGTTCTTTCTTTAGCTAACAAAACTAGGTCATATTGATTATCAACTTTTTCTAAACAGTCTTCTACAGTAATTCTTGCCATGATGCAGAGTATATATTCAAATAATGTAAAGAAATCAATTATTTTCTAAGCTTAACAGGCTCAAGCTTATTTCTTATAAACATTAAAAGAACCAGCGAAAAAACAATATACAATCCTGATACAAAAGCGATATTTTCAATTGAAAAACCATTGTCGATCATTAATCCAAATACTGCTGTACCAAAAGCAGTTGAAAAGACCATAAAAGCTGTGGTCAAGGCTTTGATAGATCCAATAAATTTTACCCCATATATTTCAGCCCAAGTAGATGATCCAAGTACGTTGGCTAATCCATTTGAAATACCTACTAAACCTAAAAAAACAAATGCTGACATTTCATGTTTGTAATAAAATAGTACAAACATACCTATTAACAGAGGTATATTCATAATTGGGATTAATTTTCTACTCGTAAATTTGTCAACTAAAAAACCTGAGAAAAATAAAGTTATTATTGAAGCTAATGAGTAAACCATAAATGCTTTTGGTATTGTGTAAATATTCCACATTTTAGAGTCTGAAATAAATGACTGATAAACAAATACACCAGTCGCTATCCAAGGCATTGCAAGCATATTAAGTGAGACAATATAAAATCTATAATCTTTAATTACTTCTTTTCTTTTCCAACTTTTAATTTTAAAATTTTTTTTAGGATCTAAATCTTTTTCTCTAGAATCTAACTTAATTTTTTTGATTGTATTTAAAACAACAAATGGCAAAAATATAATTATTATAATTGCTATTCCTTGCCAAACTGATCTCCAGGAATAAATTACAAACAAGTAAGTTACTAATACTGGTAAAATAAATTCTGCAGATGACAATCCAAACCAAATTGTGCTTAGAGCTTTTCCTCTAGACCTTTCAAAAAATCTTGAGATTGTAGTCGTAGAAGTATGGCTCATCAACCCTTGACCAGAAAATCTCATTAAAAATATACCAATGGATAAAAAAATAATACTATTGATAAAAGAAAAAAATAAAGCTGAAAAAAATAACAGTAAAATAACAAAAAAAGAATAATAAATTATTTGATACTCATCGATTTTCTTTCCTACCCATATAAGTAAAAGGCTAGAAAAAATTGTTGCTGTGGCATAAATATTTCCAAATTGTCCGTGGGAAATACCTAGTTCATTTCTTATTGGTGCGTTAAACAATCCCAAAAAAAAGCTCTGTCCAAAGCTTGAAAAAAATGTAAATATAAAGCCGAATATTATTACTTTTTTATTTGTTGAGAGATTAATCATTTATGAGTTGTAAAGTTGCTTTCATAGGTTTGGGTGTTATGGGTTACCCTATGGCAGGTTATATATCAAAAGCTGGTCACGATGTAACTGTTTATAATCGAACTAAAGCTAAAGCAGAAAAATGGATCAAGGAATACAAAGGCAAAACAGCAGAAACTCCAATGGATGCTGCAAAAGACTGCGATTTTATTTTTACATGTGTTGGAAACGATAATGATTTAAGAGAGGTGACTTTAGGTGACAAAGGTTTATTTAAAACTGCAAAAAAAGATGCGATCTACGTAGATAATACTACTGCATCTGCAAATATTGCTAGAGAACTTTACAAAGTAGCAAAGTCAAAAGGATTTGATTTCTTGGATGCCCCTATTTCAGGCGGACAAGCTGGAGCTGAAGGTGGAATTTTAACTGTTATGGTTGGTGGGGATGAAGCTCCTTTTAAAAAAGCTGAACCAGTGATCGATTGCTACAGTAAAAAGATTAAACTTCTTGGTCCATCAGGAAGTGGCCAGTTAACTAAGATGGTTAACCAAATTTGTATTGCAGGCTTAGTACAAGGATTGTCTGAAGCAATAAATTTTGGAATGAATGCAGGATTAAATATGCACGATGTAATTGAGGTAATTTCAAAGGGTGCAGCTCAATCTTGGCAAATGGAAAATAGACATAAAACAATGATTGAAGATAAATTTGATTATGGTTTTGCAGTTGATTGGATGAGAAAAGATTTAAAAATAGCGATGGATGAAGCTAAGAAAAATAACTCACCTTTACCTATTACAAAAATAATTGATGAATATTATGCAGAAGTACAAAAAATGGGTGGTCAAAGATGGGATACTTCAAGTTTAATTAAAAGATTTAGAAAATAAGTTGTGTCAGAAACAGTTAGTTACTACGAAGATTCAAAAGAGATAGAAAAGAAGATATGGGATCTTTTGTCTAATGCAGTAAAAGACAGGTCATCAGAATTCAGAACACCTGTATTTATTTGCGGTAACGATAAAGATCTTGATGGAAGAGTTGTTGTTCTTAGAAAAGCAGATAAACAAAATAATTTTATTCAATACCATAGTGATATTAGATCTTCAAAAATTGAGAAAATAAAAAAAAATCCCAAATGTTCTATTTTGTTTTATGGCAAGGAAGAAAAAATACAGCTTAGAGTTAAGGCTGAGTGCGAAGTTAATTACAACAATGATGTTACAAAAGAGTCTTGGGAAAAAACTGGCCATATTAGTAGAAAATGTTACTTGGTTACTAGTGGACCTGGAACAGAGTCTGAAAAACCAACCTCAGGGTTAGATAATAAATTTGATAATTTTGATTTTACTAAAGAAGAAAGTGAGGCCGGTTATAAAAACTTTTGTGTCATAAGATGCAACATTAAAAGCATTGAATGGCTCTATTTAGCAGCCAAAGGTCATCGAAGAGCAATAATTGATTTGAATGGATCAAAAAAATTTACTTGGTTAATTCCCTAGTTTTTTTGTAACTTTTTCTTTTGTCGAGCCTAAATTAACTTCATCAAAATAAACAACCATATTTGGATAGGGTTTATCTCCATGCTCCCTTTTCCATCCGCTTACGAATGTTTGATAAATTCCAAAATCTAGTCCGACACCTCTTTTAGTGTATGGCGTAATATTTTTTATATTCTCAGCATTTAGTATTAACTTGTTATTAATCCAAACTTTCATGAATCCATTTTCATCTCTTGAGTATCGAGCGTTAATTAGTACATCAGTCCATTTTCCTCTCATATCATTTATCCTGATTGCCTTTTTCATTTCAACATACTCGCCACTCCACATTCTTCCTACTTCTAACCATTCACCACTTCTATCTGTAACCATAAGAATAGGTTTCCAGCCTTTTTCATAAAGTTGAGCAAAAGTAGTTCTAACAGGAGCTACTGATTGATATTCTTCGGGTAAATAAATAGATGCAGAATACCAATGATCTTTTTTACCCGTTTGATGTTTTTTGAATTGAAGCTCAGTTCTTTGTCTATCTTTTTTACAATCATCATGTCCGCTATCTTTACCGCAATCACCTAATCTTACCTCAAATCTGTAAGATTTTTTTCCGGATCTTACAGGATGACCATCTTTACTATTAGCTAAAGTTAGAGAATATTTTTTTTTGTGAGAGATAGTTTTTCTTTTTACCTCAGTATTAGAGACATCTTTACTGTTTTTAGCTTCTAAATCTGAAGAGCCTGATAATAAAATCGCAAATAAAAAAAAACTATTTCTTATATTTTTTAATATTTTCAACATAGTCTCTGGCGTTTTCTTTAATATGTTTTATTTCTTCATCAGTAACTTGTCTAACTACTTTGCCAGGGCTTCCTAGGACAAGTGATCCGTCTGGAATAACTTTATTTTCTGTCACTAATGAATTAGCCCCGATGATACAATTTTTTCCAATCTTTGCTTTGTTTAAAATAGTTGAACCTATTCCTATAATACAATCATCTGAAATTTCACATCCATGTAACATTACCATATGACCTACAGTAACTCCTTTTCCTACAATTGTAGGACAGCCTGGGTCTGTGTGTATTACGCTACCATCTTGAATGTTCGAACCTTCGCCAATAATAATTGGTTCTAAATCACCTCTTAAAGTTGCATTGAACCAAATATTTGAATTCTTTTTTAATTCTACCCTGCCAATGATAACTGCATTAGAAGCTACCCAGCTGTCTGGATCAATTTTTGGAGTGTGACCATTAACATCGTAAATCATAAATTTGCTGTAATGTATTATTAATTATCTTATAATATATTATGGCTTTAACAAAGACACCAGTATGCGATTTTGAAAAAAAAGCTGAGGATTTCAAACTAAAATCAATAGAAAATAAAATAATCTCCCTTGATGATGTTAAAGGTGAAAAAGCTACACTTATTATGTTCATATGTAATCACTGCCCTTATGTAAAAGCTATTATTCGTGATTTAGCCCAGGATTGTAACGAGTTAAAAAAAGATGGGATTAACACTGTTGCAATCATGTCTAATGATACTAAAAATTATCCTGAAGACTCTTTCGATAATATGATTAAATTTGCAAAAACAAATAATTTTGGAGAGATAAATTATTTAATAGATGAAACACAAGAGATTGCAAGAAAGTACGGTGCAGTTTGTACACCTGATTTCTTTGGATACAATAAGGAATTAAAGCTTCAGTATCGAGGAAGATTTAGAGAGCTTAAAGATTTAAAACCTGTTTCAGCTGGAGATAGTGATTTAAAAATAGCGATGAAAATGATTTCTGAAACACAAGCTGGTCCAAAAGAACAAATTCCTAGTATGGGATGTAATATAAAGTGGTTTAATTAATGTTTTTAGTATCTACAAGAAATTTTCCTCCTGAACTTGGTGGAATGCAGAACCTAATGGAGGGTTTATCTAACGCTCTTACAAATCATGGTCCAGTCAAGGTTTTTGCGGACAACCATGAGGATGCTATTGAATATGATCAAAATTCTAAATTAAATATAGAAAGAATTTCAGGTTTTAAAATATTTAGAAAGTACAGAAAAGCTAATTTAGTAAAAGATTTTATTAAAAAAAATCAAATACGTGCATGTTTTTTTGATCATTGGAAAAGTATTGAAAATATTGATTTAGAAATCCTCAAGAAAACAAAATCTTTTTGCTTAATTCACTCTAAGGAAATAAATCATCCTGTTGGTTCTTCTTTAAATAAAAGAGTTTTAAAATCTTTAGGAAAAGCAGATTTTGTAATTGCAAATTCAAAATTTACTAAAGAATTAGGTTTTAAACTTGGAATAAAGGACATTCATATCATTAATCCTGGTTGTAACTATCCTATTGATGTTAATGAAACAGCAAAACAATTTTCTAAAAATATTTATGCTAATGCATCACCAAAGTTAATTACTATTTCTAGATTAGATGGGCGTAAAAGCCATCAAAATATTTTAATGTCAATCAAAAATCTTATACCAAAATTTCCAAATTTAAAATATGTATCAATTGGTGATGGGGATGAAAGAAAAAATCTTGAGAAATTAAGAAAAGAATTAGGTTTAGAAAAAAATGTCGAATTAATTTTTAGCTCTACAGAACAAGAAAAAGTTGGTTTACTTGAACAATCAGATGTATTCGTAATGCCTTCAGTTGTTTATAAAAAATCGGTTGAGGGATTTGGTATTACTTATATTGAAGCTGCATCTTACGGGAAGCCATCAATTGGAGGTATTTATGGCGGTGAAGGAGATGCAATAAAATCTGGTTTAACAGGATATCTTTGTAATGGTAACGACTTAAATGCTATTTACGATACACTCTTAAAAATTTTATCAAACGAAAAATATAAAGAACTCGGTGCTAATGCTTTTGAATTTTCCAAAGGCTTTGCTTGGAATAAAATTATCAAAAATTACATTAATTTAATTTAATTTAATTTAGATTTTACTTTTTCTATGACGGTTTCAACTGTTAAATTATTTAGATTTTCAACAGTAATTGCTTTAAAATTAAAATTTTCGATACTTACTTTCGTTGCAGTCGTGTGACTTCCAAAAAGTACAATTCCAGCTTTATCTAAATGTGAGGCTATATGAGCAGGTCCTGTATCATTTGCAATGATAAATTTAGCGTTACTTATTAAAGATACTAAAGTTTTAATATTAATTGGCTGATTATTATCTAAAACTACTTTAGCATTCATCGCATTTGCTTCATCAATTTCGTCTGGTCCTGGAGCCAATAGAATTGGATATTTATTTTTATAATCTTGTTTTAGTCGTAAAATTAAATCTTTGAAAAAAGGCCATTTTTTTTTTGGAAGTTTTTTTGAACAAAAAGGAAATAATAAAATGTAGTCATTATTTGCATATTGTTTTTTTAACCTGGAGATATCTGATATAGCCCAATTTAAGTCTATATTTTTTACAAATTCAGTTTGAATGCCACTTTTTTTTAATTGAATTTCCATTCTATCAAGAACAGGATCTTTGTCGAAATCACTCTTTTTTTGACCTGGCTCTAAGGAGGTTTCAGTGGATGACCATTCAACGCTTTTTAAAATAAATCTTTTATAAAATTTAGTTCTGCTTGAGTTTTGTAAATCAAAGATTTTTGTAAAATTATATTTTGCTAGATTTTTTTTCAAATTATTTAAATAGAATAAATTCCATCTAGGCAACCTTTTATCTATTATGACTCCATCTAGATAAGGGCATTCTGACATAAAAATAGCGTAAGGCTGAGCTGTTAGTAAAAAAACTTTTCTATTTTTGTAAAAATTTTTTATATCTTTTATAGCTCCATTTGCTTGAATTAAATCACCTAAAGAACCATGTTTTATTATTAATATATTTGACATTATTATTTCGAAGTATATTTAATAATTAATATAGTCAAATATTAATATGAGTAGAAAAATGGACAAAATTTTGGCAGAAATATCAGCTGGAGAATTAATAGATAAAATTACCATTTTAGAAATCAAAAAAGAAAAAATAATTAATAAAGAAAAATTGATAGAGGTAAATAAAGAGTTAATTTCATTAAATGAAACTTTAAAAAAATCGATTAATAATGAAAGTAAAATTTTAAGTTTTAAGAATGATTTAAAAAACATAAATTTAAAACTTTGGAATATTGAGGACGGAAAAAGATTTGCTGAAAAAAATAATAAATTTGATGAAAAATTTATCGAACTTGCCAGAAGTGTTTATAAATTTAATGACGAAAGAGCAAAAATCAAATTAGCAATTAACAATGCTCTTGGATCAAATATAAAAGAGGTAAAATCTTACGAATAGTTAGTCGCCCCTTAAACTAGGTATTCTTAACCTAAGATTTTTTGATAATTTAGGATTTACAGCAGTTGTAATCACGCCCTCTGATTTTTTTAACTCTTTTAATATTTTTCCATCTGGAGAAATTATTAATGAATGTCCAAAAGTTTTTCTTCCGTTATAATGTGTCCCGCCCTGCGCAGGGGCGAAAACATAACAAAAATTTTCTATAGCTCTAGCTTTTAATAATGAATGCCAATGTTTCTTGCCTGTAGTCTCAGTGAAGGCAGATGGAACAGTTAAAAATAATGATCCCGCCTTAGCCAGTTTTCTATATAGAATTGGAAATCTAAGGTCATAACAAATAGTTAGACCGATTTTTCCCCAAGGTAAGTTAAAAGTCTTTATTTTGTTTCCTGGATAAAAACTCTTTGACTCAAAATATTTCTCTTTTTTACTTAAAACAACGTCGTACATGTGAATTTTATCATAGTAGGTTCTTATTCTCCCACTCTTATCAATTAAAACAGATCTATTAACTAATTTATTTTTTGAAATCTTAATTATTAAAGATCCTATCAAAATCCATTTCTTATATTTTTTTGCAAGTTTTTTAATTCCATTTAGATAAATATCATTTTGCATTGACGTACAAACTTTTAGCAATTCTTTTTTATTTAAAGAGAAATGTGACGAAACTTCTGGAGTAACGATGAAATCAGTTTTTTGCTTTACCGCTTTAATTATAAGTTTTGACGTTGTATCTAAATTACTATGAATATTGTTATTTGATCTTAGCTGAATGCAAGAAACACGAAACATTACTTCATTATAGATGAAGCAAAATTCCAATTACAATCGAAACTGGGTATATAAGCTCCTGATATTTTTACATTTCCAAAACTTTTTTCTAAAACTTTGCACCAGTTTTCAACTTGTTTCGGTTTTTTGTCATGACTTCCTACCTGGGCGGTAATAATACCACCTTTTTTGAGAATTCTTTTGAGCCCTTTCATATTTTTTTTTGCAAGATCTATGCAATATTGGTCATCATTTAAATCGACAAATATTTTGTCGTATTTAGAGTCTTCGATTTCTTTAATGCTCTTAAATGCATCGCCCCAAAAAGTTTTAATTTTATTACTTTTTTTAACTTTAGAACAAACTTTTGGTAAATGTCGATAGCATACATCTACTATTTCGGGATCAAGTTCAAACCAATCTATATAATTAGAATTATTTTCTAAACAAGCTCTAGCTACTCCTCCGTCTCCGCCACCTATAATAGCTACATTATTATTTTTTTTGCTTAAATCATAACTGGATTTAAAAAAATTAGAACTGTAAATTTTTTCATCTTTTTCAGCTACTTGAATTTCATGATCAATGAATAAAGCGTGACCAAATTCTTCTAGATCCATAATTTCGACGAATTGACCGACTTTAGATGTAAATTTTTCTAATACATTTTTGACTACATAATACTTTTTTTGGCCAGGAGAGCTGTAAATATCATCATACAAACCAATACTACTTCTATCAAAAGCGTTTGTGACAGCTCTTTCATGAGCTATTTCTTTTCTTAAAATTTTTAGAGCTACTTTTGGATTTACTTTTCCGCAAGTAAAAAAATCAAAGCTTATCACACCTCTTTCAGGAAACGTATGAAAACTAAAATGGCTTTCAGATAATAGTGCAACTAATGTAAAACCTTGAGGTTCAAATCGATGCGAAGCAACATTTAAAATTTGAACTTTTGCTGCTTTAGCTATTTTGTAAATTACTTTTTCGTAAAATTCTGGAGAATAATCTTTTTTTACACCGAGAAAGTCTATGGTAATGTGCTCTCCTACTTTAATCATTATAAACTATCCTTTTTTATAATTTTTAAATTTCCCTAAAACTATTTTCATTTCTTTTTTTGAAAGAATCTTAGGTATTCCAATTCTTATGGCATTTATATATTGATGGCAAATATTTTCGATCTCCTGAGCGAGCTCAAAAGTCTTTTCTAAATTTTCTCCAAAAGCAACCTGACCGTGATTTGCCATTAAACACGCTGTTCTGTTTTTTAGAGCTTTAATTATATTTCTAGATAAATTTTTAGTTCCAAATGTTGCATATTTACTGCATTTAATATCCTCGCCTCCAGCAACTGCAACCATGTAGTGAAAAGCTGGAATATTTTTTTGATGAGTTGAAAGAGCTGTAGCGCAAGTAGAATGGGCGTGAACTATAGCTTTAGCCTCTTTTTTATTCACATAAATATCTTTATGAAATTTCCACTCAGATGATGGTTTACCTTTTTTTTTATCAAAAACTCCCTTCAAAGAAACAAAAACAATATCTTTTGTTTTCAGTGAGGAATATTTTCTTCCGGAAGGAGTAATATAAAATCCACTAACTCCTTTTTCTTTTGCTCTTACAGAAATATTTCCTGACCTTAATGCAGACAAGTTAGTAACATTTAATTTTTTTGAGTATTTGATTACTTCTGTTTTTAATTTTTTCACTTAAATAAATCCTTCAATCCTTTTTCTGATGCTTCACAGACTCCTTTTTCAGTAATTAAACCTGTTACAAACTTAGCAGGTGTCACATCAAATGCTAAATTCATTGCTTTACTATTTTTTGGATAAATTCTAACTTTTGAAATTTTATTGTCTTTATCTACGCCTTCAACATGAGATAATTCTTCTGAGTCTCTCTCTTCAATTGGAATTTGTTTGTGGTCTTTTGTTTTCCAGTCAATAGTTGAACTTGGAAGCGCTACATAAAAAGGCACATTGTTTTCTTTAGCGGCTAAAGCTTTTAAATAAGTTCCAATTTTATTACAAACATCCCCATTTGAAAGTGTTCTATCAGTCCCTACAATACACAAATCAACTTGACCTCTCTGCATAAGAATTCCTCCTGCGTTGTCGGTAATTACTGTATTAGAAATTCCTTCCTCGTTTAATTCATAAGATGTTAAATTTGCTCCTTGATTTCTTGGTCTTGTTTCATCAACCCATACATGAACTTTAATTCCTTTTTGGTGAGCATGGTAAATTGGTGAGGTGGCTGTGCCCCAGTCTATTGTTGCAAGCCATCCAGCGTTACAATGTGTAAGAATATTTACTATATTTTTTTTTTTATTAGCAATTTTTTCAATTATTTTTAAACCGTTTAATCCAATATATTTACAAAATTTAATATCCTCTTCTGTTATTGCTTTTGCTTCTTCTAAAGCTATTTTCAAAATATCTGCTTCATTCATTCCAGTTAACTTTTTCATCATTCTTTCCACTGCCCACTTAAGATTAATTGCTGTAGGCCTTGATGCAATTAATTCCTCACTGGATTTTTTAAGATATGATAAATCATTCTTCTCAATTATCGATAAAACTAAACCATAGGCTGCTGTTGCGCCGATTAATGGTGCTCCTCTCACTTCCATAGATTTGATAGCATTAATTGCATCTTTAACTGTCTTTAAATCCTTTATTAAAAATTGGTGGGGGAGTTTAGTTTGATCAATTATTTTGACTAAATTTTTTTCAAACCAAATAGTTTTGTAAGATTTTCCATCTATTTTCATTTTCTTTTATCCATCTTTCTCAATCTTTTTCTTAATTGTGGACTTAGTGACTTGAGCCATTTTTTTTCCTGCCCTGATTTTGGCAAAACCTCTCCGTATTCAACCATTTGATCTGGTAATAAATCCTCTAAATAGACCCATACAAAGTCGCTACGCAGCTTAGTATTTTTTATTAAAATTTTTCTTAATCCAAGTATCAATTTTTTTTTTACCTTTGAGCTTCTCCCTGATCTTATTTGTCCATTTAAAAAAATTTCTTTGCTCTTTACTAATTTTCCACCCATATAATGACAATATTTTACATTTTTTTCGAAAATTACTTGAGCAAAAAAATTATTAGCTCCTGTAAATTTACTGTGTGTCATAGTTATATCTTTAGCTATAAAATTTTTTTGTTTTTGCGATAGATTAAGATTTGTATATTTTACAATGTATGTGGGCATTTAAATTATTTTTTCTTATCTAAAACTCTGCCTGCAATATTTTTTAATTTATTTATTGTCTTTTTTGTTCTTAATTTTGGATCTGTTATAATAGCAACATCCAAACAATTATTAGCAGGGTCTTTTTCCACGGGGTAATCCTTAAAAGTTTTAATTATTTCTTTGATCATACTTTGCGCATTATCTGCATTTTTCATTAAAGTTTTAATAACAATATTTACATCAACTTCATCATGATCAGGATGCCAACAATCATAGTCAGTTACCATCGCAACTGTACAATATCTAATTTCTGCTTCTCTAGCTAATTTTGCTTCTGGCATATTAGTCATACCAATTACATCTGCGCCCCAAGATCTATATAGATTGGATTCAGCTAAAGTGGAAAATTGAGGTCCCTCCATAACTACATACGTTCCTCCAACTTGGTGACTAATATTCAACCTCTTTAATGCTGCTTCGCAACAATTTGATAGTCCAGAACTTGTAGGTTTTGCCATTGAAACATGAGCTACTATTTCTTCATTAAAAAATGTTTTTACTCTGGAAAAAGTTCTATCTATAAACTGATCTACAATAACAAATTTTCCTGGCTCCAAATTTTCTTTTAATGATCCCACTGCTGATACTGAAATTATATCTGTCACCTCTAACTGTTTCATAGCATCAATATTTGCTCTGAAATTTATGTTGGTAGGATTTATCTTGTGGCCTCTAGAATGTCTTGGGATAAAGCAAATTTCTTCTTTACCTATACTTCCAAGTAAAATTTTGTCTGAAGGTTTTCCCCATGGAGTACTAATTTTTTTCCACTCAGTCTTTTCAAAACCTTCCATTTTGTAGAGTCCGCTTCCGCCAATTATCCCAAGTTTTCTTTTTTTCATTATTTAATTATTAAAGCTTTTTTGTTAGAACTTGAAGTATAATTATGGATTTAAAAAAATATATTAGATCAATACAAGATTATCCAAAAAAAGGAATTTTATTCAGAGATATTACAACTCTTATTAAAAATCCTGATGCTTTTAAGTTTGCCAACGATAAAATCATAGAAATATCAAAAAAAATTGAATTTGATAAAGTATCTGCAATTGAGTCTAGAGGTTTTGTGTTTGCTTCTACTTTATCTTATGTTTTGAATAAACCATTTATTTTACTAAGAAAAAAAGACAAATTACCAGCTGAAACTCATTCGGTAGATTTTAAATTAGAATATGGTGAAGCAACGATTGAGGTCCATAAAGATTCCATTGAAAAAGGTGAGAAGATATTAGTAATTGATGATTTAATTGCAACAGGCGGAACCGCTGAGGCCGCTGCCAAGCTAATAGAAATTTCAGGTGGTAAAGTTGCTGGTTTTATATTTGTAATAAATCTTTTTGATCTACCAGGAAACAATCTTCTGAAAAGTAGGGGTTATAAAACCGAAAGTTTAATAGAATTTCCAGGTCATTAAGAATTTTCGGAAATAAATCTTTTTACATAATCTTTGAGATTTAATTTACCGTAATGCTTATAAATTTTATTTGAAAGATTCATATTTGTCAGCGCAGATGCATATCTTTCACCAGGCCTTTTGGGTAAAAATTTTATTTTTGTATTAAACATTTTTGCAACTTCAAGAATTGAAAAAGATTGCTTATTAGCAATACTATAATGGCGACATAAATTTTTCTTCCATGCATAAAAACAAATTTCAACAGTATCATTTATATGAGTGAATCTTCTAGTTTGTGAACCAGGTCTTACCACTGGTAGTGGTTTTTTTCTTTTGAAATGATCTTCAAAAATACCTATTACTGTTGACATTTTTCCTCTTGATATTTGATAAGGACCATAAACATTATAAAAATAAATCACTTCATATTTAAAATTAAACCATTTTTTTAAATTTTCTAATAATTCTAAATTTTTTGCTTTTGAAAAAGCATATGGAGATAAATATTTATCTTTTCCTTTATTTCCCAATGATGCAGAGGTAGCAGAATAAATTAATTTTATCTTATTTTTTAAGCAAAAATTAAATATAGATTTTGAACCGACTGAATTAGAGGAAATACATTCATTCATTTTTAAGAAGCTTTGATAAATTCTTGCAAATTCACCAAAGTGAAAAATAGAGTGAATATTTTTTGGTTTCTTAATTATTTTTGAAATATCTACAGTATTTCCTTTTATATAATTCACTCTGATATTTTTGATATGATTTTTTTTTGAACCCGAAGAATAATTGTCGATACTTATAATTTGATATTTAGTTTTTTTTAAAAGTAATTTTATTAAATTGGTGCCTACAAACCCAGCGCCGCCTGTTATTAAAATTTTTTTTTTTTTAGACATTGTTCTAATTATATCTTTGATTAAATTAAATCAATCAATTCTTGGTCTATACCAGGATCTTTTTCCCAAACAAGAATTTACAAAACCTGATGCTCTACATAACTGTATTTTTAATTTAAATTTATTGCCAGTTAAAAAATAATAAACACATTTTAAAGAAGATTTTATTAAAGTTGGAAAATTAAAGAAAAAAGCATTTGTAAATCCGTAGTGTTTTTTTCTAAAGTAAAATTTTGACCAGTTCCAATGCCAATTTCTTGATAACTCGATTTCATCAAAATATTTTTCATTAACTGTTTTAGCTCCAAAATGAGAAATTAATGATTTACCACAAATCAAAATTTTTTCTTTTCTCTTCCTCACTCTTAAACATATATCGTCATTCTCTAAATACATAAAAATTTTCTCGTCAAAAAAGTTTTCATTAAACTTCGTCTTATCTAAAATCATCGCGTAACCATCAACGCTATCTACTTCGAATAAATTTTCATTACTTTTAGTTCCTTTGAAGATTTTATAATTCGGAAAATTTTTATCATCACTCAAAGGACTTATAATAGAAAATTCAATATTTTGTGATCCTTTTAATATTTCATCTATAGTATTGTTATTTAAGATAGTATCTGGGTTTAAAATCATTACGTATCTTGTTTTTGATTTCTTTATTCCGAAATTATTTCCGGTTCCCATGCCTAAATTGCTTCCAGTTACATAGCACTCTATATTTTGATATTTTTTCTCTAAATTTTTAACGAATTTTTCATCTGACGAATTCTCTACAACAATTTTCTTTACATCTGGGTCAATAGATTTCAAACAATCATCAATTATTTTTTGACTTTTTAAAGTTAAAATAATTACTGTTAAGTTATCTTTTGTGATTCCCATCTAAAAAAAGCCTTCATTTCTTAAGAAAGTATACTTAAAGGTATAAATAATATAAATAATTACAAATGAAAAGATTTATTGTTACTGGTGGTTATGGTTTTATTGGTAGTAATTTAATACGGATACTTCTTGAAAAAAAACATAAAGTATTAAATATTGATAAACTTACGTACGCGGCAAGAAAGTATAATCTTAAAGATATAAATCAGAAAAATTATAAGTTTAAAAAAATTGATATAAATAATCAAAAAGAAATTTTAAAAACAATAAAAAAATTTAGGCCACATGGAATATTTAATTTAGCTGCAGAAACACATGTTGACAGATCCATTGATGATTCCTTTCAATTTGTGAAAAATAATATTCTTGGGGTTTATAATTTACTTGAAGCAATAAAAAAGTATAACAAAAAAACTAGGTTGATACACATCTCTACAGATGAAGTTTATGGAGATATGTTAGGCACTAAAAGATCTAACGAAAATTTTCCTTATTTTCCAAGTTCGCCTTACTCCTCAACAAAAGCATCTGCAGATCACTTAGTTTTATCTTTTGTGAGAACATATAATATTGATGCATTAGTCACAAATTGTTCGAATAATTATGGACCGAGACAATTTCCAGAAAAGTTAATACCTAAAATGATCTATAATATTTTAAATAATAAACCCCTTTCTATATACTCAAGAGGAAAGAACTCTAGGGAGTGGATATACGTTGAAGATCATTGTGAAGCTTTGTTAAAATTGTTTTTTAAAGGCAAAAGTGGGGAGAAATACAATATAGGGTCTGGAATAAATTGTAACAATACTTATTTGGTAAAAAAAATTCTTAGTACTTTAAAAAGAAAAAAAATTAAATTCGGAAAAAAAGTTAAGATAAAATATGTTAAAGATAGACCAGGCCATGATTTTAGATACGCTCTTAATTCAAATAAAATAAAGCGTACAATTAATTGGAAACCTAAAACGTATTTGTCTGATGGTATTTCAAAAACCGTAGATTGGTATATAAATAATCAAAGTTTTTTTTCTAACATTTCAAAAAAACTTTTTACAAAAAGATTGGGTAATAGATGATTAAAAAAGGAATAATTTTAGCAGGCGGGATGGGAACACGAATGAGTCCATTAACTAAAGCTGTTAATAAACAGCTTTTACCTTTATATGATAAACCACTAATTTATTACCCATTATCAATTTTAATGTTAGCGGGAATAAGAAATATTTTAATAATTGTAAATAAAGGACAATTGCCCCAATTTAAAAAAATCTTGCCACTAAAAAATAATTTTGGAATAAATATTCAATACAGTGAGCAGTTCAAACCTGGTGGTCTACCAGAGGCATTCATCATCGGTAAAAAATTTATAGGTAATGACAGTGTTTCAATGATACTTGGTGATAATTTTTTTTACGGTCAAAGTTTATCAAAAGCTTTGATGAAAGGAACTTCATTAAAAAAAGGAGCAAAAATTTTTCTTCACCCGGTAAGAAATCCTAATCTATATGGAGTTGCAAAAATAAGTTCAAAAAATAAAGTAATTAAGTTAGTTGAAAAACCATCAAAACCTATATCGAATTTCGCAATCACTGGATTGTATTTTTTCGATAATAATGTTGTTAAATTTTCTCAAAAATTAAAGCCTTCAAAGAGAAAAGAGTTGGAAATAGTAGATTTACTCAATGTCTACAGGAGAAAAAATCTTTTAAAAGCAGAGTTTATTGGGCGTGGTGGTGCATGGCTAGATACAGGAAATATCGAAGATTTTTATAATGCAACAAATTTTATATCTACCATTGAAAGTAGACAAGGTTTTAAAATAGCATGTATAGAAGAAATTTCATATTCCAAGAAATGGATTGGTAAAAAAGAAATCAAAGATCAAATAAAATTTTACGGAAAATGTGAATATTCAAGATACTTAGAAAAAATAATTAAATAATGAAAAAAAAAATTTATTACGGAAAAGCGGTTTATAATAACAAAGAAATAAATGCTGTTTTAAAAGTTTTAAAAAATAATAGTTTGAGTCTTATAGATGGCTCTAATGTAAAAAAACTTGAAAAAGAAATTTCAAAATTGTTTGGAAAAAAATATGCCTTGATGGTTAATTCTGGTTCATCTGCAAACTTATTAGCTCTATCTTCCTTTAATTTTAAAAAAGGATCAGAAATTATCACTCCTAATTTAACTTTTTCAACAACTGTAGCTCCAATTTTTCAATTAGATTTAATTCCAAAATTTATTGGTGTAGAAAAACAAAAATTCATCGCAGATATAAGTCATATCGAAAAAGCAATAAGTAAAAAGACAGTAGCAATAATGATACCTAATTTAATTGGAAATATTGCTGATTGGAATAAGATTTATTCTATAGCAAAAAAATATAAGCTCAAAGTTATTGAGGACTCTGCAGATACTATTGGATATAAATTAAATGGTAAAAATACAGGAAGATTAAGCGATGTGGTTACTAATAGTTTTTATGCTTCACATATAATTAATGGTGCTGGCACTGGTGGCATTGTTTGTTTTAATGATTATAAATTATATCAAAAAGCAAAACTTCTTAGAGGCTGGGGAAGATCATCTGCCACGTTCAATGAGTCCGAAAATATCGATAAAAGATTTAATATAAAAGTTGATGGGGTAGATTATGATGCAAAATATGTTTTTTCAGATGCTGGATATAATTTTTTACCCTCAGAAATCTCTGCTGCTTTTGCATTGGTTCAGTTAAAGAAACTTAAAGATAATATTAGAAAAAGAAACAAGAATTTTGAATATTTATTGAATTTTTTTAGAAAATACGATGGTCTCTTTGAATTGCCGAGGCAGACCAAAGGAGTTGTTACACCATGGCTTGCCTTCCCTTTAGTAATTAAAGAAAATAAATATTTTAAAAGAAAAAATTTACAAATTTATCTTGAAAAAAATAATATTCAAACAAGAACAATTTTTACTGGAAATATTTTGCGGCAGCCGATTATGAAAAAAAGAGTTTATAAAAAAATTAAAAATGCAGAGAAAGAGGCTAACAATGTCATGAAAAATGGATTATTGATCGGCTGTCACCAAGGGCTGACTTATCAAGATCTGAAGTATATTTCTAAAAAATTTAAAAATTTCATAGATAATAGAATATGAAAAAAATAAAGACAAATTTCAAAGATTTATTCTTGATTAAAGGTATAACTCATTATGATAACAGAGGTTTTTTTAGAGAATTATTACATCAAAAAATAATTCCTAAGAAATTAGTCTTTACGGTAATTTCAAAATCCAAAAAAAATATTTTGAGAGGTTTACACTTTCAAACGAAAAATCCACAAGGAAAACTTCTTTGTGTTTTAAAAGGTAAAATTTCAGATGTTGCTTTAGATTTAAGAAAAAATTCAAAAACTTATTTAAAATCCTTTAAATGTATTTTGAGCGAAAAAAACAATACATTTCTTTATATTCCACCAGGATTTGCGCACGGCTTTTATTGTCATGATAAAGACAATTTAGTTTTGTATGGATGTACAAACTACAGAGATAAGAAATCAGAGAAAGGTATTTTATGGAACGATAGAGATTTAAAAATAAAATGGCCTTGTAAAAAACCAATTTTATCAAAGAAAGATAAAAAAAATTTATCCTTAAAAAATTACCTATCTTTAAAAAATGAAAAGTCATAAAATTTACTGTATCAGTATTTATGATGAAACTTTTGAGTCTATCAAAAATATAAATTGTATACCTGTAGGTTTAGGAAAAAATATAAAGCACAAACAATGGCTCAGAGACAACACTGATGAAAACATATCTCATAAAAACAAAAACTATGGGGAACTTACTTTTTATTATTGGTTTTGGAAAAATATGTTGAAAAATATTCCTGAAAACAATTGGGTAGGATTTTCACAGTACAGAAGGCATTGGAAAAAAAAAGAAACATTTGATGATAAAAATAAAAATTTTAATGATTTAGTTTTAAATAATGTGCCTAAAGAGTGGGGAAAATATGAGACTATTTTAGGCGAACCCATCAATCTTGAAAAAATTAAATTTATGAAATTACTAAAACACGCGGGTTCTATTCTTATAAAAGAACCTAAATTCATACTTAAAAAAAATAGAAATTTAAGATTTAATTTTGGAATGATGCATGGAATAGAATTTTTAGATAAAGCTATTTCTCAATTAGATAATGAAAATAGAGATGATTTTATAAAATATCTTGATTACGAAAAATCTCTTAATCCAGCAAATATGTTTATTTGCAAATCAAAAAAGAAAGTTGATCTATTTTTTAATACGCTTTTTAATTGGTTAGAAAAATGCGAAAAAATTTTTGATAATTCTGCTCTAGAAGGTTATTCTCAGACTAGGATTTATGCTTTCTTAAGTGAGAGATTTTTGCCATATTGGTTTAAAAAAAATACAAAAGTTTTGCAATGGCCTTTGTTATATTTTGATATCAGAAAACAATTAAATAAATGAAAAAGAAAAAAGTTATAATATTCACTGGTGGAACTGGAAGATTTGTAAGTGAATTTAGAAAAATTAAAAATAAATTTAGAGTATATTATCCAAGTAAGAGAAAAGTAGATATTTTAAAGTTTCACTCTATAACAAAATTTATTAAAGAAAAAAAACCTAACTATTTTATTCATTGCGCTGGTTTATCTAGACCTATGTCTGTTCACGATAAAGAAATTAATAAAAGTATAGATTTAAATATAATTGGAACTGCAAACGTAGTTAAAGCATGTGAAAAATTTAATATAAAATTAATTTATTTCTCTACTGGATATGTTTATCCTGGTCGCAAAGGGAATTACTTTGAGGAAGACCCAGTTAAGCCTTTTAATAAATATGCTTGGTCTAAACTTGGAGGTGAATGCAGTGTTAAACTATATAATAATTCTTTAATTTTAAGATTAATAATGTGTGAAAAACCATTCAATCATAAAACAGCTTACAATGATATAGAAACAAACTTTATATTTCACGAGGAGGTCGTGAAGATAATTCCAAAACTTTTAAAATTAAAAGGGGTTTTAAATGTTGGAGGAAAAACACAAAGTGTTTATAAATTTGCAAAAAAATATAATCCTAAGATAAAAAAAAGTAGCGGTAGACATTACTTCCCTCCAAGAATTTCAATGAATTTAAAAAAATTGAAACGTATTTTAAAAAAATAAAAAAAATTTCTTTAATTAGGTTGGTAGCGAGGGGCGGATTCGAACCGCCGACCCCAGGCTTATGAGTCCTGTGCTCTAACCAACTGAGCTACCTCGCCAAAGAATGTTTTTATAGTATATTTATTAAACTAAATCATTAGTTTAGTTTTTAGCGAAATTATTGGAGTTTTTAGTTTTTAAAGAGTTAGGATAATACCAAATACAGCAACAGCTGAAACTGCAGCAACACTTAGGGCTAGATTTCTTTTTCTTTCAATTTTTTTTTCTTTATTAATTCTAGACAATAAGTCAGTAAGCTTTACCTTGCTCTGGCTATTAAATTTTTGTGCTTGATCATCTAGTTTATAATGTGTGCTCATTAATCATAATTTAATCAAAAATTTAATGATTTTTGAATACCTTGTTGTTGCAAAATGGGTTGCATACACTAATTCGGCCCAAAATGATTAAAAATTAATAAAAATGTTTTTAAAATCTACATTAAGATTTGGCAAAATTAGAGATACCTATTCTTAATTTTTCGATGATCTCATCAATGTGTTTTTTTTCACAGATAAAAGGAGGTGCTATTATTAGAGCATCGCCTGTTGGCTTTATATTTAAACCAGCCTTGTAGCATTCTTTGTAAACTTGAAAACCAGCCTTACCAGGTTTTTCTCTCATTTGAATATCTATTCCACCTAAAAAACCATATCCTCTTATGCTTTCAATATTTTTTAAATCATTTAAAGAGTGAAGCCCATCTTGAAAATAATCTGAAAGATTTTTAACTCTATTAAAAATATCCTCTTTTTCAAAAATTTCTTGCACCGCTAGAGCTGCAGAAACAGCTACTGGGATTCCCGAGTAAGTATAACCATGAAAAAGCTCTATTGTTCCCTCTGGAGATGCGTTCATTACTTGGTCATATATTTTCTCTCTGACAGCAACTACACCCATTGGAACAATGCCGTTTGTTGTTGCCTTAGCCATTGTAATTAAATCAGGAGTAACTCCAAATTCTTGAGAGGCAAATGCAGATCCAGTTCTACCCCAACCTGTCACTACCTCGTCGAAAATCAAAAGTATTCCATGCTTATCACAAATTTTTCGTAATCTTTGTAAGTAACCTTTGGGAGGAACCAAAGTGCCAGTAGAACCTGCAATAGGTTCAACTATACAGGCTGCAATATGTTCCCCTCCAATTTCCTTAGCAATATTCTCTAAATCATCTGCCAGCTCTTCTCCTGTTTCTGGTTGCCCTTTGACGAATTTATGTTCTGGAAGAAAAGTGTGTCTCATATGTTTTACTCCTGGCATCAAAATATTTGTAAAAACTTTTACGTTATTGAGGATTCCACCAACAGTTAACGAGCCAATATTCATTCCATGATATCCCCTGTCTCTACCAATAAATCTACACCTATTATCCTCACCTCTAGCTTTAAAATATGCAATAGCGATTTTAATTGCAGTCTCAACTGCTGTAGATCCACAAATTGTATAAAAAATTCTGTTTAAATCCTCAGGTGTTTTTTGGGCAATTTTAGTTGCTAGTTCAAAAGAACCTCCGTATCCTTGTTGAAACGGCATTGTATAATCAAGTTTTTCTAGCTGGTTTTTTATAGCATCAATAATTTCTCTTCTACCATGGCCCAGTGGATTACAGTAGAGGCCTGAACTTCCGTCGATTAAATTTTTGCCTTCGTGGGTAGTAAGATAAACCCCTTTAGCATTTGCAATAAGTCGGGGATTTTTTTTGAAATCTTTATTAGATGAAAAAGGCATCCAATGTTCATTCAGTGAATTCGGCATTTTAAGACTATTTGAGGCTTTCATTAAAAACATCTTATAGTATATCATTATTAATATAAATAGAATTTTTATGAACTATGATTGGTATACTTGGAGGGATGGGCACACAAGCTGGTTTAGATTTTTGTACTAAACTTGCGAAATTAAACAGAGGAAAAATAGATCAAAATTACCCTCTTTTTCTTCTTTATAACAAATCAAGTATACCTGATCGTAAACAAAACTTGAAAAGGTATAACAAAGTTCTGAAAAGTTTAGTAGACGGTTGTAAATTTCTCGAAAGAAATAAATGTAAGTTTGTCTCTATACCATGTAATACAGCACATTATTGGTATGAAGATTTAAAAAAAAGAATTAAAATACCAATTTTAAATATGCCAGAAACCGTATATTTGAACACTAAAAGAAACTGTAAAAAGAATTCAAAAATTGGTTTGCTTGCAACAGAAACTACAATTAAGACTGGCGTTTACAGTCGATATTTTGAAAAGGATTATAGTTTAATATTTCCTCCTAAAAGCATTCAAATCACAAGTGTTAATAAATCTATCAAATTGGTAAAAAGGGGTAAAACAAAAGAAGCAGAACGAGCATTACGAAAAGCAATAAATTATATGATTAAAATGGATTGTAAAAAAATAATTTTAGGATGCACTGAGTTGCCGATAGCAATATTTGCATATAAATCTTTTAAAAAAGCAAAGCGATCAAAATTATTTTTAGATCCTAATCTTTTATTAGCTCAGGCGTCAATGAAATATTACAAAAAATGAAAAAAAATATTTTTGTTTCTTTAATAGCTTTTTTTATCTTTGTGATTATTTACTTATTCTTTGGAGTTTGGGGAATTTTTGAAATAAACAAACATGAAAGATTTCTTTTTAAATCAGATAATAAATTAAAATTTCATAAAAAGTATTCTCAAAAAATTCATCATTTAAGAGACGTAAATAGGTGGGGTAAAAACACTAATGAATATTTATTTTCCATTTTAAATCAATCTGGAAGCCAAAATAAAAAAGTCTTATTTCAAGGAGACTCATGGATAGAGAGTATTTCTGAGATTAAAAATTCGGAAAAATTATTAAAAAATTACGGAATTAAAAAAAATTATAATATTTATAATGCAGGTGTAACGTCTTTTGCGCCAAGTCTGATGCACATTCAGTATAAAATTTTAAAAAATGACTTTCAAATAACACCTGATATTTTAGTAATATATATTGATCAAACTGATATTGGGGATGAGTATTGTAGATATAGAAGTAAAAAAGTTTATTCGTCGGATAAAAAATTAATATACATAGATAGAGAACGATACAATAAGGCTGTTTATGATTATACTAAATTATATGAATACTCAGAATTAAAGCTAGACGGTATTTCAAAAATCATTTTTAAATATCCATATGTAAAATCTAGGTATTTTGTAAAAAGAAATATTTTTCAAATTAAACAAATTTTCAAAAACGGTTTTAAAAATAGAAATATAAACAAATGTTCATTTAGAGAAATTAAAAAAGAGTTGATCTCATATAACAAAGATGCTGAAGAGAATTTTAAATTTGCTCTTAAAGAATATCTTGATTTTCTTAAGAAAGAGTCAAAAATACAGAACGTTCTTATTGTGAGTTTTCCTCACTTAAAGCATCACAATAAAGAGTATAAAGTTAATGTTTCAAATTATATTGATGAAATAGTTAAAGCTCAAAATGATGCAAGAATTCAGCACCTAAATATGTCTTTGATGAATTTTAATGTTAAAAATATTGAAAAAATATATAAAAATGATTTTGCTTCTCATCTTAATGATGAATATCACACGAAAATCTTTTTAAAAAATATTTTATCTAAAATAAGTAATTTCTAATTCTATGAAAAAAAAATTTAAGTGAAAAAAAATCTTAAAAACTGGGATAATAAAACCTGGTTATCATCTAAATCGTATATCTCTCAATTTAATAAATTTCTTAAAACAAAATTTAATTTTAATAAAAATTCAAAGGTATTAGATGTTGGATGCGGAAGAGCAAATATTATTTCTGCCCTTCAAAAGAAATATAAATTCAAAAATAGACCAGTGGGAATTGATGTTATTGCTAATAAAGGTGTAAAAAAGAATATTGTATTTAAGAAAATTGATGCTTTAAAATATTTGAAAATACGAGAAAAATACGATCTAATTTTAATCAAACAAACTATTCATTTTTTTTCAAAATCAAATTTAAATCCTCTTCTAAATCTTGCTAAAAAAAGTTTAAATAATAAAGGTAAAATATTAATTTTTTCTCTAAAAACAAATAATAATAAAATACCTTGTTTTAAAAAAATGAGAAAAAATTTAGAAAAAAATTTAAAAAGAGACGAAGTTTTATTTGGGATTATCAAAAAAAACTTAAAAAAAATAAGCTCTGCAAATTTTAATTTTAAAGTAGATATCTCTAAAAAAAAATACGTAAAAATGATTAAAGAGAGGTATATTTCATGCTTATTAAATATGAGTGATAAAGAAATTGAATTTGGTATCAGTGAAATAAAATCTAAATATAAAAATCAAATAAAATTCACTGATACCTTAAAATGTATTTGCTACAGAAAATAATTATTTTCCTGGCTCTTTGTATGATGAAGCCATTTTCTGAGCAGTTTTAGCTATTTCATTTAGATTTACGTCTTCTAAAATCGTAAAATCTGAAACAGCGCCACTAGATACAGCAACCATTGCAGCTGCAGCAGCTTGTTCAAAAGTTCCCTCAATCACTGCCATAAAATCATATTTTCCTCTTAGGCCTGAGTATTGAGTTACTTTAGCTCCTACAGAAGCAGCAAGAGCAGATGTAGCAGCTTTTCTATCTGTAGATGGATTGCTTACAAATCCTCCAAGACCTTTAGCTGTGTAACATCCTAATGTATAAAATTTAGCCATTTTTACCTCCTTTTTTTTTCTTATTGACCCGGTGCCTTATAAGACATTTTCGAAGCTTTTGTTGTAGCCTTAGCAAAATCTATAGCTTCAAGTGCTGATAAGTTTTTTACAGCTCCAGTCGACTCTACAACTAATTTGACAGCAGCAAAATCATCAAAACTAGGAAGATCTGCAACTACACAAAAATCGTATGAGCCTCTTACAATATCCATAGTATGTAGTGTTCCACCCACACCTTTAACAAGTTTTTCAACCACTGCTTTTCTGTCACTATTTGGATCTTTTAAAAAACCTTGAAAGGCTTTTTCGGTATAGTTTCCCATAATGTACATCTTTGCCATATTATTTCTCCTTTCTTATTTCTCGATCACAACTGTTCCAGAGTGAGGATCTGTTACTCCTAAGTCTGATGACAGCTCTTCTAAAGTGTGCCGAAGCGTATCCAAAAATGCAATCATTTTTGGTCTTGCTGTAGCAATGTCATCTTCAGAATTCCATTCACCTATCATAAAAAATTCATTAGGTTTCGTTTCGACGTATTTCGCTGAAATCTGCCCATCAAACTTTGGCATCTCATCTATTTTTTTCAAATATTCTTCTCTGCTAGATGATTTCACTTTACATCTAACAATATTCATAAACTTTGCCATGTATCTCCTTAAACGTAAATTTTATCTGCCAAACCGTAACAAAGAATAGCACTGATAATAACAAGAACGAGTGGAGCATATATTCCATCGTTTCTAGTTTTTTTAGTTAAACCTGTTTTATCAATCTTTAATGTATAAAAATTTACAACTAATATCGAAACATTCATTATAAAAACTAAATTAAAGAAAGCCCAAGTGGCCTCTACACCGCCTGATCTAATAAAAGCTATATATATTGCCATTAAAACAGTAGCGATCATGAATGAGCCTGCAAATCTCGTAATCAAGGTAGCAGTTTTATCAACTCCTCTACCCTTTAGAAATTTTTTAGTATCAAAGACTAATTGGTAAGCGTAACTACCAACTATAATAAAATGTGCTAAGTAAATTATTAAATAAAATGCGTTTCCAAATTTATCAATCATAAATATCCTACGCGTTATAGTCCATGATTTGATCCGTGCACTCAACAAACTTATGAGGAATAAAAAAATCATTCATTTGACCTAGTTGATTAATAATTGCTTGTTCATCTTTTCCTTTCCACCAACAATACATTTCCATTGTATCTCCTGGCGTGTTCCAAGTCATTTGACAAGCAGCATTGTCGCTTTTCATGCTCTTAACAATATCTTCCATCTTCATAGAAGCCACTGTATCAGTAAATTTTTTCTTCATTTCGGCAGACTTAAAAGTATGCGTTACCATATAGTTTTTCATTTTTCCTCCTTTATAGTTTTATTTTTGATAGTTCATATAATTGAGCGCTATCTACACACTCGGCATAAATTGCTTTAGCTATAGGGTTGTTCCCTGTAACAAATTCTTTCATCCCAGCTTCGTTATGAACATTGACTTTAAATAACATTCCGCTTTTATCTGGGATCATAGCACCAATAGTTTTTTCCGGATATGCAACACTTTTTCTGACGCTCATACCTTCATCTGATTGCATCCATTTCGTGAAAGTTTCTAATTTACCTTCTTTAAATTTAAGATGTACCAACATTTCTTTTTCCATTTTTTTACTTTTGTTTAAATTCCTCTAATTATTATTCCATTAGCAACTGAGTTTGCTAATCGAATTGGTTTAACTGGTTTATATTCCTCAGAGTCATACCATTGTAAAGCTTTTTCATAAGTTGGAAATTTAATTACTACAGTTCTAGGATATTTCCACTCACCATCTATAACTTTATACTCCCCAGCGCGTACAAGGTATTCTCCTCCGAATTTTTGAACAGTCGGTACCACCTTACCAACGTACTCCTTATAAGCTTCAGGATTTTTAACGTCTATATTAGCTATTACGTATCCACTCATGTCTATCCTGCATAAATAGTTCTGGATAGTTTCTCAATTTTTTCCTCTGAGCCTTTAATTTGCTTATATATAAATTTATTACACTCAGCATTTTTAGATTTATTAAAAGGCTTGCCGTAAACTTTGTCTACGTAAATATTCATACCTTTATTCATTTCATCATCTTTTACGCCTTCAGATGCAAGATACTCCCTGATAACTTTTACTGAAGCTAAAGCTAATTCCATATTTTTAACTTCAATAGTGTCTGCGGGTAAAACAGCTGTAGCACTATAGTGTCCTAGGCACTCTATTGTTTCTTCTTTTTGAGCTTTTGTTATATGTCCAGCAGCTATCGCTGAGCCCATAAATAATAAAGTTGCAATTAAAATAAATTTAAATTTCATAAGTAAATTTTAATTAAATATAGAACAGTTTAACTATGTTAAAATTTGATTACAGGTATGCAAATTGTCTACAACTTGAAGATGATTTATTTCCAATTAGGCTTTATTTTATTAAGAAAACTTTTTATGCCAATTTTTTTATTTTCACTATCAAGCAATTTATAAAACTCTTGTCTCTCTTTTTTTAAAGATTTTTTTAAATTATCCTCTGAATTAACTAAATTTTTAATTATTTGAAGCGATTTTTTTGGCTTCGACGAGATTGTATTTAAAAAGTTTAAAGTAAACTCTTTAAAATTTTCCTTAGGAATAACCTGTGAAACAATTCCATACTTCATTGCAGTCTCAGAATCAATAATTTCTCCTGACATTGCTAAATATTTTATATTTTGATTTGAAGTAAATTTTTTTGTTTTTTGTGTGCCGCCAATTCCAGGAATTAATCCTAAATTAATTTCAGGTAATCCAAATTTTGCTTCAGAGCTTGCAATAATTATATCACTTGAAAGAGCCAATTCAAAGCCTCCACCTAGAGCATATCCCTCGACAAATGAAATAATAGGAATATTAATTTTTTGTAAATCATCAACTTTAGAAAAAAGTTTTTGTTTTTTTGCTTTCTTTGAATCCAATTTTTCAAGCTCTTTTATATCAGCCCCAGGTGAAAAAAACTTTGAACCACCAATTAGACCAATGCATCTAATTTCCTCTAATTTACTCAATTCTTTGGTTGCATTGCCAATTTCATTAAGAGTTTTTTGATCTAAACTATTATTTTTATTGTTAGCAATTTCAATAATTGCGTAATTTTCTCGCTTTTCTACTTTAATATTTTTATATTTCATCAATTAATAGAATATAAATTTCATTATGACAGAGCAACTAATTATATTGGTAGAAATATTATTAATAGACTTAGTCTTAGCGGGTGATAACGCAATTATTATTGGGATGGTTGCCTCAAAATTTGAAGATTCAAATAGAAAGAAAATAATTTTCTGGGGTATAGGTGGAGCTGTAGTTTTAAGAATTATTTTTACTTTTATTACTGCTTATTTATTACAAATCTCAGGGTTAAGATTAGTTGGAGGTATTTTATTACTTTATATTTGCTACAAACTTTATAGAGATGTAATTCAAAATAAGATTGAAGAAAAAAAAATTGAAGTTGATAATTCAAATCTTAAAAAAGCAATTTTTACTGTAATACTTGCAGATGTGACAATGAGTTTAGATAATGTTTTGGGTGTAGCAGGTGCTGCAGGTCATCACTATCATTTACTAGTTTTTGGTCTCGTTTTATCTATTGTTTTAATGGCGGTTGCAGCTAATTTAATTTCTGGTTGGATTAAAAAATATAAATGGATAGCATGGTTGGGTTTGTTAGCTATATTAGTAGTTGCCATAGATTTAATATATACTGACATTAAAATTTTAATTCTTTAATGCTAAAAAATATTGATCTAAAAAATAAGGTCTATCTTGTTACCGGAGCAGGAAAAGGTCTTGGAAAAGCATGTTCAATTGTATTTTTGGCCTCTCATGCTTCATCGATGATCCCTGGTAGCTCATTAATAATTTATGGGGGTTGGACTGCAAAATAAAATTGATAGTATTCAAGTACTGAGATTTTTTGCGGCGTTTTCGGTCATGATGGTACATTTACCAGTCTTTGAATTTGGTATTTGGGGAGTTGACATCTTCTTCGTAATAAGTGGCTTTATAATGATGTACGTAACAGAAAATAATGAAAAATTTTTTTTACTTAAAAGAATTTTTAGAATAGTACCGCTATATTGGATTTTGACGTTAGGAGTGTTTGCTTTAGCCATCTTAGTTCCAGATGTTTTAAACAACACTACTGCTAATATAGTTCACTTAATAAAATCATTATTTTTTATTCCTTTCGATAAGAACGGCGCTGGCCATTTTCCAATTTTATTTTTAGGTTGGACTTTAAATTTTGAGGTTATATTTTACTTTTTATTTTTTTTATCTCTTGTCTTCTTTAAAGAAAATAGAATGATAGCATGTTCTATTTTTATAATTATTTTTCTAGTATTTAATAAAATATTTTCAGAAAAAAATTTCATTTTTGAAACATACGCTAATGATATTTTTATTGAATTTATTTTTGGAATGATACTTTTTACAATTTGGAAAAAATACAAAAATAAAATTTCAACAAATCTCTCTAATCATTTTATTTGCTTAGCGATTTTATTAGTTTCAATATTTATTCTGAATTATTATAATTTTTCTAGATCGGTAAGTTATGGTTTGCCCTCTCTTATTTTAACAGTATACTTCTTATTTTTTTTAAATCATTTAAAATTCCCAAAAATTTTAGTTTCTCTTGGTGATGCAAGTTATTGTATATATTTATTACATCCTTACGTAATTCAATTTTTTTATAAAATATTAGAAATTAATGAATATGATATTATAATTGAATTAGTTTTTACTTTGATAATTTCCATTATCGTGTTTATTGTTTCTTTATTGATTTATAAATTTATTGAATTTCCAATAAATGGCTCTTTAAGAAAAAAATTTATAAACTAATGAATTTAATAAAATTAACTTTATTTATAAAAATTTTTTTACTAATTTTTTTTCCAGTAATTGCCATTGAATTTAAAGGTAAATTTGAGCAAGGTTCCTTTATTTTAGGGAAAACAGAACCAGATGCAAAAATATATATTGATAATAAGAAGATAAGAGTATCTAAGGATGGTTATTTTGCCTTCGGATTAGATAGAGACAGAAAAAATGACGTTCAGATTAAACAAGTTTTAAAAGGAAAATCTGAGGTGTATGTTAAAAAAATTTTAAAAAGAGAGTATAAAATTCAAAGAATAGACGGCCTCCCACCTAAACAAGTAACGCCACCTCCGGAGGTTTTTGACCGTATTAAAAAAGATAATATTCTTATTGGTAAAGCGAGATCTATTGATACTAATTATGATTTTTTTAAAGATAAATTTATTTACCCACTAGAAAATTATATAGTAACTGGTGTTTATGGTAGCCAAAGAATATTAAATGGCAAACCTAGAAGACCTCACTATGGAATAGATTTTCATGCTTCAGAGGGAACACCAGTTAAAGCTATGATGAGTGGAGAAGTAACACTCGCAGAAAGAGACATGTATTTTACTGGAGGAACATTAATATTTGATCATGGCCATGGAATTAGTACTTTATTTATGCATATGAAAGATATCAATGTTAAGGTCGGCCAGAAAGTAAAGAAGGGCGAGGTAGTTGGAACTTTAGGACAAAGTGGTAGAGCAACAGGACCACATTTAGATATAAGATTGAATTGGTTTGGAGTAAAACTTGATCCAGTCACAATTTTGAACTTAAACTAATCTAATTCAAACTTTTCTTTGTAATCTTGTCTTAATGATTGATCTTGTTGATTTTTAAATAAAATAAAATTTTCAATAACCAAAATATCTAAATTTGTACCCATAAAGCAATTAAAAGCGTCTTCTATAGAGCAAACAATCGGTTCGCCTCTAACATTAAAAGATGTATTTACAAGAACAGGGCATCCAGTGATTTTTTTAAATTCATTTATCAAATTATAATATTTTAAATTTGTTTCCTTGTGAACAGTCTGTACTCTAGCTGAATAGTCGACATGTGTAATTGCTGGTATAACTGATCTTTTGACATTTAATTTGTCTATTCCGAATAATTTATCATCTTTCTCGGTCATTAAAATTTGTTTGCTTTTCTTAACTTCAGATACTAATAGCATGTATGGACTATCATCATTCATTTCAAACCAGTCGTTAACATCCTCTCTTAAAACTGATGGAGCAAACGGTCTAAAGCTTTCTCTAAATTTTATTTTTAAATTAAGTTCTTTTTGCATTTTTTCTGACCTTGGGTCAGCTAAAATTGATCTTCCGCCTAAAGCTCTTGGACCAAATTCCATTCTTCCCTGAAACCAGCCCACAGTTTTATTATTAGATAACTCCTTTGCAATAATTGATGAAATTTCGTCTGTTTTTTTTTTAACAAAATTTCCTTTGAGATCGTTTAGTTTTTTTTCAATTGTATTATCATCAAATTTTGGACCTAAGTAAGCACCTTTCATTCGATCTTTATATACATTTCTTTGATTTTTAAGTTCATGGTGCCAATACGCTAATGCAGCTCCAAGAGAGCCTCCCGCGTCACCTGCTGCTGGTTGTATCCAAATATTTTCAAATATATTTTCCTTTAAAATTTTGCCATTCGCTACACAATTAAGTGCAACTCCCCCAGCTAGACATAAATTTTTAATTTTATATTCTTTAGCAATATTCTTTGTAAGTCTTAAGATAATCTCTTCGGTTACAGATTGTATAGAAGCTGCGATATCCATATGAAAATCTTTTAACAAATCTTTTTTAGGATCTCTTACTGGTTCTCCAAAAAGATTAGAAAATTTCTTGTTAGTCATAGTTAGCCCAGTTGCATAGTTGAAATAATCCATATTTAACTTGAATGATCCATCTTCTTTAAGATCTATTAATTCTTTAATAATTAAATCTTTATATTTTGGCTTTCCGTATGGTGCTAATCCCATAACTTTATATTCACCACTATTAACTTTAAATCCTGTATAATAAGTGAAAGCAGAATAAAGTAGTCCTAATGAATGAGGAAAATGAATTTCTTTTAACATTTCTAATTTATTATTTTTACCTATAGCTACGGTTGTGGTTGCCCATTCACCTACACCATCTAATGTTAATACAACAGCCTCTTTAAATGGTGACGGGTAAAATGCACTAGCTGCATGACTATAATGGTGTTCCGAAAACTTAATTTTTGTAATATCGTTGAAATTCTCATCATGTTGTTTCAAATTTTCAAATAAAAATTTCTTTTGAAATAATTTTTCTCTTAACCATAAAGGCATAGATAAACTGAAAGATTTAAATCCCTTAGGTGCAAATGCCATATAGGTTTCTAGTAATCTTTCAAATTTTAAAAATGGTTTTTCAAAAAAAACTATATGATCAATCTCACTAAGCTTTAGCTTACCCTCTGACAATACATAATTAACTGCATTCATAGGATATCTTGAGTCGTGCTTTTTTCTTGAGAATCTTTCTTCTTGAGCTGCAGCTATTATTTCTCCATCTTCAATCAAAGCTGCTGCACTGTCATGGTAAAACGCTGATATTCCTAAAATAGATGTCACTTAAAATATTGTGTAAATAAATGGAGCTACTGCTGATCCTTGGCTCAATACAATTAAAACGCCAAATAATGCTAGAACAATTATAATTGGTAGTAACCAATATTTTTTTCTTTCATTTAAAAATTCACAGAATTCTTTTAAAAAATCAATCATTAAAATTGTTTATCCATAGATCCTAAATTTTTTTTTCTTTTAATCCAGTAGCTATTTATATCATTGCTAAATTTCATTCCTATTAAATCTTTACCAAATAATCTTACAAGCAAACTTATTGGTGTTAATATTATAAAATAAACTATTGCCATCACCACAGGTGCAACAATTCTTCCTAGTATTTCGCCCAACTTTATCCATGCTTTATTTAAAGGTGATAAAATTTTGGAATTTAATATTCCTAATACAAAGAAAATTAAAGCAATGGAAATTAAATATAGATTAACTTCACCTTGTTTTGTCAATGGCCAAAATGCAATGACCAAAAAAACTACAAAAAATAGTAATCCAAAACTTCTATTTGATGATCTTTTGTGCATAATTTAACAATTAGTTATATAATTCAAGCTTCATATCATTTTAATTGGTTTTATGTAAAGTATAATCAGAATACTATAATTACTTATGGAATTTTTAGAAACTATTAATTTAACTATAGGAAATTTTATATTTTTTTGTGCAGTAATACTACTCGCTTCATTTGTCAGAGGTTTTAGTGGGTTTGGATTTTCTGCATCAAGTATCTCTTTGTTATCTTTTATTCTTCCTCCAGTAGAAATTGTTCCTATTATTCTTTTGTTGGAGGTGATAGCAAGTTTTTTTATGATACCAAGTATATGGGGTAAAATTAATTGGAAATTTGTTGTATATTTACTTTTTGGAGTAGCTTTAGGAACCCCCATAGGAGTAAAATTACTTTCTATCTTAAAGCCTAAATTAATGCACATGATTATTTCTATAACAGTAATTTTTTTTGCTGTATTGCTGCTCAAAGGTTATAAAAATAAAAACCTAAATCACAACTTATCTAAATTTTTTGTAGGAACAGTCGCAGGAACAGCAAATGGTTTTGGAACTTTAGCTGGTTTGCCAATAGCTTTATATTTTTTAGTGATCGCAGTAGAACCGGCAGTTATCAGGGCATCAATTGCTGCTTTATTTTTTTTTACTGATTCATATGCATTAATTTTAACTTACTTTAGCGGTCTTCTAGATTTGTCATTTATATTTAGGACTCTACCTGTGATTTTAATAGTTCCGATTGGTGTTTTTATGGGTACAAAACTTTTTAAAGGTAGTACTAAAGAAAGTTATAAGAAATATGTTCTATATTTTTTAATTGTTATTTCTTTTTTCGGATTAATAAAATCTCTAATCTAAATTTTTTTAATTAAGATTTTATTTCTATATTTACTCAATAATTGTCTTAGACCAGCGCTAATCACTCCCAATACGATAGCTAAAATTATAGCAAAAGATCCATATAAAAGTGAACTTTTTTCAGATAGTTTAATTATATATTGAGAAAAACTATTTAAATTATTTATATCAATAGTTTCTTGAATAATTGTTGGTTTTGAACCCTCAAAGAAAAAAGTATCGTATGCAATAGCTATAGCCACACAACACAAAAGCATAGCGAATAAAGTTTTTAAATGCGAACTATCTAAATACTGACCGATTTTTTGCCCAACTTGAACTCCAATTATTGAGCCAATAATTAAGTTTATGGCTAAAACTAAATCGATAGAGCTATAATTAAATGCATGAAGCACAGTTACTATTGCGCTAATAAATACTGTCACAAATAAAGAGGTGCCTGGAATTAATTTCACTGGCATACCAATCAGATAGATCATTGCTGGAACCATTAAGAAAGCACCACCAACTCCAATGAGAGCAGCTACAAAACCTGTAAAAACACCAAGAATAATTGGAGTAAACACACTCTCGTACAATCTAGATTTTGGAAAACGAACTTTAAAGGGCAATCCATGTATCCAATAGTGACTGTGAAGTTTTTGTTTAAAATTTATTTTTTTTCTCTCTCTATCTATCTCTGCAACACCTTGAATTAACATTAAGGTTCCAATTATTGCTAAGAGATACATGTAAGATAAAGAAATTATTAAACTTAATTTTCCTATTTCGTTAAAAAAGTTAAAAGCTGTCATACCCAATGTAGTACCTACAACCCCGCCAATAATAATCATTGAACCCATTTTATAATCTAAAGTATTTTTGAACCAATGCGTTAATGAACCTGATACAGAGGTTGATAAAATATTTGTAATTTCATTAGGCACAGCATAAACAGGTGGAATGCCTAAAAAAATTAAAAAAGGTGTCATTAAAAATCCCCCTCCAACTCCAAATAGGCCAGATAAAACACCCACACCGAAACTTAAAAATAATATAAAGATTATATCTATTTTAACTTGAACAATTGGTAGAAAAATTTCCATACCTAAAACATAGGTATTCCCCTTAAAGATGTTTGTCAAACTAGAAAGAAGCTATTTGATTTTTCCCTCTTTTCTCAACTGTTCTCTAATTTTAGTTGCTGATATTTGTTGAGTTTTTTCGTCTAAAACAATTTCTTCAATCTTATAGCCTACACCCCTGCCATAACAAATATTTGTAATATTTGGGACTAGAGTGACTTTTATTCGGTTCTTGTAGTCTTTTAAAGCTTCAATTATATTTGATTTTACTGTTTCAAAATCAAATGGGTTGTCTTCTACTCCTTGAACGTCCCTAACCATAATATTTACTTGCCCAGTTTTTTTTATAATTTCTTCAAAAAGCTTTTGGTGTCCTGCGTGCCAAGGTTGCCATCTACCTAACATTTGAGCGGTAGGTTTTTTATTATCCCAGACGTGATTATCGTTTTTCATTAAATTATTAAGCTATTTGAGCTTTAAGCTGCAATCGTTTGCAGTTTATGCTTAGAGGTCATTCCACTTAAAAAATTCCAAAGATATCTTGCTGTCAATAAAGATGCAGTTTCAGCTTTCTCCTGCTCCTCCTTTGATAATCCATCTAATAACTTTTCACATTCTGCTCGATGAATTACATCTGCTGATTTATGGGCTTCAAAGAATTCAAGTCCTTCTTTAGAGCTAACTCCATAGAATTTTTTCAATCCTTGTATTTTTGTTTCAGCAATTTCGGGTATTTGTCTTTCGTAAGTATATAATGAAGCTAGACCTTCAGCATATGACTTTCTTGCTTGAGCAAAAAAATTATCTATCATATCTTTTGTGAACCAATCAAGTTTTACTTTTTCAATTTCTTTTTCTTCCGCTCCCAGCGCTTTAGCAAAATTTTTCCATAGTTTAGGGTGATCCCCATCTTTATTTTCTTCATCTTGTAAATTTTCTAAAAGAATTCTTCTTTTTTCAATATCTTCACAAATAGAATGCGTAGCGCTAATATATCTTGGAAAGGCTTTTACGTGCTGATAATACTGCTCAGCATAATCTTTTATAATCTCTCTATTTAATTTTCCCTCGTTCCAATAAATTTGATAAAATGGATGCTTTAATAAGTGAAACTTGTCTAATTTTGCTCCTAATTCTTTTGAAAACATTTTTTCTCCTTTTGTTTATTAGAAGATAACTAAATTTATAAAGTATTTAAATAAAAAGTTATCCACAATTTTGAGTTGTAAATAAATGATGTTCACGTTTTGATTCACTTTTGATTCACTTAGGGACTCAATTTACAACCCTAGATAGTTTTGTCCACAGTTGCTAAAGGTTTTTCATCTATTGGAAGGTGAAGAGCTGTGGCAACAAATGATAAAACTATCGCTAGATACCAAGCATAATCAAAACTTCCAAATTGATCATAAAAATAACCTCCAAGGTAAGCACCCAGAAATGATCCAAATTGATGATTAAGGAATACAATACCAAAAAGAAGAGTTAGATTTTTTGTCCCAAAAATTTGAGCAACGATACCGTTAGTAGCTGGTACAGTAGCGAGCCATAATAAACCGAAAGATGTACCAAACAACACAGCAGACAAATTTGATGCTGGTAAAAAAATAAATAGAATTAATGCTATCCCTCTCAAGAAATAAAGCCCACTTAAAAGTATCTTTTTACTATATTTATCTCCTAAATAACCCATTACTAATGTACCAATAATATTAAAAAAACCAATTAATGCTAGAATAGCCATTCCTGTCCAATCTGCTAACCCTTTATCTTGAACATATCTTGGGACATGAGTAGCTATTAAAGTAATTTGAAATCCACAAACAAAAAATCCTAAAACTAATAATCTAAATCCTTTATGGGCGAAAGACTCTTTTAAAACTTCTTTTAAGCTTCGATTATCAATGTTGGTATCTAGATTTGACACTTGAATTTTTGGAAGTTTTACAAAAAACCCAGGTATACACATAAGAAATAAAATAATTGAAAAAATAATAAAAGACATTTGCCAGGTAGAAACATTTTTAACAATATTTGCGAGAATAGGAAAAATAAACATTCCTAAACCTCCACAAGCTGTAACAATACCTGCTGCTTTACTTCTATTTTCATTTGGAAAATGTTTTGAAATCATTGGGGTGAGAATGGTTCCAGCAGCTCCTGCTAAACCCAAACCAACAAGTAATCCTAAATTAATTTGTAACCACATGCCTGAAATGAAGTTATTTCCCATTAGTAGCATTGATATCGAATAGAAAATTAAAGCAGGAACGATTACAACATATCCACCTAGTCTGTCAGAAATTCTTCCAAAAATTGGAGTAAAAATTCCCCAAAAAATTGCGTGAACTGCAATCGCTAATCCAAACTCTGTATTTGATGTTCCTCCAGTTGTTTCAAATTCACTTGAGTAAAGTCCAAATGTTTGTCTGACACCCATAGTTACGCAGACAACGAAACATGCTGCTATTAAAGCATAGAATGCAGTTTTATTAGGAAAAAAATTTTTCATTACTTGATTTTTTTTAAACCATTTTTAAGATCATTAATTAAATCTTTCGGATCTTCTAAACCAATATGTAATCTTACAATAAATTCGTCCTTATTAAATCGGTAAAATTGACGTCCCTTTAAATATTCATCCTTTTTATTATTTTTTAAATCTTGAAGTATAGCTAAACTTTCAAAACCACCCCAGCTATATCCTATACCAAATAATTCTAAAGAGTTAACAAATTGTATTACAGAGGATTTCTTTTTGCTTTTAATAACGATTGAAAGTAAACCAGTTGCTCCAGAGTAATATTTTTTCCAAAGTTTATAATTTTTTGAAGAGGGATTGTGAGGGTAAAGAATTTCTTTTATTTTCTTTTGTCTTTTTAAAAAAGCGATAATAGTTTTTGTATTCTCACTATGTTGTTTTAATCTTGTATCTAAAGTTCTTAAACCTCTAATGATCAAATAAGCCTCATCAGCTGACATTCTGTAGCCCGACAATTTATAAAAGAACATAATCTTTTTAAAAACTTTTTTATTTACAGCCAGAGAGCCACCCATAGCATCCGAATGTCCTGAAAAATATTTTGTAGCAGAGCAAAAAGACATATCGAAACCTAATTTTAATGGCTTTAAATAAAGTGGTGTTCCCCATGTATTATCTAACAAAGTAAAAATTTTTCTTTTTTTAGCCAATTGAATTATTTTTGATAAATCTTGAAATTCAAAAGTATTGCTACCAGGATTTTCAACCAAAATCATCTTGGTTTTTTTTGAAATTTTAGATTTTAAATCCTCAAATGAATCTGGATTATAAAACTTTGCATTAACATTAAACTCTTTCATAAGTTCTTGAGAAATTTCTTTGGTTGGTCCATAAACATTATCTGAAACTATAATTTCGTCCCCAGGTCTACATAAAGACATCAAAGCTAAAGCTATCCCACCAAAACCTGTTCCCGTTAAAAAAACATGATGAGCATGCTCTAATTCTTTTAAAATATTCTCTAGTTCTATTGTTGTTGTACTGCCATATCTTCCGTACGTATAATGAGTAATTTTTTTATGTTTTTTGATTTTTAGCTCATGCTGATACATTTCTTGCATTGATTTAAATAAAATAGTGGATGCTCTAGTAACAGGAGGATTAGCAGATCGATTTACGTTATCTTTAGTTGGGTGTTTTAAAAATGTGCTAGTAGACTTTTTCATAAAATAAGTATAATTGAACTTTATATACAACTTAACTAATTAAGATATAAAAAAGGAGGCAAAAATATGGGTTATCCAAAAAAGCACCGTGGCAGAAGAAAAATTGGCTCGAAAAAAAGAAGAGCTAGAAAAAGAAATAAAAAAAAATAATCAAAAAATAAATAATTATGAATGAAATAACTCATATCCGGAAATTGAGTTTGTGGATTTTTTTTCTACCGCTTATAGCAATAAATCTTTGTTTATTAATTACTCAAAATTATCCTATTTTAGATAACACAATTTTTAAAGTTGATATGATTGGGAGATCAGCGTTCACTATTCCTTATTTTGACGGAAGCTTATCAATAAGTAGAGCATCACGTACTTATCCTCAATATTTGATATTTAAACCTGCGATGATAATCACTGCTATATTACTTTATTATTACTGGATAAATAATAATTTACTTATCAATAAATACAAATCTACAAATATTAATTATAAATTTAAAACTTTTGGAATTTTATCAGCATTTTTTTTGGTTATTCATTCAATATTTTTAGGAATTAAATTTGATATTCAATTATATAAACTTTTTAGGAGAGTAATTTTACTTCTTTTCATCATCTTCGAAATTATTGCACAGGGAATATTAGTTTATCATCTAATAAAATTAAAATCTCAGCTACATTATTTAATAAATAATAAAATTTTAATTTTAAAAATTACTCTAGTTGCCATTTTAGCAACAGTAGCAATTTTAAGTTTACCTTTGTTAATCAGTAAAGGAAACACACATTTTAAACATGCATTAGAATGGAATTATTTTGTTGGAGTTATATTATTTTATTTATTTTCAAGATTTTTTTGGAAGAGAACCACATAAATTTCCAGGCTTTCGCCCAGAAATTTAGTAGTTTTGGCTCGTCGTTGTAGGCGCTACCGCCAAGCCATCCCGGTGAACTATTCTAGCGCTACTAGGTTCACCTTTCTGCCCTTCAAGCTTGAACCTCTCGGTTTTTCCTTAAATGGCCAGTTAAGAGTTGCCTCTTAATTAATATTATTAAAACACAATGATTTAAAAAATGTAATCACTTATTACGTGTTTGAATCGAAATTTAATTAAGTTGTTAATTTAGTGGATAAGTTATTGTTGATTGTAGTGTTAATCCAACCGCCGCCTAAAACTTTATCCCCAACCTCGTCTTTAGAATAAAAAACGCATGCTTGACCGGGAGATATTCCAGTTTCTTTGTCTAAAATTTCCACTTCAGCTACTTTACCATTAAAATTAATTTTAGCTTTTAAGAGTTTGCCGGTAGATCTTACTTTTATATTAATTGTTTTCTCAAATTCTTTTTTTGAACCTAAAATATTTAATTCTCTTAATTGAATTTTTTTTATTTCTAAATTCTCTTTAGTCCCCACAATTACAGTATTATTTTTTGCATTTATATTTACGACATAAAGAGGTTTTTTATTTGAAATTTTTATACCTTTCCTTTGACCTATTGTGTAATTTATAATGCCTTCATGTTCGCCTAAAGTAGCACCAGATAAATCTATAATTTTTCCTTTTTTAAAAGACTCTGGTCTAAATTTTTTTATAACAGAGCTGTAGTCACCGTTAGGTACAAAACAAATATCTTGACTGTCTGGTTTTTCGGCCACGTTTAGATTTAATTTCTTAGCCAAGGCTCTTGTTTCAGATTTATCAATTGCGCCCAAGGGAAATCTTAAATAATTTAGTTGTTCCTGAGTAGTGCTAAATAAAAAATAACTCTGGTCTCTTTTAAAGTCTTTAGCTCTATACATATTTGCATTCCCATTTTTTTGAATTCTAGAAACATAATGACCAGTAACTAAGGCATCGGCTTTAAGCTCTCTGGCATATTTAAATAAATCTCTAAATTTAACAGTTTGATTACATTGCACACATGGTATTGGGGTTTCACCCATCGCGTAGCTGTCAATAAATGAGTCGATTACCTCCGACTTAAACTTTTTTTGATAATATAAGATTTCATGATTGATACTAATTTTTTCACACACTCTTTTTGCATCCATTATGTCTTGTCCTGCGCAGCATTGTCTACCTGATTTTGGTAATTTTGAATCATCATATAATTTCAGCGTAATGCCAGTAACGTCGTACCCTTCCTCTTTCATCAAGGCTGCGACAACTGAAGAGTCTACGCCCCCAGACATTGCGACTACTACTTTGGTTTCTTTTTTTGACTTATTAATTCCTAGTGAATTCATATTTTAAAGTGTATAATATATTTATTACATATTTTCCATAATGCTAATTGATTTTGAACCAGGTGATTATGTTAAAAACCCTGCAAATTTAGAATGGGGTTTAGGGCAGGTGCAATCTATCATAGGAGAAAAAGTAACAGTTAATTTTGAAAATTATGGCAAAAGAGTAATCAATATAAAAAATGTCAAGCTTGAAAAAATTGAAAATGAGTAAAATAGACCAAAAATTAATTGCTGAAAGTTTGATTGAGACTTTTAATTTTGCAGGAAAAGAGTCTATTAGATTGTATAACGAGGGGTTAAAGATTGAAATTAAAGATGATAAATCACCAGTGAGTAACGGAGATTTATTAGTAAATGATCTAATTACCAAGAAAATTTCCAGCCTTACTCCTAATATACCTATAGTATCAGAAGAAACAGTTGACTTAGGTAAAAAAAATAAATCTAAGATTTTTTGGTTAATTGACCCTATAGATGGAACTAAAGAATATATAGCTGGAAAAGATGAATATACAATAAATGCTGCTTTGGTAATTGATACAGTTCCAGTAGTAGGACTTGTTGGGGTGCCAAAAAAAGACAGATTATTCTATTCATTTGGTCCAGGAGATAGTTATCTGATTGAAGGAAGCAAAGTAAAAAAAATTAAATGTGAAAAACAACAGCCAAAAGGAGAAATTGTTGCTTTATCAAGTGTGGTAAAACCGTCAGATTTAATTTTGAATAAATTAAAGGAATTTAAAGTTACATCGATTGTCAAAATGGCAAGCTCGTATAAGTTTTGTGTAATTGCTACAGGTGAATATGATATTTATGCAGCAAGAGAAAGAGCAAATGAATGGGACTACGCAGCAGGGCATGCTATCGCTCAGAACGCAGGTGCTATAATAAAAACTTTAGACGAAAAACCTTTTCTATATGGAAAAGAGGATTATAGAAATCCAAGTTTACTGATAAAAAGGTCAGAAAATTTAAATGATTAAAACTATTTTAATTATAATTACTTCAGTTACTCTTTTTGGAGTAATATTTTTTATAATAGTTAGAAACGCGCTAAAGAGAAAACTTGATTTTTTAGTTGAGGAAGAAAAGAAAAAGAAATCAAACGATCTTAATTAATTTGTTAAATTCGTTTGCATCTAATTCTAAAACTCTTTTTGATAGTTCAAAACTAAATCCACCCCTTGCTAAAATGCCCATGTCCTTTTTATAAAATAACTCTCGATTACTCTCCGGTCGTAGAGGGCCTATTCTTCTTCTTTTACAAAGTTTTAATGCAGAAACAAAATCAGGTTCAATCTTGCTCTCCTTAATTCTATCGATACTTTGTTTAATATATTTTTGGTCGATACCTTTGTTTCTAAGGGACTGATTAATTTTGTTCAGAGAGTAACCTCTTCTTAAAAACATTCTAGCTTTAGAGTCGGAGTACATTTCATCGTTTAAGATTTTATTTTTTTCTAAATTTGCAACAATTTGATCAATGATTGAAGTTACTTCTCTTTTAGATTTTCCCCCTTTTATTTTTGTCAGGTATTTCTTTAATAAAAAAACCTTTAATTGCTGTTTTGATGGATTATATTTTTCAAGATATGAATAGGCTAGATCTTTTAAATTTGTAGTTAGATCTTCAAAATCACTTTTATTTGATGTGGGATTCATTTAGTTAATATACTATATTATTTTTTATGTTTAATGATCTATTGGCTTTTATAAACAGTGAAACAATTTATCTGTTAGCAAACTGGGGGGTTATTCCTTTTTGGTTATTATTAATACTTATGCCATACCATGGCCTTACTGACTTTTTGGTACAGTCAATTATTGTGCCATTAATTTTAGCCACAGCTTACTCTTATCTTGCTTACAATTTATACCTAGAAAATAGTATGTTCGATGGTTTTGAACTTTACAGTGGATTGGATGGTTTATATTCTATGTTTGCTAATGAAAGTTTGCTTTTAATTTTCTGGCTTCATTTTCTAGCACTTAGTTTGTTTCTAGGAGCTTGGATGACTAGAGACGCAAAAAAATACTTTGTTCCTAGAGTCATTTTAATACCCTCGCTAATTATTACTTATTTCTCGGGACCCGTTGGTTTAGTATTTTATTGGTTGTTAAGAATTTTCTTTGCTAAAAAAATTAGCTTTAATGATTAAACCGTTTGATTTTTATTTTGACTTTGTAAGTCCTTATTCTTTTCTGGCTCACAAAGAAATAAGAAAGATTGAAAATAAAGCTAAGATAAAAGTTAGATATAAACCAATTTTGTTGGGTGGGTTACATAATCTTCATGGAATAAAGGCTCCTGCTTTTATTCCTGCAAAAGCAAGACATATGATCAAGGACTGCAAATTAATAGCGGAAAGAAATAATGTAAAATTTAAATTTAATTCTTACTTTCCAATTAGAAGTTTAAATTTAATGAGAGGTGTTTTTGTAGCAGAGGAGGATAACTTTAAAAGTTATTATATAAATAATATTTTTGATTCTATTTGGCAAGACGGTTTGAATATGAACGATGATAATATTATCCAAAAAGTTTTAAAAAATTTAAGTGTTAATCCAAAAACTTTTGCACTAAGAGCAACCTCTTCATCTATTAAGGATTCCTTAAAAAAAAGGACTAGTGAAGCATACGAGAAAGGTATTTTTGGTGCTCCTACTTTTGTTTCTAATAATAAGATTTTTTGGGGGCAAGATAGAATTGAATTTGTTTTAAAAGAAGCAAGTAAGTAAATTATTTTTTTTCTTTTTGAATAACTTTTAGTCCAGAATTTTTTAAAGCATCAAATCCTCCGCTCACGTGAGCTACATTTTTAAATCCCATCTCAACTAATGACTTTGTTGCTAAAGCTGACCTGAAACCTAGTGCGCAAAATAAGACCATTTTTTTTATATTGTCAATTTTGTTTGCTTTAAAATATGAACTTTCAGGATCTAACCAAAATTCTAGCATGCCCCTTGGAATATGAATTGAATTATCTATTGTGCCCTCTTTCCAAAGCTCACGAATATCTCTAACATCAATTAAAGTAACTTCTTTTTTTTCAGCTAATTCTTTCGCTTTTTCTGCACTCAAGGTCTCTATTTTTTTTTCTGCCTCTTCGACTAATTTATGTGATGATTTTATGTTCATAGAAGTAAAATATAAACTAATATATATATTTGATTATAATGAAAAAATTAGAAAATACAAAAAAAAATAATATCTTTAAAAGAATATTTATCAAATTTTGTAGATTAATTGGTTTTGAAATAATTGATCAATCTAATTTAAGTTCTCCTACTCTTAGCAAAAACTTGAGTGAAACCCTAACTGTTCAAGGAAAAAAGTCAATAACAATTCCTCTTGGTCAAGTTGATATAAAGAAAAAAATTATCTCGCTAAAAATAATTCTTCGAACTTGCACCTCAGAATTAATTATGGATCAAAATAAAAAGAGAATTTTAGAATTAGAAAAAAATGAATATACTTTTAGAACATTAAGATCCTTAATAAAATCCACAAATATTGCATCAGAAAAATTTAAAAATATTAATTTCGAAATAATTGTTACTGATACGAATTCTCATAAAGATGATTTGGAAAAACTAAATGAAATTTTGAGCAAATGTAAAATAAAAAACAAGTTAATATTAGTTAATTTAAATGATTATAAAAGTAAGATTAAAGGGGATTATTCTAAGGCAAAATTTTCAAATATGGCAAATTTTTATAATTCACTTTTGATAGCTAAAAATGAAGATGCAGATATGATTTATTTTGTTGAGGATGATTATTTGCATACAAAAAATTCAATTACGGAAATGATCTTGAGTTATGAAAAATTTTCTTCAATTTTTCTAAAAGATTTAATTTTATTACCTTCGGATTATCCTTATCTATATTCCAAAGATGAAAATACAAAAATATATTTAGGTGAAAAGTATCATTGGAGACTTGTTTCAGAAAGTCTTGTGACATTTATGACAAGTAAAAGCTTAATAATCAAATATTTCGATCAATTAGAAAAAATGGGATTAGAATGGGTAGATCCGTGGGAGAGACCACTTCATGAAATATATAAATTATATCCTTGTTTATCTCCAATGCCTTCCTTGGCAGTACACTGCGCAAATATCAATTCTATCTTCGGTATTTCTCCGTTCATAAATATAAAAAAATTATGGGATGAAAATGAAAATTTGTAAAATTGCCTTAATGTTTTCATTTTTTATATTAAGTGTAAATGCATCTGAAAAAGATTTAAAAAATAAATTTTTACCTTTAGTTGATTTTATAGTTTTAAAATATGATCTGTTTCTACAAAAAAACTTAAAGAACCTATATAAAGGCGGTGGTGTCACAGGAGTAGCTTATCAAAGCTTAAACTACAGAATAAATATGAACAGTAACGAGAGTATTTTAATCACCTTAAATGCAACAATGGATAAAAAAAGATATTTATCTAAAAAATACTATCCAAAATTAAAAGACTGCAATCAAATTCGTAATAAAATATTTACAAATAAATACGGTTATTCGCTTTTTTCTCAAAAATTTAATAATCTTGTTAATGATGAATTGTTATTTAAAACAATAGATGAAAACATTTTGAATATTTCGTCTTTGAGTAATGATTTAAAAAAGAAAATAATCGAAAATACCAATATCAATATAAATATTTTTCATCCAAATTCTTCTAATAACTTAAACTGTTCAGGTAAATTAATAGACGCAGAACTTGAAAAAAAAGATTAAAAAGGCCCCATTTATTTAAAAAAATATGGGGACTTTAAGCTTATTTTTTAATCTCTTATTGAGTACGCTGTAACACCTATCTCAGCTTTATCAGTTCCTAATTTCTCAGCTGCTTTACTTATTCTCAAACCGATTGATGACTTAAGCGCTGTAAAAGTAGCCCAAGATAACGCAAAACTAAATATACATACAGAATACGAGTGAGCATATAGCGAATTAAACTATATTTTTCGCGGCATTTGTCGATATACTCTTTTCGGTAATTTATAAGATTTCAAGTATAAAATTACTCACATCCATAAAAGCTTTTAAATCTAACCCAAACAAAATCTATATCAGTTTAAATATAACGGCCTTTTAGAGAAATTTTTATAAATTTAAATTTAGATGGGCTATAAAGTATAGCAAAAATACAACCTGAGAAAAAATCCATTTATTTTCTAAAAAAAAAGGCCCGGAGGGGGTCTCCGGGCCTTAGTATTTCTCCAACTAACGAGGGAGGAGATAAGCTAAATTGTTTTAGTCTCTTATACCGTAAGCTATTACACCGACTTCTGCTTTGTCAGTTCCTAGTCTTTCGGCTTCTTTACTTATTCTTAATCCAATTGTGCTCTTAATACCTTGGAAAACAATAAATGAGACTACGAATACGAATACCACAACTGAGATAGTTCCTAGGAATTGTGCTCCAAAAGTAACATCACTGTTTGTTAATGGCACTGCTAATGTACCCCATACTCCAGCTACTAAGTGTGCTGGAATGGCACCAACTACGTCATCAATTTTCATTTTAAACAATAATTTTACTGAGAAGTACATTAATACTCCTGCTATTGCCCCAATGAAGATTGCAGCTAACGGACTTGGTGTTAATGGTTCCGCCGTAATACCTACTAAACCTGCTATTGCACCGTTTAGCATCATTACTACATCTGTTTTACCACCAATTACTCTAGAAACAGTTGCAGCGGCTAATACACCACCACCTGCAGCTAAGTTCGTATTGATATAAATTGTTGCAACTGATGAAACGTCTTCTAACGTACCAGAAGCTAACTGAGATCCACCATTAAATCCGAACCAACCTAACCAAAGTATAAATACTCCTAGTGTTGCTAACGGAATAGATGATGCAGCAAATGGTGTCATAGATTTGACTCCGCCGCTAGAACTAAATCTTCCAGATCTTGCTCCAAGCACTATTGCACCTGCTAAAGCGGCAGCACCGCCTGCAGCATGTACTAATGTTGAACCAGCAAAGTCTGAAAATCCAGCAACAGATAACCATCCGCCACCCCACTGCCAGCCCATTGAAATTGGATAAATAATTCCAGTTAAAATTGCGGCAAATAAGAAAAATGGCCAGATCTTAATTCTCTCAGCTAACGTACCAGATACGATTGACATTGTAGTTGCACAGAACACCATTTGGAAGAACCAATCAGAACCATCAGAATATCCTGTTTCTAATGCTGAATTATCACTCCATGGTGTGAATGAACCTATATATCCGCCTTCTGGGATACCGTAAGCTAAATTGTAACCAACCAACCAGAACATTACTCCGGCGATTGAATATAAACCTATATTTTTTGCACAGATTGCTGATACAGATTTTGATGTTACCAATCCTGACTCTAACATTGCGAAACCTGCGGCCATCCACATGACCAAGAAACCTGACATTAAAAATAATAGGGTATTAAAAATGTATTGTACTTCTGCAGACACTGTAGTCTCAGCATATCCAAGACCAGCGAAGCCAAAGTAAATGGCCGTACCTGCTAGAAAGTATCCTAAGTATTTTTTCATAATAACTCCCTTGTTAAGCAAGTTTTATAGGATTTTAAAAATTGAAAAAGAATTGAATTAACTTAATTTGAGCTATGCAATTTTTGCAAGTAATTTAGCCCTTATTTGAGATTATCAAATAAGGGCTAAACTTAGAGTTTATCGGTTAAACATTTCTTTTAAGCTTTTAGCTGGTAAAAACTTAACTTTCTGAGATGCAGCAATTTGAATAGATTCACCTGTTCTTGGGTTTCTTCCTACCCTAGCTTTTCTTTTTGCTACTTTGTAAGTACCAAAACCAGCTATTTTTACAGTATCGTCATTCTTTAATGCATCCAAAATAATAGTCGTAATTGAATCAAAAGTTCTTTCTGCATCAGCTTTGCTTTGACCCAGTGTGGACGATATTTTTGCTACTAATTGTTTTTTATTCATTTATGCCCCTTAGTTATTAGCTAATCTCTATAAAAATCCAATAAAATCAACATTTTTTTGGTGTTTCACGTAAATATCAACACTATATATTGTATGCTTTAAAAGTGTTGATTTTGCTGAATTTTTTGAGTTAAAAAATGGCTTAAAATAAGCCTAAATCTTTTAAATCATTAAATGTTGTGAAAAACATTAAAGAAAGTAGCAAAAAAAGACCGATTCGGAAAAATCCCTCCTGGGTCCTTTGAGTTAAAGGTCTGCCTAAAACCTTTTCAAAAGCATAAAACATTAAGTGTCCGCCATCTAACATAGGAATAGGCAACAAATTAATAAATCCTAAACTGATAGATATGTAAGCCATAATGCTTAGGAAGGCTATAAAGCCTAGTTTTGCAACTTGACCAGTGATTTTAGCTATTTTTATAGGGCCGCCTAGTTGAGTGGTATCTCCCGTGCCTTTAAACATTGAAATGATAAAATTCCATGAAGCATCAATTACAAACCAAGTCTCTTTAAAAGCATAAAACAAAGCGTTTGCTGGGCCTAATCTTTCTCTATTAATTTCATCATTTAAAGGTGCTATTTTTATACCGATAATCTTTTTATTTGCTTTATTGCCTAAAGAGTCCTCACCTTTAATTATCTCAGGTTTTACAGAAAATGTAATTTCACTGTCATTTCTTAATATGCCGATATCAATTATCTCAGATGAAGAGGAATTTATGAACGCGGAAACTTCCATAATACTATTTACATCTTTACCGTTAATAGATTTAATAATATCTCCTGACTTTATACCTGCCTCCTCTGCAGGACTTTCTATCTGGACCTCTTGTATTTGGGCAGGAGTAAAATCTTTTCCAGCAAACATGTAGATGAATGCAAAAATAAATATTGCTAATAAAAAATTTGCAAAAGGTCCAGCCGCTACTATTATTGATCTTTGATATAAAGGTTTCACTACAAATAATTTTTCTTGATCTTCTTTACTATATTTTTTTAATAATTCTTCTTGCTCTGCTTGACTAAAAACATTTCTATCGCCAAAAAATTTTACATATCCGCCAAGAGGAATAGCGCAGAATTTCCATCGTGTTCCAGATTTGTCATTAAAACCAAATATTTCTTTACCAAATCCTATAGAAAAATCTGTTACACCCACTCCATACTTCTTAGCATAGTAATAGTGGCCATATTCATGAATAAATACTACAACTGTAAGTAGTATTATAAAGGGTATTATAAACGAGATTAAAATTTCCATTCGTTTACTTTGCTAAATAAAAAATTTCTAAAAGCTATAAGTCTTGCATTATTTTTTAATGATGCTGGATATACAAAATGTGTTTCTGTTGGCTTCCCTGTTTCGTTTGGTAAAACTTTAGTGATGCCACTAATATTATGGGTAATATAATCTGGAAGCGCGGCTAAACCAACTCCACTCTGAACAGCTAATAATAGCCCATAAACACTGTTTACTTTCATCACAGATTTTCTTTTTTTTCCATCTTTTGCACCTATTTTTAAAACCCAATCGGGATTATAAACAGGAGATGGAGCTCCCTTACCATAAGTTATAAATTTATGTTTATCTAAATCTTTTAAGGTTTTTGGATACCCATTTTTCTCTAAATATTCATTTGACCCATAAATATGATAATTAAAATCCACAAATTTTTTTTGAATTAAATTTAATTGTTTTGGTCTTCTCATCCTAATTGCAACGTCAGCTTGACGGGTGGCTAAATCAAGCTCTACATCATTAAAAATTAGCTCTATTTCTATATCAGGATGAAGGTCCATGAATTCTTTTATTCGAGGAGTTAACCATGTTGTTCCAAAACTTACGACAGTAGTAACAACTAATTTTCCGTTTATCTCATCTTTTTGACCGCTTAAATTTGACTCAACATCTTTTAGCTTTGAAATAATTTCATGAGCTGATTTAAAGAGATATTCGCCATTTTCTGTAAGAACTAATCCCCTCGCGTGACGTTCGAATAGCTGAACTTTTAGATCGCTTTCTAAACCCTGTATTTGGCGGCTAATTGCTGATTGGCTTAAATTTAGAATAGTAGAGGCTTTAGTAAAACTCGATGCCTCAGCAACAGTGTGAAAAATTTTTAATTTATCCCAATCCATTTTTATAATGATTATAGTTTATTTGTTTGGATTTACTATAGTTCTTCCAAATAACTCACCTTTAAGAAGCTTTGGATAAGCATCTAAAAGTTCCGTTAAAGAAAGCTCTTTTGTAAATAACTGGACTTTTGAAAAGTCAATTAATTTTGCAGCCTCGTTCCAAATAAACTCACGTCTTTTAATTGAAGATCCTGAAGAGTCGATACCCCATAGTTTTACACCTCTGATAACAAAAGGCATACAATTTGTATTTATCTTTATTCCTCCTGCATTTCCTGGAAGCGCCACAATACCACCAGGTTTGGTTTGAGCTAATATTTTTGTAAGTGAAGCACCTCCTACAGTATCAACGACTCCGTCCCAAACTCCTTTTTCAAGAAGCTTGCTTTCTCCCTCGAACTCTTTTCTGTCTATAATGTTTTTTGCACCTAGGTCTTTTAGATAGTCGTTTTTATCTTTTTTTCCTGTAACGGCGTGAACATCATATCCCATTTTAGATAAGATCATTATGGCAATACTTCCAACTCCTCCTGTAGCACCAGTTACCAAAACATCTTTTACTTTTTCACCTAACAATAATTCCTCTTTGGCTTTAACTGCAAAAGAACATAGAAGAGCCGTGAAGCCTGCTGTGCCTAGCATCATAGACTTATGGGTATCTAAACTTTTTGGTATTTTAATTAAAAAATTAGCGTCAACTTTTGCATACTGAGCGAAACCACCAAAGTAAGCCTCTCCAACTCTGAAACCAGTTAAAATTACTTTATCGTCTTTTTTAAATTTATCATCTTGACTTTCAACTACAGTACCTGAAAAATCAATTCCTGGAACAAATGGAAATTTTCTTACTATTCTCCCACCGTCTTTTAAAATCATCGCATCTTTGAAATTTAAACTTGAGTAATCTATTTTTACTAAAACGTTTCCATCTTTAAGATGACTTGTATCGATTTCTTTAATTTCTCTTGTGAATTTTTCGTTTTGATTATCTATTACTACAGCTTTAAATTTTTCTGACATCTATTTTGCAATGTATCTTAAGTACCTATTTTGTATACTTAAATCTTCTCTAAAAGAACCTAAAAAATAGTTGGTTACTGTAGTGGCTTTTTCTTTTTTGATCCCCCTCATTGTCATACATTGGTGAGCTGCATCAACAGTTACCGCAACACCTTTTGCTTCAAGTGCGTTCATTAAAGTTTTAGCAACTTGCATTGTAAGTCTCTCTTGGGTTTGCAGTCTTTTTGAGAAGACTTCTACTGTTCTGGCTAATTTACTTAATCCTACAACTTTTTTGTTTGGTATATATGCAACGTGAGCAACTCCTATAATTGGTGCCATATGATGTTCACAATGACTTTCAAGAGTAATATTTTTTTCTACAACCATATCATCATAACCCTCAACGTCGCCAAAAGTTTTAGATAAATCTGCGTGAGCGTCTTGATGATACCCTTTAAAATATTCTTTAAAGGCTTTAATAACTCTTCTAGGTGTCTCAATTAAACCCTCTCTATTTGGATCTTCCCCGATCCATTTTAAAACTGTTCTAAAGGCTTCTTCAGCCTGCTTGTCAGAAACTTCAGACTTTTTAGAAGAATTTTTATCGATGTCTTTAACTAATTTCATTGCTCGAAGGTTTTATAGGACATATTTGATTTTTGCAAATTGCTATTTTGTCTTTTTTTCATTATTTTACGCTCATGTTTAAAAAAAGAGAAAGCGTATTTGAGGTAGAGGAAGGAAAATTTCTATCTCCTAAATTTGATAAAGATGGACTTATTCCAGTAACCACTTCTGACAGTAGTTCTGGAGAGCTTTTAATGCATGGTTACATGAATGATGAAGCTCTAAAAAAAACAATTGAAACCAAAGAGGCTCATTATTGGAGTAGATCTAGAAAAGATATTTGGCACAAAGGGAAGACAAGTGGTTTTGTTCAAAAAGTTATTGATTTAAGAATAGATGATGATCAGGACTCATTGTGGATGTCAGTAGATATAGGAAACGGAGCAAGCTGCCACGTAGGATATAAATCATGCTTTTATAGATCAATATCTTTAGGAAAAATTGAAAATGCTGAAGAAATCAAATTAGAATTTAAAGAAAAAGAAAAAAAATTTGATCCTGAAAAAGTTTATAAAGATCAACCAAATCCAACAAAACTTTAACTATGAAAGTAATTAGCCCTTTTGGTCCAAAAATAGCAAAATTAAAATTTTCAAATAAATTAATTAAAAAAATAAATAATGAAGTAGATCAAATTTTAAATAAAAAAATTTTATTAAAAAAACTAGATTACTCAAAAAAGTTGGTCGGACAGGTAAAACAGGAATTCCAGTTACCAAAGGCTTTTGTAAAAAAAAATTTAGAAAAAGTAATATTAAAAGAAGTAAAAAAATATATTTATCAAACTATTGGAAAAAAAGTAAAAAAAATTTCAATTAAAAATTTTTGGATAGTAAGGCAATTTAATAATGAATATAATCCTATACACTACCACGATGGACACATATCTGGTGTGGGTTACTTAAAGATACCAAAATTTGTTTCAAAGAACCATAAAAAATCAAAAATCGATGGCACAATCGATTTTATAAACGGAAATAAGATGTTTTTAAGTGATAGTATTTATAATCATCAACCAAAAGAAGGAGATGTAATTCTTTTCCCACATTATTTAATGCATACAGCTTATCCATTTAAATCAAGGGGAGAAAGAAGATCTTTCTCATTTAATTTAGAAATAGATAAAAAAATTGCAAATGTTTTTTCAAGATGAGTGATGAAATTCAAAAAAATGTTTTTGGAGAGCCATTAGAACCATGTTCTCATGATCCGATAACAGGTTGGTTTAGGGATGGATGTTGCAATACAGATAAAAACGATAGAGGAATTCACACAGTTTGTGCGAAAGTAACAGATAAATTTTTGCTTTGGTCAAAAAAGGTTGGCAATGATTTAATCACACCTCATCCTGAATTTGGTTTTCCTGGTTTAAAAGATGGTGATTGTTGGTGTGTTTGTGCTACTTGGTACGCAAGGGCTATTGAAGAGAATGCTGCTTGTTCAGTTTTTTTAAAGAAAACTAATATTAAAACGCTTGAACTGATACCTATCGAGAAATTAAAAAAATTTGCGGTAGACTTATCTTAATAAACTTTTGATCCCTTAGTTTTAATAATTAGTTCTAGCTCGTTGTACTCTTCACAATTACAACCTTTGAGAACTTCTAGTCTTTCGTTAGCTTTATTTATTCTATTTGTTTGAACATAAAGTTCACCTAGATACTCATTAATTCCATTATGATTAGGCTTGATGTTTAATCCCTTCAGATAATATTTTTCAGCTTGTTCAAAATTTCCAACTTTTCTGGTCGTAAAGCCCATATAATTTAAAATATCTGGGTTTTTTTTATCTGACTTATGAGCTTTTTCTAACTTCTGAAAAGCTTGAGAATAAAGTTTTTTTGCTTTGTCAATTTTATCTTTTTTCTCTAATTTACCAGCTCTTTTAATTAAACTAACGGCTTGCTTATAATTAGATTTTGAAACATCTTCACCGCCACCACTGGTACCGCTACTTTCGCCACCAGCAGCAAAGAGATTAGAGCTAAGTACTGTTAAGATTAAAAAACTATAAATAAATTTCATATGGTCAATTTAACCCTTAAACTTAAAATTGTTATGCGACAGATGATCTTCCTCCGTCTACTCCTAATATCTGACCAGTAATCCATGAACTATCATTGGTTAGAAGAAATTTAGCTAATGATGCAGAGTCTCCTCCTTCACCTATCCTTTTCATTGGGTGCATTTTAGCAATTCCTTCGGCTACTTTTTCATTTTTAAGTAAAAAATTTGAAATTTTAGAATTCGTCAAACTTGGTGCAATGCAATTAACTCTCACATTAGGAGCAAACTCAGCTGCTAAAGCTAAAGTCAGACCCTCTATAGCGCCTTTTGCCGATGAAACTATTGCATGGTTTGGAAAGCCTTGTTTAACGGCTACCGTTGAAAATAAAACAATTGAACCTTTATTTTTTTTTAAGTTATCTGCTAAGGTTTTAATTACCTCTGTCGCAGAAATAAGATTTAAATTGAATGATTGCATAAAGTCACTTTTTTTTGTCAACTTTAATGGTTTTAAATCTATTGATCCAACACAAAAAGCTAGCCCATTAATTGGCTCATCTTTTAAATCATTCAGTATTTTTTCAGAAAAATTCTCCTCTAAAACATCACAAACTGTATATGAAGAACTCAAATTTTTTGCTAATTCCGATACACTAGACTCATCTCTACCAACCAGGTGCACCTTTTCACCACTGTCAGCTAATTTTTTTGCCAAAGAGGATCCAATAGAACCAGTTGCTCCTAAAATTACTTTTTTCATAATTAAAAATAACATTATTAAAGGTTATTTACATGCAAATAATGACGCGTGTAATATCTAAATAAAATATGTATTTTATTACTTATGAAGCTTTTTATAATTTTAGGAAATCAACTTTTTAACCCAAAATATCTCTCTGATTATAAAGACCATACTTTTTTCATGGCAGAAGACTATGGGTTATGTACATTTGAAAAACATCATAAATTAAAAATACTATTATTTTTGTCGTCGATGAGATCTTTTAAAGATGAATTAAAATCAAAAAATTTTAATTTAATATATAAAGATGTTAAGAAAGATTTTAAATTACCCTACGAAAAAAAGTTAGAACAGACTATTAAAGAAAAAAAAATAAAAGAAATTACTTTTTTTGAAATTGAAGATAAATTTTTTGAAAAAAGAATTTTAAATTTAGGAAAAAAAAATTCACTTAAAATTAATCAAGTAAAGTCTCCAATGTTTTTAATGGAGAGGCATGAATTTAAGGATTATCTTTCAAAAAATAAACGTCCGTTCATGGCTAATTTCTACAAGATTGTAAGAACTAAGATGAATTTATTAATGAATAAAAATGGTACTCCAAAAGGCAATAAATGGAGCTTTGATGAAGAAAATAGAAAAAAACTTCCGAACACTATTAAAGTTCCTGTAATTTCCAAGGTAAAAGAAACAAAGGAAACTATTACTCTTAAAAAATTTATAAATTCTAATTTTAAAGATCATCCAGGAGATACTGATAAATTTTGGTTTCCAACAACACGAAAAGACGCAAGTAAGTGGCTTGATGAGTTTTTGAGAGAGAGAATAAAGCTTTTTGGGGATTATGAGGATGCAGTAACAGATAAATCAAATACTGTTTTTCATAGCGCTTTAAGTCCACTTATAAACTTAGGTTTAATAGCCCCAGAAGAGATAATAGAGAAGTTAAGAAAAATTGAAAATAAAATACCTATGAATTCCTTAGAAGGTTATATCAGACAGATTATAGGTTGGAGAGAGTTTATGAGAGGAATTTATCAAAACTATGATCAACGATTAGATAACACTAATTTTTTTAATCATAAAAGAAAAATGAAAAAATCTTGGTATGACGGAAATACTGGTTTAGATCCGTTAGATCATGCGATCAATAATGCTAAAAACTATGGCTGGTCACATCACATAGAAAGATTAATGATATTGGCTAACATAATGAATCTTTGTGAGATAAATCCTAAACAAGTTTACAAATGGTTTATGGAAATGTTTGTAGACTCATCTGACTGGGTAATGGCACCAAATGTTTATGGAATGGGATTATTTAGTGACGGCGGAATATTTGCAACTAAACCTTATATTTGCGGCTCTAGTTATTTTCTTAAGATGATGCATTTTAAAAAAGGTCCTTGGTGTGATGTGATGGACGGATTATATTGGAAATTTATAGATAGACATAAGAAATTCTTCTTAAAAAATCCACGTCTTGCAATGATGGTTAGAGTTTCTGAAAAAATGAATAAAGAGAGAAAAACAAGAATTTTTAAAGCAGCTAATAATTTTATTAAAGAAAACACTTATGGTTAAAGTTTTTTTTAACAATTCATGTAATATTTGTAGGGCCGAAATCAATCATTACAAAAAACATAGTAATAACAGCATAGAATGGATAGATGTAACTAATAATGAGGAAGCTCAGAAAGTTACCTCAAAATCATATAAAGAACTTTTAAGAAGAATGCATATTATACAAGATGGTAGAGTAATTGATGGAGCAGAGTCTTTTTTAATTATTTGGAAAAATGTTCCTAAATATAATTTTTTATATAAAATATTTAAAAATAAGCCCATGTTTCTAATACTAAATATTTTCTATGAAATCGCAGCTTATTTTCTATTTATTAAAAATAAACACCTTCTGAAAAATGAAAAAAGCTAATTTGCCCAAAAAAACTTGTCCAGTTTGTAATAAACCTTTTACTTGGAGAAAAAAATGGAGGCTTAGTTGGGACAAAGTAAAATATTGTTCAAAGAGGTGTTCCTCTAAGTAAATTATTGTAAATTAAAATTAGTCAAAATTTTAGGAATATTGTTTTTAAAATTAAAAAATCCTTTGTTAGAAAACTGCCAAGAAAATTTATCTTTCTCACTCAAAAAGAAGTTTAATTCTAAATTTCGCTTTTTTCTTATAGAATTTAAAAAAGAAAAATTCTCTCCAATGCTTGGATGAACAATATCAAATGAGTTAATTTCATCTGCAAGAGTTTGAAATTTTACCTCATCTATGATTTGTAAATCTTCAAATCTTTTTTTTTGGTCATTAATTATTTCTGATTTATAGTCTAGCACCTTTTGTCCAAGCTTTATTCTTCGAACATCATTACTCAATAAAACTAAGTAAATATTTTTATATTTTTTTAAATTTTTATTTTCTAAATTTAATTCGTTCTCAAAAACTAGTAAATTTTCGTTTGAATTGTCTTCTGTAATAAAATTAAGTGGATTTAATTTATATTCTCTTTTATCTGTTATAGGTAAAGCATTCTCATTTAATTTAACATTCTTGTATTTATTATTAGTAAACTTGCTTATGTTCCATGATTGAGCAACGTAGTGCTTTCCTTTAGTTTGAAGTCCAGCAACCCATCTCCAACTCAGTGTATTAGAAGCAGCATCGCCATCAAATAAATGTTTCATAAAAAATTCTGCTCCTTTCTGCCAAGGTAAATTTAAAGTAAATATCCAAATACTAGCAAACCACATTCTTGTATGATTATGTAAATAATTATTTTCTTTAAGCTCTTTTACCCAATCATTAAAACATTCAATTTGAGTTTCACCATTGATTGCTTTTTTATAATTGTCATCTTCCTTTAATCCTTTTAAATCCTCTATAAAGTCAGTCCAAACTTGAGGTCTAAGTTCTAACCAACCTTTCCAATAAACTCTCCAAAATATTTCTTGTATATATTTATCAACTTTTTGATATGGAAACTTTGCTAAAACTATTTTTGCTACTTCATACTCAGTTATTAATCTGTGAGAGATGTAAGGTGATAAGCAAGATACATTTGATTTGTCTTTTGGTCCTAAATCAAAATTTCTTTTAAAACTATAATTTGCTAATTCACTGTTTATAAAAGAATCGAGCTGTTTTAAAGCTCCATTCCTTGAGATTTCGAATTTCATCAGTCTTCGTCATCCCTCCACCCATCGATAAAAAGCTTCCAGCATGCAAAAGATACGCAAACAATTCCGACGCAAAAACCTAAAAGTACTCCATTATGCTTACCTAAATATATTGATCCATAGTGAGTGCTTAGTATTGGCGGCACAACTAATATTGCACCGATAATTAGATATCGTATTGCAAACGGAGGTCGTCTCAAATTGAATTACCTTGGTCTGTTGGCATTGAGACACCAGAGGTAAACCAACAACTTTTACAATTTTTGTCATTCCCCCTTTTAACATGCCACAAATAATAGAATTGTTTTTTCTCATCACTCAAAACTTTTACTCCATAAACAAATTTGTTATCGGTATTCATGATTAAATTTATTTTGTGAGAAAAGTGGTTTAAAAGAATTCTGTAATGTACATCATAAAGCATTATTCTAAATCGATCATAAGGTCCGGTCATTTTTTTATTATCTGGATGAGCAAATAGCCAAGTTTGCTTTATCCCGTTATCTTTATCATCATTATTCTTAAGAGCGTTTAATTGAATTTTTATTACATCGTAAGCGGATAAATTTTCCGCAGGTTTTATCATCTCCGCATGAGCAGAGCTTATAAATCCAACAAAAAAAATTATTAAAAATGCTTTTTTCAATTCCATATTTTTTTTAAGGTCTCCTCTCTTTTACACCCCTTTTTATACATGAGGTATCTAATAAAGTTTTTTTCATAATAATCTTGGTGATAATCTTCAGCAGGATAAAATTTATTGAATTTCCAAACTAAAGTTACTATTTTATTATTAAATAATTTTTCTAATTTTTTGAAAGATTTATCAATAAATTCTTTTTCTGGTTGTGTTTGAAAAAAAATCACAGATCGATAGCTTTTTCCTTTATCGCAAAATTGTCCTGCAGAGTCAAAAGGATCAATATTTTTCCAATAAATTTCTAAAAGTTTTTCAAAATTTATTAGTTTTGCGTCGTATGTTATTTCAATAGCCTCTACATGACCGGTATCTTTATAAATAACATCTTGGTAAGTTGGGTTCTTTAAATGACCCCCAGAATAACCTGAAATTGTAGAAGTAACTCCATGAATTTGATCAAATGACTCTTCCATGCACCAGAAGCATCCGCCAGCAAAATATGCTTTTTTCAGTTCTTGAGCGTTTGCAAAAGAACTCATTATAAAAATTGAAATAATAATAAAACATTTATTCATAATTTGATGATATATTAATACGTATGAAAGACGATGATCAAATTGTCATAGATAACGATAATAAAAAAATTGATAATATTTGCGAAGAATGCAAAAATGAGGATGAAACTGTTAAGCAAAATTTGATAATGTATAGCTATAAAATTTGTAATAGCTGTAATCTTTCTAAAAGAATATTTCCTCTTTAAATTCCTTTAAATAAAATTAGTATTAAAAATAAGAAAAAAGCTTGAACTAACCAGGAAACAACTACTACGCCAAAAGCTTTCCATAAACTATCGTAGTCTAAGGCAGATTTAACTGCTACCACCATACACGCTAACATCCAAAAAGCTGAGCCAACAAACGTCACTGTCATTAGTTCTGGAGTTACACCAAAAACCCTAATTAGTCCCGGCGCGCTTGAAAATCCAATCGTTCTCAAAAGCTCTCCATGATCACTCTTAGTTTTATTATCTCCAAATAATTTCACACCAACAAAATAAATTATGTAAGCCCAAACATACCAACTTAGTAAAGATAAAGCTGGAGCAATTAAAAAATTTGATGCTCCTAAATGAATTGATCCTACGCCAGCTGCCAAACTAGACAAAACAACAACCGCACCAGCTTGAAAAGTTGCTTTTTTATCTTTTTCTACTTCCTCAAATAAATCTATATCGATTTTGATAGCTCTAAATATTCTATTTAAAAATATATTTATCATTCTATTTTTTGGTAAACGGCTTTAATAAATTTAAAATCTTATTATGCAAAATTTTATTAGATGTTGCTAGAATATTTCCACCATTTTCTGCTGGTTCATTCTTCCAATTTGTGATTATTGCTCCAGAGTTTTTTATTATTGGTATTAAAGGAAGTATATCATAAGGTTTTAAATTTGCCTCGATTACAGCGTCTACTCTGCCTTCAGCTAATAAACAATAATTAAGGGCATCAAATCCAGCTAATCTAAATGACCAACCAAATTTTTTAATAACTTTACGTTGTTTTTCATAACTTAATGTTCCATGAAAATTACCAATTATCTTAACTGTATTTAAATTACTATTTTTAGATGATTTCAAAATAAATTTTTTTTTATTCTTATAACAATAAGATTTTTTTTTATCATTTATATAATATTTATCCAGTTCTGGAAAATTTGCTAAGCCTAACAAAGATTTTTCTTCAAACGATAAACTTATTAAATTTGACCATGTAGGTGCTCCAATTACAAAAGCTCTTGTGCCATCTATTGGATCAATAGACCATTTGTAATCATTTGATGAAAATTTATCTTGAAATTCCTCTCCGATGATGGAGTCTTTTGGAAACTTTTTATTAATAAGCGATCGAATATATTTTTCAAACGCTCTATCAAAATTAGTTACTGGGTCAAAATCTTTTTTTAACTTCGATTTATTACCTACAACTAAGCCGGATTTAGATTTAATTTTATAAAATGAGTTCAACTTAGGTGGTAAATTTTTAAGAAAGTTGAATGACTTGTTATAATCCATTATGTGTATATAGCTTAATTTTAAAAAAAATATATATGAAAATAACAAAAAAATTTGAGCCTTTATTAGCTGGAATTGCTGCCTCAATTATAATAGGAGTATTATCATTTTTGAGCTTTGAGACATCCACAGGATTTTGGTTAATGTTCTCTTTTGGCTCTACAACTCTGATAGTTTTAATTTTTTATGAAAGTGAATTTGCTCAACCATCAAATATTTTTTTTGGCCACTTGTTAGGGATAATAGTGGGAATAGTGTTTAATAAATTTTTCGGCATATCATTCGTTACTCTTGGGTTAGCAGTTGGAGTAACTGTTACTTTGATGATGTATCTTAAAATAATTCATCCACCAGCGGCAGCAAACCCTCTGATAGCTTTGTTCGCTGATGTTTCGCTTAATTACATAATTTTTCCTGTGTTAGTTGGAAGTATTGTGATTATCTTTTTAGCTATCGTAATGAATAGATTTATTTTTAAAAGATCTTATCCAAAAAAATGGTTTTAATTTAAAAAAAATATTGCGCTATTTAAAACCAAGGCATAACCTGACCAAGATAAGTAAGGAATCATTAAAATAAAACTAATTCTGTCTTTAGCAAAATACTCTCTCATTAGTATTATTATAAAAATTAAGATTATTATTAGATTTAACAGAGCTAAACCAATCTGATGAAATCCAAAAAAAACTATTGTCCATGTGCTATTAAAAAAAATATGAATTAAGTATATTTTTAAAATTTTGCTATCAAATGTTTTTGTCCATATTTTCCAAATTGCTAAAGACATCATTAAATATAAAGTAGACCACACTGGTGCGAACACCCAACTAGGAGGGTTAAAGCTTGGTAGTATTAATTGTGAGTACCAAGGCTCTTTAAACGCTGATGTAGCATATCCTCCAACAGCAGGGGCTAAAAAGGTAATAAGTATTATTATGGCTAAAGATAAATATTTATTCTTTGTCATAATATAAGATATAACTAATTCATGTCAGAAAATCAGAAAAAAATTTGGATAACAGGTGCCTCTAGTGGAATAGGAAAAGCTGTAGCTGAAAAGTTTGCAAAAGAGGGTTGGAGAGTTGCTATTTCAGCTAGAAGAAAAGAATTATTGGATGAATTGGCTGGTAATCAAAATATAACATCTTTTCCTTTAGATGTAACTAATCGTGATCAAATAAACAATGTATTCAAAAATATTTTAAATGAATTTGGTGACTTAGATATATGCTTATTTTCAAGCGGAACATATGAGCCAAAAGATGAGCAAAATATAGATCCTGATAAAATAAAAAATGTTATGAATGTAAATTTTTTAGGTGTGATTGATTGTGTAAAAGCTGTAGAAGATTTTTTTAAAAAAAAAAAATCTGGTCATATTTCGATTGTTTCCTCTATAGCAGGATATAGAGGACTACCTAATTCAAGTGGCTACGGTCCCTCAAAAGCAGCTTTAACCAATTTCAGTGAAAGTATTTATTTTGATTTTAAAAAATTTGGAGTGAGAGTTTCAATTGTTTCACCTGGATTTATTAAAACACCTCTGACTGATAAGAATGAGTTCCCAATGCCATTTTTAAAAACACCAGAATACGCAGCAGAAAAAATTTTTATTGGTTTAGTTAAAAATAAATCTTTTGAAATCCATTTTCCGAAAGGATTAACATTATTTTTAAAATTTTTGAGGATTTTGCCTTACAAAATTTACTTATTTTTAGTAGATAAACTTGTAAAGAGATAACTAAAGAAGAGACTCAACAAATTCCCAATTAATTAGTTTATCAAAGAAATTTTCTAGATAAGCTGGTCTTTTATTTCTGTAATCTAAATAATAAGAATGTTCCCATACATCGCAGCCTAATATGGGTTTCATGTTATGAATAATTGGATTTTCGGCATTAGGTGTTTTTGTAACGATAAGCTTATCTTCTTTCAGAGATAACCAACACCATCCAGATCCAAACTGAGTAATTCCAGCATTGATAAATTCTTCTCTAAATTTTTCAAAACTTCCAAAATCTTGTTTAATCTTATCCTCAATTCTAGATGGAACTTTTCCTCCACCGTTAGGTTTCATGCACTTCCAGAATAAATTATGATTCCAATGTTGGCTAGCATTGTTAAATATACCCACTTTTTTTTCATTAGATGATTTTTTTATTACTTCTTCTAATGACAATTTTTCATAATCAGAACCTTTTATAAAATTATTTAAGTTTGTAATATATGTTTGATGATGTTTACCATAATGTAAATCCAAAGTTTGCTCTGACATGATTGGAGACAGAGCTGAATTATTATAATCTAATTTAGGAAGTTGAAACATATTAGTTTTTTACAAACATTACAGTCAATTCTGCAACTTTAATACCAAATTTAGTCATCGTCGCTCTATTTATTGCCACACGCTCATCTTGCATGAAAATCCAATCATCAAAAGTAATTTTAATATTTTTTCCTTTAACTGGGACAAGTAATACGTACTCAAATTTAAAAGCTGGACCGTATGAATAACCTTTTGCAGTTCCAACAACATCTGAGGCTGTACCTTCGTAATTATGCTCATCTATTTTTTTAATAGTCCATTGACGAGTTTGTCTTTCTCCGTCGTTCCAATCAAATACTTCGTCTAGAATTAATTGAGAACCATCCCACTTCCCGTTTAAATCAGCTTTAAATTGTCTTGTAACTTTTCCAGATCTATTTTGTAATACTCCCCAGGCTTTAACATTACCTGATAAATAATTTTCGATAACTAGTCTTGGTTTTTGATCTTTAAAATCAGTTGGTTTCATTTTATTTGCACATCCTGTTGTTAAAATTAGTAAAAATAGTCCTATAAATTTTTTCATGAGAAATATCTATTAGACATAGAGAATTGAATCAAGTTAATGTTTTTTGACTTAAAGCCACCCTCGCAATAAGAAAGGTAAAATTCCCACATACGCTTAAAGCAATCATCAAAACCAAGTGGGCTAATTTTTTCCCAAACACCTAAAAAATTTTCCCTCCAATTAGCTAAAGTTCTCGCATAATCTTCAGAGTAAGTATTAATTTTCTCTAAGTTTAAGTCGTTTTTTTTAATTAGATTTTCCATAAATTTAATTGAGGGTAAAAATCCACCAGGAAATATATATTTTTGAATAAAATCCTCATTTCCACGATATCTTTCAAACAATTCATCTTTAATAACAATACCTTGAATAGCAGCGGTACCATTATTGTTTAAAACTTTTTTAATAGTGCCAAAAAATTGGTCCATATATTTTTCACCGACAGCCTCTATCATTTCAATTGAAGCGACATGATCGTATTTTTCCTTCAGATCTCTGTAATCTAAAAACTTAACATTAACTTTATTGTTTAACCCTGAGTCAAATATCCTTTTTTTTGTAAATTCGTATTGATTTTTTGAAATTGTAATACAATCTACACTTACATCATGATTTTTTGCCAAGAATTCAGCAAATCCACCCCAACCACATCCTATCTCTAAAACCTTGTTTCCATCTTTTATATTCATCAAATTTATGAGCTCTTGAAACTTATTTCTTTGAGCAATTTCTAAATCATCTTTTTCGTTTTTATAAATTGCACTAGAGTAAGTAAGAGATTTATCAAGCCACAATGAAAAAAATTCGTTCCCTAAATCATAATGTTTTGAAATATATTTTCTACTTTTAGATTTTGTATTTGATGCAAATATTTTTTTAAGAAAATTTTTAATTTTTTGTAGTTTTAAACTTCCTGAAAAAGAATAGACAGTATTGATGTTTCTTGCTGTAAGTTCAATTAAATTTGTTAAATTTGAGGTATAAAAATCTTTTTTCATATGAGCTTCTCCTAAAGCTGAGCTTCCACCAAGAACAACATTCAAGTAAAAATTAGGATTATTAATTTTGATATCTGTGGATAGCTTGCTTTCTAAATCGCCAAAGTGAAAAACTTTTCCGTCATAATTGATAAGTTTAAGATTTCCTTGTGAAACCTTTTTTAATTTGTTTAGGACAAATTTTTCAGAAATTTTAATTAGACTCATTAATATTCCTCGTAACTTAGATTATTTCTTAATTTAACATCTCTTTTTCTATATATTGCTCCTTTTTTCCACAAAAGTAATGCTTCAAAATGTATCGAGCCAATAATTTTAAAAGTCATTAAAGGATATTTTAAAAAATTAACTATAAGTTGTGTGAAGCTAAATTCTTTTCTCTCTCCAGTTTGGGTAGCTGTTAAAATAGTTCCTACCGAGTCTGTTTGTTTGATAAAAACTGAAAGTTTATCATTGGGATTAAGTAATTTAAAATTATAGTAAGTTTCCATATCCATAAATGGTGATACGTAAAACTTTTTTTTACATTTCTGTGCTATATCCATGTTGTCTTTAATCTTGAAAATATAAGTATGCTGCTCATTAAAAGTATTTTTTACCTCATAAAAAATCGCTTTTAATTTATTGTCCTGGTAACAATAAAAAATACTTAAAGGATTAAACACATATCCAAAAATTCTTGGATAACAAAGTATTTTAACCCTATTAATAGCACCTTTTATATTTAGCTTACTAGTATTTTTTAGAACCCATTCTTTTAAGTCGCTTCCATCACGTTCACCATGATCTTTATCGTAAAAGCTAAAAATATTAAACTTATTATACGAGAAAATACTAATTGATCTGTCCAGTTCCTTAATCTCATCTAAATCAACCAATAACGAAAAGGTTTTATATTTTAAAAAATGCCTTACAGGTTTAAATCTTGTATGAGTTACTTCACCATTGTAAATACACGAGTTCATCAAATTTTAAAGTTATTTATCAAATCTATAGAAGATTTTAATCCATCTTCATGAAATCCGTAACCAAAATAACTTCCACAAAACCAAGTTCTTTTTTTTCCTTGTATTAATCTTAGATCTTTTTGAAGCGCGGTATTATTTGAATTTAAATATGGGTGGGTAAAATTAACTTTTTTTATAATAGAATTTTCGTTAATTTTACAAATTGGGTTTAAAGTTAAAAAATAGTCTTTAGATGTATCTAAGTTTTGTAGTTTATTTAACCAATAAGTAATGCATGTCTTCTCTCCATCTGAAACAGAATTCCAACTAGACCAGGCCCTTTTTTTGTAAGGCATTAATCTCTTATCAGTATGTAAATAAGCCTCATTATTTACGTAATTAAATTTTTCTAATATATTTTTTTCTTGTTCTGTTGGTTTTTCTATAATTCTTAAACTTTGATCTGCATGGGAAGCTAGTACTACTTGATCATAGTCAACATATTCGTTACCAATATTTATCCTGATATTATCATCGCTTCTAATTAACTTATCCACTTTATAATTTTTAAAAATTTCTCCACTAATTTTATCTGTTACTTTTTTTACATAGGCTCTACTTCTATTTGAAACTGTGTACCATTGCGGCCTATTTTTGAATTTAAATAAACCATGATTAGTAAAAAAATTTAAAAAAAATTTTAATGGCATTTCCTTTGCTTTATTAAATGGCATTGACCAGATAGCAGCAACCATGGGAATTAAGTGATACTCAATGAAGTATTTTGATAACTTTTTTTTTTCAAGAAAATTTCCTAGAGTTTCCTCTTTAATTTCACTTTCAAGTAATTTTGGAGCAGTTTTATAAAATGAAATTATCTCTTTGATCATATATAAAAATTTAAAGTTTAAAAAATTTAACTTATTGGCAAAAATACCTCCTAAACCACTTCCGCTATATTCAACATTTGTATTCTTAATTGATACAGAGAATGACATGTCGCTTTTTTCATAAGGAACTTTTAATTCATTAAAAAAATTTACCAAATTTGGATAAGTAACCTCATTAAAAACAATAAAGCCTAGATCTACAGGAATAATCTTATCATCTTCTTTAATCTCATAGGTGAAAGAATGACCTCCAAAGTGATCATCTTTTTCGTATAGATCAACTTTATATTTTTTTGATAGAAAATATGCGGAAGATAATCCTGAGATACCTGAGCCGATAACAGCAATTTTCATTAAAAAAGTTTAAGCAGCTTCATCTTTATATTCATCCATTGAAGGACATGAACATACTAAATTTCTATCTCCAAAAACGTTATCTACTCTAGCAACTGGTGCCCAATATTTATTATTTTTTACATACTCAGTTGGAAAAGCTGCTTCTTCCCTTGTGTAAGCATGCTTCCACTCACTAGAAGCTAATTCGACATAAGTATGAGGTGCATTTTTCAACGGGTTGTCTATTTTGTCAAATTTTGATGACTCTACTAAATTTATCTCTTTTTTAATTTTTATAAGCGCATTACAAAATTTATCAATCTCCTCTAAATTCTCACTTTCAGTTGGCTCTATCATGATTGTACCAGCAACTGGCCATGACATAGTTGGAGCATGGTATCCAAAGTCAATTAGTCTCTTTGCTAAATCCTCCTCAGAGATACCTGAACTTGCTTTAATTGGTCGGATATCAATTATGCATTCATGCGCAACATTTCCATTTTTACCAGTGTAAAGAACTTTGTAATCTTTGGATAATTTTTTTGAAATGTAATTTGCATTAAGAATTGAAACTTGTGAAGCTTTTTTCAATCCTTCAGCACCCATCATTTTTATATACATCCAAGATATTGGAAGTATACTTGAGCTACCCCAAGGAGCAGCTGATACAGCTCCCATTCCATTTTTAGGGCCAGCTTCTTTAATAATTTCGTGTGTTGGTAAAAAATCAGCTAAGTGTTTAGCACAAGCGATTGGGCCCATCCCTGGTCCGCCTCCACCGTGAGGTATACAAAATGTTTTGTGTAAATTAATATGACAAACATCCGGTCCAAATTTACCTGGTTTTGCAACACCTACAAGTGCGTTTAAATTAGCTCCATCCATATAAACTTGTCCACCGTGCTTATGAATAACTTCACAAATATCTATGATTTTTTCTTCGAATACTCCATGAGTAGAAGGATAAGTTACCATTAAAGCAGCTAAATCTTTTGAGTGTTTATCAGCTTTATTTTTAAGATCATCTATATCGACGTTTCCATCGTCATCACAATTGACTACAACCACTTTCATCCCACACATTTGAGCACTTGCTGGGTTAGTTCCATGAGCTGAATCCGGAATTAGACAAACGTTACGATTTTCTTGTTTATTATTCTTATGGAATTTTCTTATAGTCATTAGACCTGCATACTCTCCTTGAGCTCCAGAGTTAGGCTGTAAAGAGACTGCATCATATCCAGTAATTTCTTTCAGATCATTTATTAGATCATTAAAAAGAGTCTTATAACCTTCCATTTGATTTGTTGGAACAAAAGGATGTGGAAGTGAAAACTCTTTCCAGGTAATAGGAATTAATTCTGCTGTTGCATTGAGCTTCATTGTACAAGATCCTAAAGCAATCATTGACCTATTAAGCGCAATATCACAATCTTCTAGTTTCTTAAGATATCTTAGCATCTCAGTTTCAGAATGGTATTTGTTAAAAACCGGATGAGTTAAGAATTTTGAAGTTCTCAAGAGATTTTTTGGAAGATTATCTAGTTCAACCTTTACGTCTTGTTTAATTATTTTAGAAATTCCAAATATCTTTAACAATAAATTAACATCATCAAGTTTCTTAGCTTCATCAAAAGCGACTGATAAATGTTCTTGATCAACTTTTCTCAAGTTTACACCCTCTTTTAATGCTGATTCATAAATAGAGTTTGTTTTTTCATTAGTCTTAATTGTAACAGTATCGAAGAAATGATCTGTTAAAATCTTGTAACCACCTGTTTTAATGTTATCAGCAAAAACTTTAGCTAATTTAGAAATTCTATTCGCTATTTTAAGTATTCCTTCAGGTCCATGATAAATTGCAAAGGCAGCAGAAATGATAGCTAATAATGCTTGAGCAGTACAAATATTGCTTGTTGCCTTGTCTCTTCTAATGTGTTGCTCCCTAGTTTGTAAAGAAAGCCTGTAAGCTTTTTTTCCGTGTCTATCTTTTGAAACGCCTATAATTCTCCCCGGCATTGATCTTTTGAATTCTTCTTTAGTAGCAAAAAATGCTGCATGAGGTCCACCATATCCCATCGGGATACCAAATCTTTGAGCGCTACCAACAGCAATGTCAGCTCCAAGTTCAGCTGGAGTTTTTAATCTAGCTAAAGCCATAAGATCACAAACCAAAATAGCTTTTCCATTTTTTTTGTGTATTTGACTAATGCTTTCACTAGGATCGTTTATCTCGCCTAAAGTTCCGGGATATGATAAAACTCCACAAATAATATCTTCGTTAATTTTCGTAAGTTCTTCTTTTTCATCACCAATGACCAATTCTAAACCAAAAGGATTTGTTCTTGTTTTTATGAGATCAATTGTTTGGGGATTGCAATTGCTTGAGATAAATATTTTTTTTGAATTAGTCTTATCCAATCTCTGGCTTAAACCTACTGCTTCTGCAGTAGCTGTTGCCTCATCTAATAAAGAGGCATTAGCTATATCCATGCCCGTCAGGTCAATTATTGACTGTTGAAAATTTAAAAGCATTTCAAGACGACCTTGCGCCACTTCAGGCTGATAAGGTGTATAAGACGTGTACCATCCCGGATTTTCTAAAATATTTCTAAGAATTACATTAGGTGTAATAGAATTATAGTATCCCATTCCAATAAAATTTTTAAAGATTTTATTTTTTTTAGATATAGATTTTAATTTCTTTAAAGCGTCGTTTTCTGACATTGGCTGATCAATTTTAAGATCATCTTTTAATAAGATTTTTTCTGGCACAGTATTGCTCATCAAATCCTCTAAAGAATTATATCCTACGTATTTTAACATTTTGGATTGATCCTCATCAGAAGGACCAATGTGTCTTTTAATAAATTCTTTTGAATTATCGTCAATCATTTAACTTGGGTTCTCCTTACAAAACTTATCATATTCGTCTTTTGACATAAGCAAGTCATACTCACCTTTATCCTTTATCTTTAACTTAAAAAACCAACTCGCTCCCTCAGGATCTGAGTTAACGCTACCGGGGTCATCAGCAATAGCTTTATTTCCTTCAGTAATTTCTCCAGAAATAGGGGAATAAACATCACTCGCAGCTTTAGTGGACTCCACTACAGCTGCTTGACCTTCTTTTTCTACAGCTTTTCCTGCATCAGGAACCTCCACAAAAACAATATCACCGAGCATTTCTGTTGCATGTTTAGTTATTCCTACTGTAGCAACGTCTCCATCCAATGAGACCCATTCGTGTTTTTTAGAAAATTTTTTTTCGCTCATATTTGTTTCCCTTTATTTAACATAACTTTTTTTATAAAATGGAAGTTCAGAAATTTTACCCCCATATTTTTTTCCTCTTACTTCAAGCTGAATAGATGTGCCTAGTTCAGAAAATTCAGATTTTACATATCCCATTGCAACTGGAGCGTTCACACTCGGGCCAAAAGTACCACTTGTAACGAATCCTATTTCATTATTATCTGAAGAAAAGATTTTTGTATTTTCTCTAGCTATAACCTTTCCGTCTGGTTTAATACCAACTCTTATTTTTTCACTTCCGTTTACTAATAAATCTTTTATTTTTTCCCAACCATTGAAGCCACCGACTTCTTTTCTTTTTTTTGCTATTGCCCATTTTAAATTAGCTTCGACAGGATTTATTTTTTCATTTAAGTCATGACCATACAAACATAAGCCAGCTTCTAATCTTAATGTATCTCTAGCTCCTAAACCAATTGGTTTAACTTTATTTGAAATTAAATAGTCTACTAACTTTTCCACTTTTTTATTAGAAATAGAAATTTCAAAACCGTCTTCACCTGTATATCCAGATCTCGTTACATAAAGCTTTTCACCTTCATAATCAAAATTATTTCCAGTCATAAATTTTAAATTAGCAACACCAGGTATTAATTTTTCTAAAATTTCTACAGATTTAGGACCTTGTAATGCTATTAAGGATAAATTGTTATTTAAAAGATGTTTATGGTTTTTTGTTAAAAATTGAGAAATTTGTTTTATATCGTTTTCTTTGCAAGCTGCATTTAGAATTATACAAAAGCCTTTTTCTGTTCTGGTAATAATTAAGTCATCAATTATTCCACCATTTTCATTCAATAAGAAAGAGTATTTAGAATGATTAATCTTCAAATTTTTTAGATCTGCAGGGATAATTTTCTCAAGTGCTTCTATTAATGTCTCGTCACCTTCTAAAAAAAATTGACCCATATGAGATACATCAAAAAATCCTGCGTGAGATCTAGTTGAAATATGTTCTTTGACAATTCCCTCTTTATATTGAATTGGCATCTCGTAACCAGCAAACGGGACAAACTTTGCCCCTAAGTTTTTATGATAATTATATAATGCTGTTTTTTGTACTTCCATAATAACTCTTTTTTTCATCCCAATCTGTCTATGTACCTGAGAGATTTAATCCTTCGGTGAGGCGTTAGCCTGCTTTCCAGAGTTATTACGGTAACGGTCCTTTTGCCTGAGAGTTTCCTGGGTTGTTGCTCCTTCGGCGCCAAAAAATTGGTCTCTCCCGTTACGAGTGGACTCTCCTCTAAAAGATCAAAAATGTCAAATATATTTAAGTTGATGTGACCTTATTTTTATCAAAACTCTTAAGAATTATAGCAGAAATTATCACTACTCCTCCAATAAACACGCTTACAGGTGGAATTTCATTGAGAAATAACCAAACCCATAGAGGACCACATAATGTCTCCATCAACATAAGAAGACCGACTGTAGCTGAAGCGGTAGTCCTTGAACCTATTGTTATGCAAATAAATCCTAAAGCTAGTTGAGGAACTCCTAACAAAAAACCCATAAAAATATCGTGTCGAGAAAAAACAAACGATTCAGATAAAAAATAACCATAAATTAAACTAAATATTCCAGAATAAAACATGGCAGGTACCATATCTACTTTAGAATTTTTTCTTATTATCATTACATAAATTGCAAAATTTATAGGTATTACCAATGCAACGAGATTTCCAAACAAAGAGCCTGTTGATATTGAGTCACCAACCATAATTACAATCCCACTCATTGCTAAAAAAATTGAACTAGATCCAATCAATGAAACTTTTTCTTTTAAGTAAAAATATCCAAAAATAGCTAAGAACATTGTTTGAGTGCTAATAATAAACACAACATTTGCAACTGTGGTGTTGGTCATAGCAATTACAAAAGCAACAAAGCTGAAGGACATTACAAATCCACCTAAAATTGCAGGATATCCAGATTCTTTTATAATTTTAAAAGTATCTTTTTTATAAATACTTATTAAAAATACTGAAAGTGCTAATAAAAAAAAGAATGATCTTAAAAAAAGTATTTCCCATACAGTTGATTGCTCAAAAGACTTAACAATAAATCCTCCCCAACTTAAACAGAAGCCCCCGAATAAAAGTAAAATATAACCAGGAATTTTATATAAAAAATGCATTTAAAATTTTCTTAATATATTTTTAAAATAAAATTGCAAAGTGAGTGATCTCAATATCATAAATAGTAAAAGAGAAAACCATATACCATGGTTACCAAGGTATCTAGTAAGTAAAATTGAAACTCCCACATATCCAACAACAGAAACAATCATAGCATTTCTGATTTCTTTGGTTTGTGATGCTCCTATAAAAATACCGTCGAGCTGATAACAAAAACATGCAATTGGTGGAATTAATATAACCCAAATAAAATGTTTATATGATATGAATCTTAAAATTTCTATATCCGTAATTATGTTTACTATTTCTTTGAAGAAAATTAAATAAACAATTGAAATTATAATTGCTGTAACGAAGCTTATTATTATTGAATTTTTTACAACCATCATGAAAGATTTTAAATTTCTTCTACCGATTGCATATCCTACAACTCCCTCTGTTGTAAAAGCATAAGCATCTAAAAAAAAGGAAGATAAAATTATAAATTGTAATAATATAGTATTAACTGCTAAATAATCTTCTCCCATTTTTGATCCCAAATATGTTACCCATAAAAAGGCAAACGTAAGGAACAAAGTCCTTATAAAAATATCTAAATTAATATTCAACAAACGTATTAATTTTGACTTTATAATCAAGTTTTCAAATTTTGGGATTACTTTGAATTTTTTTATTATGTAATTATATGTGAAAATAAAAAAAATAATCATAGTAGAATAGCTTGCTAATAAGGTCCCTAATGCGACTCCAATTATTTTAAGATCATAAGACAAAACTAATAAAGAGCTTAAAACTATGTTTAACGTCGACAAAGTTACGATTAACAAACTTGAAATTTTAGTTTTTTGGATTCCTAAATAAAAACCAACCATAATATAAATTATCAACTCTGAGGGGACTGAAAAAACTCTAATATTTAAATATCTATTTATTAAAATCTCTGTTTCTGATGAGGGTGAAAAAAAATGACTTGTCGCTATTTTTATAGCTGGAGTGAAAAGAATTATTATAAAAGAAGCTATTAAGGCTATTACTAAATTTCTTAATAATGTTTTCACTATCTCTCTATAGTCGCTTCTGCCATAAGCTTGGGAAACAATTCCTACCGTACCCATTCTTAAGAAACCAAAACTCCATATAATCATCGTCATCACAGAAGTTGAAATACTAGTGGCGGCTAAATACTTAGTTTCACCCAAGTTTCCCATTAAGCCAGTGTCTACTATTCCAACAAGAGGGATGGCTACGTTTGAAAAAAAAACTGGAATGGACAATAAAACTATTTGTTTTTTTGAAAATTTAGATGAAGTTTTAAGTATATTCATTTTATTCTTTAACAACCTTCAATAACCTTATATACATGATTAATACTAATGTTAGAGCAAGTAATTATCTCGATACAAATTGTTTTAATAGATATCGTTATGGCCGCTGATAATGCGATCATAATAGGTCTAATCGCTGCTGGATTTGCTACTGAAAATAGAAGGAAAATAATTGCATGGGGAGTTGCAGCAGCTTTTTTATTTAGAATCGTATTTGCCTCTGGTGCCAATTATTTATTTGAATTTGCATGGATAAAAATATTAGGCGGTGTTTTACTTTTATGGGTAATTAATAATTTGAGACAAGACTTTTTCGGAAAAAATAAAATAAAAACACCACAACTTAAATCAGCTGAGACTAAAAGTTTTAGTATGGGGGTTTACCAAGTTTTAATTGCTGATCTTACATTAAGTTTTGACAATACGATCGCAGTAGTAGCGGCTTCGAAAGGAAATTTTCACTTAATGGTCATTGGATTGTTATTATCGGTCTTTTTAATAGCTACTCTTGCTAGTTATTTTGCTGAATATATTAAAAAACATATGTGGCTTGGCTACCTGGGCTTATTTGTAATTTTAGTAATTTCTATACAATTAATAATTGGCGGACTTGTAAGCTACGAAGTGCTTACAATAAACGAAAAATATAAATTTTTATTCTTATAATGTTAGATTTTTGCATTATAGGGTCAGGAGTAGCTGGCTCTACAATTGCTCACCTTCTCTCAAAAAAATATTCAGTTCATATACTTGATAAGGCTAGAGGACCAGGAGGACGTGCATCAAATAAAAGATTTAAAAAAGATTTAAATTTTGACCATGGAGTTCAATACATATCACCAAAAGATAAAAAGTTTTTAAAATTTTCTAAAAAGCTAATTCAAGCAAAAATACTCAAAGAATGGACCGGAAGTCATATTGATTTTAATTTTGAAAAAAAAAAGAATTCATTAAAATTAATTGGGCATAAAGCAAATAATGACTTAGTAAAATATCAGTTAAAAGGTATAAAAAAAACATTTTTATCAAAAGTAACAAAAATAAATTTTAAAGGTAAATTTTGGGAAGTATTATTTGAAAACAAACTTAAGATTCAATCAAAGGGATTGATAATAACTTGCCCTTTTCCACAACTAAAAGCCATAGCAAAAAAATACCTGAATAGTAAAATTTTAAGACTTGGGGTGAAAATGGAGCCAAATATAACAGTTATGATTGCATTCAAAAACAATAAAACATTACCAATTAGTTCAATTAAATTTAATGACAAAATTTTATCTTGGGCAGCTAATGAAAATAGTAAAAAAAGGTTTATATCAAATACTAATCTTTGGACACTTCAAGCTAGTTTAGCATGGTCAAAAAAAAATATAAACAAGTACAAAAATAACAAAAAAATTGAAGATGAACTTGTAATGAGGTTTTTGAAACTTACGGGCATAAAAAAAAATAAATTAATTTATAAACGGATACATGGATGGAAATATTCTTACAATTATAGAAAAACTAAATTTTTAAGTTTTTGGGATAAAAAAAATAGATTAGGTTTATGTGGTGATTGGTTTAATGGACCAAAAGTTGAAAATGCATGGTTAAGCGCTTATAATTTAAAAAAACAAATAAGGTAAAAAAAAAGCCCAAGTTAAAAAACTTGGGCTTTTAAATTTTTATCTTGTACTAATTAAAAAGATCTACCAATTGAGAATTTAAATTGTAAAACATCTAAATCTGCTTTGATAGTGTTGCTTGTTGTTGAAGTTAATTTCAATTCTTCAAAGTCTGTATACTCAACTGAAGTTTTTGTGTAATAACCTGCTAATTCACCCTTCACACCTGCACCTATTGTGACACCGTCTAGTGTTGCGTCTCCATAAGTACCTGAGCTTGTGATTGCATTTTCTTTAGTAATCACATCGATTTGTGAATATCCAAGCTTAACGTAACCTTGGCCAATTGGGTAATCAATATAAAGCGTGTTAAAGTTTTCAACTTCAGCATCAGCTGTTCTTGTTACAGTACCCGTTGCATCTGTACCTGAAACACCCTGGGCATTTTCAGTTCTTGAATGAGTTTTATCACTCACGTCTGCAGAACCTGGCACATGTTCTAGACCAATCGCAATCCCACCATCTGTAATATATTCCGCGAATATAGAAGCAATTGGTGATATCGCTTGAACGTCTTTTTTATTAGTATTCGCTGCTCCACCTGCCACATCTCCAGCGGTTGTCGTCTCAGAACCAGATGCGTCTACGACTGCAATGGCTCCAGAAACACCAACACCGTAATCAGCGTAGGCTGCGCCTGTAAGCGCAAAAGAAGCAATGATTGATACTAATGTTTTTTTCATAAGCTTTCTCTTTTTTAAATTTATATAAATTTAGTGAATCTTTCGATTTACTAGGATTAACAGTTATACGTTTATTCATATCTTATCAATAAAATAAAGGGTTTTAACTTTATAGTGAGTAAAAAAGGTCAATTTATAAGGGTTTTTTAGTTGCATTTTAGCAACAGTGCTTAAAATATTTAGAGAAATATACCTCTTTTTTTCCTTATCTTTTTCTTAAATCTATTCATCACTTCAATATTAAGACCTCTTAAACCCTTATTTTTAAGATTTTTCAATCTTTGAACTTGATCTAAAAATCTCAAGCTTTCAGCTTTAGAAATAATGCCTTCAGTTAGTTCGCTAAATTTATTAATGTACTCTTTTCGAGTAAAAGGTCTTTTCCCAGCAGGGTGAGCGTCCGCTACGTTTATTTCTTCGGAAATTGTTTGACCGTTCTTCATTTTTACAATTACTTTACCCCCAAAGCATTTTTTATTAGGATCTTTAGCGTGATATTTTTTTGTCCATTTTTTATTTTCACGTGTTTCAATTTTATGCCAAAGTTTTACAGTACTTTTTCTTCTAGCTCTTTGAGGTGTGTATGACTTTAAATGATGCCAAGATCCATCTTCTAGTGCAACAGCAAAAATATACATTATTGAGTGATCTAGGGTCTCTCTACTAGCGTTAGGATCCATTTTTTGTGGGTCATTTGCTCCAGTACCGATTACGAAATGGGTATGATGACTTGTTTCTATTATGATTTTATTAATTTCTGATAAATTTTTGATTTTTCTTTTTAGACTTCTTGCAAGGTCAATTAAAGCTTGCGACTGATATTCAGCTGAATGTTCTTTTGTATAAGTTTCTAGAATAGCTTTTTTGCTCGCATTTTTTTTAGGAAGAGGAACAATGTATTTTTTACCTGGTCCGGAAAGAACATAAGCTATTACACTATCTTCACCTTCATAAATAGGGCTTGGCGCCCCTTCCCCTCTCATACATCGGTCAACTGCTTCAATAGCAAGTTTGCCTGCATGAGCAGGAGCAAAAGCTTTCCAGCTAGAAATTTCTCCTTTCCTTGATTGTCTTGTTGATATTGTAGTATGAAGCGCCTGTTGAACAGACTGATATATCGTATCTGTATTTAATCTTAATAAACTTCCAATTCCAGCAGCAACACTAGGCCCTAAATGAGCAATATGATCAATCTTATGCTCATGTAAACAAATTCCTTTTACTAAATTTACCTGAATTTCATACCCTGTTAATATTCCATTTATTAAATCTAAACCATTACATCCCTTCTGTTGAGCTACAGCTAAAATCGCAGGAATGTTATCTCCGGGATGACTATAATCTGCTGCTAAAAAAGTATCATGAAAATCTAATTCTCTAACCGCAGTTCCGTTTGCCCAAGCTGCCCATTCACAATCTACTTTTATTTTTGAGTTTAAACCAAAGATATTTGCTCCGTTTTTTCTAGGATGTGCTAAGGCCATTTCTCTTGCTGATACTACTGGTTTTCGATTAAAAGAGGCTATAGCTACAGACGCATTATCAATAATTCTATTTATAACCATCTCAACAGAATCTTTATTTAATTTAGCTTTATCAGATGCAACTTCAGCTATTTTCCATGCTAATTGATCTTTTTTTTTTAAATTAGATTTAGAGGGATGAACTTTTACAGTGATATTTCTCATTAATTGAGCATGTTACGTAAAACGTACTGAAGAATTCCACCATTTTTGTAATATTCTATTTCATTTTCAGTATCTATTCTACTTAAGGCTTGAATTTTTTTAATTGTGCCATCTTTAAATTTAATTTCACATGTTACTTCAGCTCTTGGTTTTATACCTTTCTCAATATCAATTATCGTTACGAGCTCAGCGCCTGTGATTTTTAATTTTTTTCGATCAAAACCTTCTTTAAATTGTAATGGCAAAACCCCCATACCAACTAAATTTGATCTGTGAATTCTCTCAAAACTTTCTGCTAATACGGCTTTAATACCCAATAATTTTGTTCCTTTAGCTGCCCAGTCTCTTGAAGAACCAGTCCCATATTCTTTACCAGCAATGACAACTAGATCATTATTTCTTTTTTTATATTCCATAGCAGCTTCATAAACACTCATTACTTTGCCTTCAGGCTGGAGAGTTGTAAAGCCACCCTCAGTTCCAGGAGCCATTTCATTTCTAATCTTAATATTTCCAAAAGTGCCTCTCATCATCACCTCATGATTTCCTCTTCTCGCACCATAAGAGTTGAAATCTTTTTGTTGAATTTGGTGCTTCATGAAATAATCTCCAGTCGGACTATCTTTTTTAATACTTCCCGCAGGTGAAATATGATCTGTAGTTACTGTATCCCCCAATAATAATAGAATTCTGGCGTCATTTATAGCTTTGAAACCTTCAGGCTTGTCTGGAAGATTATCAAAAAAAGGTGGTTTTTTTACATAGGTTGAGTTTTGTTCCCAATTATAAATTTCGCTATCAACTGTATTAATTTCTCTCCATTCTTTTGGTCCTTCAGATACATTTGAATATCTTTTCTTAAACATATCTGCGTTTAAAGAAGTAAGCATTATATCTTCAATTTCTTTATTGCTCGGCCAAATATCTTTTAAGTAAACATCTTTACCTGATTTATCTTTACCTAAAGAAGATTTGTATAAATCAAAATTCATATTCCCAGCTAAAGCATAGGCAACAACTAAAGGAGGTGATGCTAGATAATTTGCTTTTACATCAGGATTTATTCTACCTTCAAAATTTCTATTTCCAGATAAAACTGATACCGCATATAAATCTTTTTCGTTGATTGCATCTGATATATTTTTATTTAATGGTCCTGAATTTCCAATACATGTAGTGCAACCATATCCTACAAGGTTAAAACCTAATTCATCTAAATATTTATTTAAGCCAGCTTTTTCTAAGTAGTCGGTAACAACTTGTGATCCAGGCGCTAAAGAGGTTTTGACCCATGGTTTAACTTTTAATCCTATCTGATGGGCTTTTTTAGCAAGAAGTCCAGCTCCAATTAGAACGCTTGGATTAGATGTGTTAGTACAGGAGGTGATTGCTGCAATAACAATATCTCCATCTTTTAATTTAAAATCTGCGCCAGCAACATCAGACTCTACAGCTTTAGATCTTTCAGTGTTTTCTTTATAAACTTTAGCAAATGAGGTTGCTGCATTTGTTAATAAAACTTTATCTTGAGGTCGTTTAGGTCCAGAGATACTTGTAACAACAGTGCTTACATCTAGAGAGACTCTATCAGTAAATTGCACATCATTACTCGCCCACAGCCCTTGCTCTTTAGAGTATTTTTCTACCAAAGCTATTGTAGCGTCATCTCTTCCAGATAATTTTAGATATTTTAATGATTCATCATCGACAGGGAAAAAGCCACATGTCGCTCCATATTCAGGCGCCATGTTTGCAATAGTTGCTCTATCAGCTAAAGTTAAGTTTTTAAGTCCCTCTCCGTAAAATTCTACAAATTTTCCTACAACGCCTTTTTTTCTTAACATTTCCACAATTGTTAAGACTAAATCGGTTGCAGTTGTGCCCTCTTTGAGTTTACCTTTTATTTCAACTCCAACCACTTCAGGAATTAACATCGAAATTGGTTGTCCTAACATAGCTGCTTCAGCCTCAATACCACCAACGCCCCAACCTAATACGGATAAACCGTTAACCATTGTAGTGTGGCTGTCTGTTCCAACCAAAGTATCTGGGTAAGCATACAAATCTTCTCCGCTTTTGGATGACCAAACAACTTTAGATAAATATTCTAAGTTTACTTGATGGCAGATACCTGTTCCTGGTGGTACCACTCTGAAATTATCAAAAGCTTTTTGTCCCCACTTTAAGAAAGAATAACGCTCTCCGTTTCTAGAAAATTCTCTTTCAACGTTTTTATCAAATGATTTGCCTGAAGCATATTCATCAACCATAACTGAGTGATCGATTACTAAGTCAACAGTTGATAAGGGGTTTATTTTTTCTGGATTTTTATTTTTGTCTTTTACTGCATCTCTCATAGCTGCTAAGTCAGCTACAGCCGGTATTCCAGTATAATCCTGCATTAAAACTCTTGCAGGTCTATAAGCAATTTCCGTGCTAGATTTTTTATTTTTTAACCATTCTTTGATTGCTAAAATCTGTTTTTTATCAACAGTTAAATCATCTTCGTATCTAAGTAAATTTTCTAATAAAACTTTAAGAGATTTTGGTAGTTTTGAAATTCCGTTTAAACCATTCTTTTCAGCTTTTTTTAAATTGAAGAATTTATAATCTTTGCCTGATGATGAAATATTATCTAATGATTTAAAGGAATTTTTACTTTTAAATTTCATGCGCTATACATAGAACAAAATCACACAAACGATAAGTAAAAAAGACATTGTGTAATTAAAATTCTTAATAAATTTATCGCTTGTGGCGAATTTTCTCATGTATTTACCCATTAAACACCAAGCTGTTTGGCTTCCAACAGCCATCAAAAACCAAACAAATGTTAAAACAATTGAGTCTCTTAAGTAATTATTTTGTGTATCAATAAATAAAGAAATTGAGGTTAATCCAACTATAATGCTTTTAGGATTTACGAATTGAAACCAAAAAGTGTTTAAAAAAGTTACAGGTTTTGGATCGATTTCTTTATCTTTTGTTTGTCCTGCAAAAGATAATTTGTATGCCATATATAGTAAGTAGATTGATCCTAATATTTTAATTGTAGTTTGAATAAATGCATACTTTTGAAAAATAGCTCCAGAAGTTAGTTGTAAAAGAATAATTAATAGCGTCCATCCAATTATAACTCCTAGCATTGTAGGAATGGCTTTTCTAAATCCAAAATTAAAAGCTGTATAAGATGTCATAATATTATTTGGCCCAGGAGAAAACGCGGTTGCAATACCGAATAAAATTAGTGGAAAAAGTTGCATTTAAATTTAATGAGGCGCTCTAAATCTACTATGACAAGCCGAACAATTACTCCACATCAGCTCTTTCTGCGCTGCTCTTAGATCTTCAGCAGTATCAATAGCTTTGGCAAGTTTTATCATATCATCAGATGCTTTTTTCATTAGAGCATTAAATTCATCTTTATTTTCCCAAATAGTTGGTAAAGCTTCAGTTTTAAAACCCTCTTTTGTATTCTCAGGAAAATAATCTAATAATTTAATATAATTATCTGAAATTTTTTTCATTAAGGGTTTTGCCTCTTCGATTTTTTTTGATTTTAATAATATAGATATTTTTTTAGCGTTTTGATAGTTTTCGCTAAACATTGCTTTCCTGCCTTTTATAATTTCTTCTACAGTTTGAGCGTTAGCAGTAAAAGGAATGCACAAAGAAAAAATAATAATAAGTGTTTTTATTATTTTTATTTTTTGTATCATGAATTTTATATTGTCATGAAAACTGAGGATATCCCATCTTTAAGTTGATAAATAACATAGGGTCCATCTTTATCACCTGGCATTCCTGGTGTGCCAATCGGCATACCAGGTAAAGCTATACCATCAATATCAGGTTGCTCTTTTAATAATTTGTTAACTGCTTCAAACGGGACATGACCTTCTATAAAATATTTACCTAAAACAGTAGTATGGCAAGACTGCATTTCTACAGGAATTTTATATTTTTGTTTTATTGTATGAAGGCTTCTCATATCTGTTTGTTTTACTTTAAATTTTTCTTCCTCTAAAAATAAAACATATCCATAACAACATCCGCATGAGGGAGTTTTAAAAACTTCAACGATTTGTTTGTTGTTAATATTAGCTAAAGCGTCTTTTTTATCTGTGACAAAATTAAAGATATAAAAAAAAGAGGATAATACTACTGTAAAAATAACAAATTTAGATATGTTGCTTTTAAATGACATGGCCAATAATAATTAATAATGAGAATCTTTAACAGTCAAAATGAATACGGCCTATTGGCCAAATTGTTCCACTGGGTTACATTTATTGTCTTAATTGCCCAAGTTCCTTTTGGATTTTATTTAGTAGGGCTTGAATTTTCTGACGAAAGAATTGAACTTGAAAATATACATATCATAGTTGGAATAACTGTTTTCTATCTCACTTTGTTTAGACTAATTTGGAAATTTTTTAACCCAAGTCCATCTGAAACTAAAAGTTTTTTTAAAGGACAAGTCTTCATTGGAAAGGCTAACCATTTTTTGCTTTATGTAACTATTTTTTTCATAACTATTTCTGGAATTCTTAAAAAACTTTATATGGGAGAAAGGCTAAATTTCATATTTTTTAAATATGGATTTGAAAAAGATAATTTTGTTTTAGCAGATGCTTATTATGAAGTTCATATTTATGCTAATTACTTATTATTAGCACTTGTAAGTCTGCACATACTTGCAGTGATTGTTCATCATTTTGTTTTTAAGGATAAAATCTTAAACAAAATTACTTAATGGCAAGCTTCGTTAAATTTTTTTAGTCTCCAATAATTATATGGCCAAGGCGTAACAAAACCAACAGCTAACATTATTGGCACAACCCACCAAGTTAAAATAGCTCCTCCAGTAAGAAAATAGTCAGTAGCATTCATAGCAATTTCCATGCTCACCATTGAGATTAAACTCATTCCAACAGCTGTCTTAAAAGCTAACTTTAAAGAAAAATTTTGTCTTAATAAGATAATTGTTTCTAAAATAATGCTTGTAATAATTCCATTGATTATCGCTAAAACCATGATTGCTAAAACAGGAAAAGGAATTTTTGTTAATTGAAAAAATAAAATAGTTCCAAAATCACCAATAGAGCAACCAAGTAAACACCAAAATGTATTTTTGGCACTTCTTGACCATGTATGTCTACAGCTCCAATTAAATGTTTCAGAACTCATTTAAGCAATATCTAGACCATTATCAGTTTTCTGAGATGGGTGCACTAGGACAACTTTTCCGTCCTTTTCAATTGCGCCAAGCACTAAAACTTCTGATACAACGCCAGCTATATTTTTTGTCGGAAAATTACAAACACCAATAACTTGCTTTCCTACTAAATTTTCAGGAGTGTAATAGTGAGTAATCTGCGCTGAGGATTGTTTTATGCCTATCTCTTTTCCAAAATCTACCTTAACTACTAATGAGGGTTTTCTTGCTTTTTCATTTACTTTTACTTCTAAAACAGTACCAACTTTAATTCGTACTTTTTTAAAATCTTCATAAGTTATTTCCATAATTTCCTTTCTATAAATAAAAAAGGGGGCCTAAGCCCCCTTTTAAATTAGTTAAGCAATTGAATTACAGTTCTTTGTAATTACCTTTGCTCCACTCATAAAATACGTAACCTGGTAAGCTCACGTCACCTTTTTTATCAAAGCTTAGTGAACCAATTACAGTATCGAACTTACCTTTTCTCATTACTTTAAGAACCTTAGCAGGGTCGTTTGATCCAGCTTGGTTAGCAGCTTGTTCAAATACTTGTAAAGCAGCGTATGAGTAAAGAACATAACCTTCTGGCTCAATACCAGCAGCTTTAAATTCTTTTACAACATCTGCAGCAGCAGGGTTATTTCTTGGGTCTGGAGAGAAAGTCATTAAAGTACCTTCACCTGCATTTCCTGTAATATCCCAATACTCAGCTGTAACTAATGCGTCACCGCTGATTAATTTAGTTTTCATACCTTGATCTCTCATTTGTCTTACGATCAAACCACCTTCTGTGTGGTAACCACCAAGATATACTGCATCAATGTTGTTAGCTTTTAATTTTGAAACTAAAGCAGAATAGTCTTTCTCACCTGCTGTGTAAGCTTCGTACATAGCTTCTTTAAGGCCAGCTTTCTTCATGTTTTTTCTAGTCGCGTCTGCTAAACCTTTTCCATAAGCAGTTTTATCATGAAGGATAGCTACTTTTTTACCTTTGTAGTTTTCAGCTAAGAATTTACCAGCAACTTCACCTTGCTGATCATCTCGACCACAAACTCTAAAAGTATATTTACCACCTTTATCCGTCAACGCTGGATTTGTTGAAGCTGGTGAAACTTGAATAATTCCCTCTTCATTATAAACCGCAGAAGCTGGAATTGAAGAACCAGAGCAGAAGTGACCTGCAACATAAGCTACACCTTGACCAGCAAATTTGTTGGCTACAGCAACAGCTTGTTTTGGATCGCAAGCATCGTCTCCGATTTCTAATTTAACTTTCTCACCATTAATTCCACCTTTTTTGTTAACGTGCTTTAACCACATTTCAGCACCAGCTTTTAGCTGAGAACCAAATGAAGCGTACTGACCAGACATAGGTCCAGCAGAAGCAACAACAACGTCAGCTTTAGCTGATACTGTTGCAAGCATTAATGTTCCGGCAATTAATGAAAGAAGTTTATTGAACGTTCTTAACATATTATTTCCCTTTGTTGTTAATTAATTAATTACCATTATTGAACACCTTAATTCCAATATTGTAAATATGAAAAAAAGTTAATTTTTTGCCCCACCTTCGAGATAAGCGGCTTGTATATCTTTATTTTTAAGTAACTCTTGACCAGGACCCTTAATGGTCACCTTCCCGTTTACTAAAACATATGCTCTATCAGCAAGCTCCAAAGCCTTTTTGGCATTTTGCTCTACTAAAAAAATAGTAACGTTTTTTTCTTTGTTAATATTTTTTATTGAAACAAATATTTGATTTACCAGTTTTGGAGCTATTCCAAGCGAAGGTTCATCTAATAAAAGTACTTTGGGTTTACTCATTAATGCTCTTCCTATCGCCAGCATTTGTTGTTCTCCGCCAGAAAGTGTTCCGCCTCTTTGAGTTTTTCTATCACTTAATACAGGAAATAAATCGTAAACTTCCTTAATGTCATTTTCAAAATACTTCCCTTTTTCATTGGCATGAGCGCCTAATCTTAAATTTTCTTCTACAGTTAACCTTGAAAATATTCTTCTTCCTTCAGGAACTTGACAAATACCCATATCAACAATTTTATGGGGTTGTATGTTCTCAATATTCTCACCGTTAAAAACTATATTTCCTCTTTTAGCTTTATTCACCCCGCTAATAGTCATAAGTAAAGTTGATTTGCCTGCTCCGTTAGAGCCAATTAAAGAAACAATTTCACCATCATTTACATCAAGGTCAACACCTCTAAGTGCTTGAATTTTTCCGTAAAAAGTTTCAACATTAGAAATCTTAAGCATTATTCATCCACTCCTAGGTAAGCTTCAATTACCTCTTTACTATTTTTAGTTTGATTAGCTGTTCCTTCAAATATTTTTTTACCATAATTTAAAACAACAACATGGTCTGAAATTCCCATCACTACACTCATATCATGTTCAATTAATAAAATTCCTGTTTGTTTTTCCGTTTTAATAAATTTTAAAAGTTTATTTAGTTCAGCTGACTCTTTTGGATTTAATCCTGCAGCTGGTTCATCTAGGCACAATAACCTTGGTTCAATACACATAGCACGAACAATTTCTAATTTTCTTTGATCCCCGTAAGGTAGATCACCTGCATTATCATCTGCTCTATGAGTTAAACCAATAATATCTAACCAGTACTTCGCTTTATCAACTGCCAGCTGTTCTTTATCTCTATAGGTTTTAAGATTAAGTAAACCAAATAAAGAGTAACCAGAAGCTACCATTAATTCATTATGTTGAGCGACTAGCAAATTTTCAAGAACTGACATTGCTGGAAATAATCTAATATTTTGAAAAGTTCTAGCTACTTTTGCTACATAAGCAATTTTAAAATCTGTATATTTTCTTAATGAAATTTTGCTATCCTCTTTGTGTAAAAACATTTGACCATTGGTAGGCTTATAAAATCCTGTTAGGCAATTAAATACAGTAGTTTTTCCTGCACCGTTAGGTCCAATGATGGAAGTAATTTGATTATTTTTTGCATCAAAACTTAAATCATCTATTGCTGTCAAGCCACCGAACTTCATTGTTAAATTTTCTACTGATAATAAATTGCTCATTTCTTATCTCCATGCATAAGAATAGTTGGCTTCCTATTTGCTAATATTCCTTTTGGTTTAAACACCATAATTAAAACCATCGCTCCACCAAAAGCGATCATTCTATATTGCTCTAAGTCTCTGAACATTTCTGTTATTCCAATTAAGAAAATTGATGCTAGAACTACTCCGGTTTGTGAACCCATGCCGCCTAATACAACAATAGCAACAATAATTGCGGACTCAATAAATGTGAAACTTTCTGGACTTATAAATGCTTGTCGTGTTGCAAAAAATGAACCAGCGAAACCACCAAACATAGCTCCAATTGCAAAAGCAGTTAGTTTTGTATTTGTGGGATTAACTCCTAAGGATTTACAAGCAATTTCATCTTCTCTTAAGGCCTCCCAGGCTCTACCAACAGGAAGTTTTCTTATCTTCAGCGTAAAGTAATTTGTAATTAAGGCTAATACTAAAATTAAATAGTATAAAAATATTATTCGATGCATTGTTGAATATTCAAGATTGAAAAATAAATGAAAACTTGTTTCCCCTTCATCTGGAGATCTTTTAAAAGGTAATCCGAAAAATGATGGTCGCGGTATGCCTGTTATTCCGTCAGGCCCATTAGTTACTTCATACCAATTTATTAAAATAATTCTTATAATTTCTCCAAATCCTAAAGTTACTATTGCAAGGTAATCTCCTCTTAATCGTAAAACAGGAAAGCCAAGTAAAATTCCGAAAAAAGCTGCAAATACTCCAGCTAAAGGTAAACAAATCCAAAAAGACCAACCGAACGTAGTGGCAATCAGTGCGTAAGAATAGGCGCCGACTGCATAAAAAGCTACATAACCTAAATCAAGAAGACCTGCTAAGCCGACTACAATATTTAAACCCCATCCTAACATGATATAAGTTAAAATCATTATTGCTACATCCATAAAGTATCTGTCAGTAAATGGTAGAAACGGAAATACTGCTGCAAACAAAATGCCGGTAATTGCAAAATGTTTAGCTTTATTCTCGGTAATACTAGAAAACTTTGATGACAAAATTGAAAAAATTTTAAATTCTGTTCTTCTTGCAGAATTAATATTAATTAAAAATCTTCCTAAAATACATAATCCAACAAGTAAAAAAACTACTCCCCATTGTGGAGTTATGAAAAGCCCTTCACCTTTTGATACAGTTCTTAAACCTACTATTGGACCAAACAAAGCTAAAGCAATTAATCCTGTAAATAAACTATCTTTAAATGACTGAATGATATCTTTCTTTTCCATTAAACTTTCTCGATGTCAGGTTTTCCAAGAAATCCAGTTGGAAAGAAAATTAAAACTACAATTAAAACACTAAAAGCTGCAACATCTTTATATTCAAGTGAGACATATCCAGCCCAGAAGGTTTCTATAAGTCCGATTAATAAGCCACCCAACATTGCTCCAGGCAACGATCCTATTCCGCCTAATACTGCAGCTGTAAAAGCTTTTATACCAGCTAAAAATCCTATGTAAAAATCAATTACACCATAATAAAGTACAAACATCATTCCTGCTACTGAAGCTAAAGAAGATCCAATTATAAATGTAATTGAAATTGTTCTATCAACATTAATTCCAAGTAAAGCGGTCATTGTTCTATCTTGTTCACATGCTCTTTGTGCTCTACCTAAATCAGTTTTTGTGATTAAATATGTAAAAATTCCCATTAAAATAATTGTTAATACAACAATAAAAATTTGGAGATAACTCACCGTAACAATAAATTCTGAACTCTTAAAAAACTCTAATCCTCCCGAAAATAATGGCTGCATTGGTTTTACTCTTGCACCTTGAGAAACTTGGACATAGTTTTGTAATACGATCGACATACCTAAAGCAGAAATAAGAGGAGCTAATCTAAAAGATCCTCTTAATGGTTTGTAAGCTAATTTTTCAACTGTCCATCCATAGCAAGCTGTGAAAAGCATAGCTATTAGTAAAACTAAAAGTAAAATAATTGGCAATGCCACCCCAGTTAAACCAAAGATAATAAAAGATATTAAAGCAACAAAAGCTCCGATCATAAAGATGTCTCCATGGGCAAAGTTAATCATTCCAATGATTCCGTACACCATGGTGTAACCAATCGCGATTAATCCATAGATCGAACCTAGAGTAATCCCATTAACTAATTGTTGTATAAAATATTCCATGATTTACTTACTTACTCTTTTATTTATGTTTTCAAGAGCTTTGGTGAACTTAGTAAAGAATTTTTCTTTTTTCAATTCATTAAGAACCTGCATATTTAAGCCTTTTGGGGTTTGTGAGTCCGCTACGAGTTTTTCAAATCCTTGAGATGATTTATTTAAAGCATCCTGACTTAAAGCTAAAAATAGTTCAGCTATATACGTATCAGCTTGTTTTTTATTAATACCCTTTTTACTTAACCATTTAGAGCTCGTATTAAGCATCTCATAGTATGTGGCCATTAAAGAAGCTGTAGACCAAAACTTGTAGCTTAGTTTTTCATTTCTTACCTCTAAAACTTGCCCTAAATGTTTAAAAATATTTTTAGCAAATATACTTGGCGGACAGACAATAACTGGTCCTTTTTTAATTTCGATTGGAGGCAAAGGTATAGCTCTCACGATATTTTTATTCTTTGTAATTTTTTGAAGTTTATTCAAATTGATAGTCGAAATAAGACTTATTATTTTTTTATTTTTTGAAAATTTTAATTTAGGTAATATTCTATTGCCAACATTAGGTGTTATACCTAATATTACTACTGAGGATTTATCTATTATTTCCTGATTATTATTCAATACTTTTATTTTTCTGTAACTTTTAGATAGTTTTTTAGCTATGTTTCTATTTCTTGAAGATATATAAATTCTCTTAATTTTTAGTTTTGATTTAAAAATACCAAAAATTATTGACGATGAAATTTTACCAATTCCTATAAATCCTAAAATCATAAATTATGCAGAATAACCAAGCTATTCCTTTTAATAAAGAAAATTTTAAACAGATATTTTCAATATCGTTTATATCTGTCATCATAATATCAATACCAAGTGCTATTATAGCTGAATATTTTAATATTCCTTTAGCCTGGTTCTTAGGGCCAATGCTAGTAACTTCTTTGGCTTCATTAATGGGTCTTAAAACCAAAATGCCAAGGCTGGTATTATCTTCGATATTAATAATTCTTGGTCTTTATATTGGTAACTACATAGACAAAAATTTGTTTAATCAAATGCAAGATTGGATCTGGACCTCTTTTATAATGTTAATTTATATAATTTTATGTGTTCTGATCGTTTCAAAATATTTAGAAAAGTTTTCAAAATATGATAAAAAAACTTCTATTTTTTCAGCTGCACCCGGTGCATTAGGTCCACTGATGATATTGGCGGAAGATTCAAAAACAGATCTCAGCCAAGTTGCTACATCTCATCTAATAAGATTAATTATTATAATTACAGTTTTTCCATTTATCGTAAATAGTTTTTACAATGTAGATGGTATAAATTTTGATGAAAGAGTAATTGATAATCAAAATTTATATCACTTAATTATTTTAATCATATTATCAGTAATTTTAATTTTGTTTTTTGAAAAGATAAAAGTGCCAGCTGCTTTATTAACTGGAACTTTAGTAGCAAGTGGTTTGCTACAAATCACAGAGGTTGCAAGTTATCAAATATCTCCTGACATTATTGACTATTGTTTATTAATTTTAGGTGCTTCAGTGGGATGCAGATTTGCTGACAAAACATTCAACGAAATAGGAAGAAATGCTCTTCACAGTTTTGTAGCAACTTTATTGTTGGTAATATTGGGCATCACAGCAGCGGTTGTCGCAGGATTAGTAATTGACAAAAACTTCTTTACTTTACTGTTATCATATTGCCCTGGAGGGATTTATGAAGTTGCGGTGATAGCAATTTTCTTTGATTTAGATCCTGAGTTTGTCTCTTTTCATCATATCATTCGATTATTGATGATACTGTTCATAGTGCCTATAATACTGAGATTTTTGAGAAAAACCTGAATTAAACTATATTTTTTTGACTTTAATACCTAATCATTCTAACTTTTTCAAATGTCAAATGTTTTAGACTTAATAGGAAGAATTTTTATCTCGGCTTTATTTTTAATATCTGCCTTTAATAAAATTTTTAATTTAGGTAGCTCCATGGGTTGGATGGAAAGTTTTGGAGTTCCTGGGTTTCTAATTTTCCCTGCTATTGCAATCGAATTAATTTTACCTGTTCTTGTAATCGTAGGTTATCAAGCGAGAATTGCAGCAGGAATTCTATCAATTTTCTGTTTAGCTACTGCATTTATTTTCCATTTTGATATTTCAGATCAGATGCAGTTTATTTTATTTTTAAAGAATATCGGATTAGCTGGTGGGTTTTTGTTTATTGTAGCTAATGGTACTAAAGATTGGGCTGTTGATAGAGAAAAGAAATACGTTAGATTATAATTTTTTTTTAAAACTATTATACATTTGCCATCCCACTATAGTAATAATAACAATCATAATACAGAGAGTTAATGGTCTGTCCCATAAGAACGACCACGACCCGTCACTTATTAGTAATGATCTCCTTAAATTTTCTTCCATAAGACCTCCAAGCACGAAGGCTAAAATTAAAGGTGGCATTGGAAAATCATAAAGCCTTAGAATTGTGGCTATAACCGCTATACCTATCATTAAAAATATATCAAAGTTGTTAAATGACATTAGATAAATACCAGTTACTGAAAAAAACAAAATCATTGGTATTAAGAATGTCTTCGGAACTGCTAATATTCTAGCAATATAAGGTATTAACGGAAGATTGAGAATTAAAAGAACAACCATTCCTATGTACATTGACATAATAACAGACCAAAAAATATCTGGATTAGTTTGGTATAATCTTGGTCCTGGCTGAATACCAAATCCTAATAATGCGCCTAACATAACAGCTGTGGTACCACTTCCTGGAATACCTAAGGTTAACAAAGGCACAAAAGATCCTGAGCAAGCTGCATTATTAGCTGTCTCTGGTGCGGATAAACCTTGCACACTTCCTTTACCAAATTTTTCTTTTTCTTCGCTTTTAACAAAATTTCTTTCCATCCCATAAGCTAAAAAAGATGCGATAGTTGCTCCAGCTCCAGGTAATACTCCTATTATAAATCCTAATATAGAAGATCGAGGAATAGTAGCAGCCATTTGTTTGGTTTCCTCTTTATTTACTTTAATAGATCCTAAATCTGTTAATGAAATTTGTTTTGCAGCTTTGGAGGGATCATTGCCTTTTATAATTATCGTTAGAGCCTCGCTCATAGCAAATGTTGCCATTACGACTAAAACGAAGCTAATTCCATCTGATAAATTCATATTATTAAATGTAAATCTTGGAATATCAGACAAAGTATCTTGACCTACGGAGGCAAGCATCAAGCCAAAAACACACATCATCATAGCTTTTAAAAAATTTCCTTTTGAGGAAAAAGCAGCAACTGCTGTTAAGCCTAATATCATTAAACCAAAATAATCTGGAGATCTAAAAGATAAACTAATTTTTGATAAACTTGGAGCAGCTATTAATAAAAAAATTGCTGAAATTGTTCCGCCTGCAAAAGAACTGTAAGCAGCGATAGCTAATGCCTTACCTGCTTTTCCTTTTTGCGCCATTGGATAACCATCAAAAGATGTAGCTACTGTGCCTGGAACACCAGGAGCGTTAATTAAAATTGAAGAGGTCGAGCCGCCAAACACTGCGCCATAGTAAACTCCAGCCATTAAAATTAGTCCAGTTGCAGGATCAAAGCCGTATGTAATTGGTATCATCAAGGCTATTGCTGTCATTGGGCCTAAACCTGGAAGCATTCCAATTATTGTTCCAGCAAAACATCCTATCATTACCATTATTAGGTTTTGTAAAGATAAAGCAGTTTTTATTCCGATTAAAATTCCTTCAATCATCCCATAATTCCTAAATATTTTAACAACGGATCTCTAAGATAAACTTGTAGTACTCCATGAAGTAAATACATAAATATTGCTACAAAAGGAAAAGAAAAAATTACGATATACGTCCATCTTCTTTCTCCTAAAAAGTAGTATGAAAAGACTAAAAAAAGTGAAGTTGATAAAAAGAAACCAACTTTAAGTATTGTAGCTCCGTAAACAATCATAGTTAACACTAATAAAATTGTCTTTTTAAATTCTAAATATGTGGGGTCAACCTCGATTGGTTTTTGATCCGGTAAAACAATCTTCAAACCTGAAAAAAACATTCCTGCATAACCTAAGTAAATAGGAAAAGTTTTGGCATTAAAAGGTGCCCCTTCATCAAAGGCAAAAACTTGTATTTGATGGGCAGAATATAAGTAAAATGCTGATAAAACAAAGAAGAGCAGCGAAATAATTTTAACAGAATTTATTTTCACTGCTCTTCCTTAAAGTTAATAAACTAAATAACACCTAGTTTTTTCATTAACTTTGTCATTTCTTTCGTTTGTTTCTTTAAGAAACTGTCAAATTTACTACCTGGATTGTAAATATTTACCCAAGCATTTCTTTTTCTAACTGTTTCCCACTCAGGAGTTTTTTGAACATCACCTAACATTTTGGCAATCTTCTTAACATCTCCGCTTGGCATACTTTTAGGAGCAAAGAAACCTCTCCAGTTGACAAACTGAACATCGAATCCTTGTTCTTTTAAAGTTGGAACTTCTGGAGCATCACCTACTCTTTTAGGGGCTGTAATACCAATTATTCTAACTTGATCTCTAGCGCCCATCACTTCTCCCAAACCAGTTGAAAGAATTTGAGTTTCTCCTGATAAAAGTCCAGCTAAAGCTTTACCTCCAGCATCGTAGGGTACATACACTACGTTGTTAGGGTTAGCGCCAGCTTCTTGAAACGCAAGTGCGCCGATTAAATGGTCCATGCTACCTCTTACAGAGCCGCCAGCCATTTTAATTGACTTAGGATCTTTTTTGTAAGCATCAACTACGTCTTTGAAGTTTTTATATGGTGAGTTTTTAGCAACTGCGATTGCGCCGTAGTCACCGATTACTCCAGCGATTGGTTTAACATCTTTATAAGATAATACACCAGAGCCTTTAACGTATCCTTTATGTCTTGTGATTGATCTTAATACTAATGGTGTTGATTGAACTAATACAGTTCCTTCTGGCTTCGTATTAATTATGTAAGATAGAGCTTTTCCTCCACCACCCCCCGACATATTTTCAAATGAAGCACTTTTAAGAAAACCAGCTTTAGTTAAAGCTTCACCAGTTCCTCTAGCAGTTCCATCCCAACCACCACCAGCACCACCACCGATAATGAAATGTAACTTATCAATTGCAAAGCTTGTTGATGAGATTGAAGTTAAAAGAACAGTTGCGAAAACTAAGCTAATTAATTTTTTCAAATTATTAAACATATTATTTCCCTCTGTTAATTAATAAAGAGGATTATTAAAATCAAAATACCGTTGAGAGTCAATATACAATTAATTTAGAATAATTGTAATTAATGGAAAAAAGTTCCTCTTATCCTAAGTAATTCTCTAGACAACCCAGAATGCTCTTTAAAAGCTTTTCTTCCATGCAACCAGAAATAATTATTTGAGAAAATAGTTGATCCCACTGGTAAAGGGAAACTTATTTTATTTTTACTTTGCTCTAAAGCATCTGATAATTTTTGTAAAAATAAGCCTTGCTTCATGTTTTTGGGTTCGGGAAATTGATCGATGTAAGAAATAGTAGGTTTGCCATTTTTATCTTTTGAAAATACGGGATGCTCCACTTTATAATCAACATTTTTACTTTTAGGCGATCCCCATACAAAATCCTCTTGACCTACAGGGTCATTACTTAAATCTTCTAAATGTTCCCAATCATCTAGATGCAAGATTACACTTTCTCCTCCACCTACATTCTGTTCTTCCATTTTGGTCATTATAATCCAATCAGTTTTCTCTTTTACATATGTACCATCCGTATGAAGATCTAAATTTGTGTAGGCCTTTCTAAGATATGAGTCGCTACTATCTTGATGCTTTACATGAAATCTTGCATAGTACTTACCTGTCATTAAATCAAAGTTAGGATTGCCAATTAAATAAGCAAGACCTGTTGAAAGCTTGACTAAAAAATCTTTATTAAATTTTTTATCTTTTATTTCAGGTTCAACAATCGCAGTTCCTGTATTACGGTCATTAAGAATATCATTTAAAGTTTTACTTAACTTATTTTGAAATACTTCATCCAAGCTTTTGGCAAGGCTAAATCTCGAAAATGGTTTGTATTCTAAAGATAAAATTGAATGTTTTTTAAAAGGAAAAATCAATCTATCAAGGTCGCTTTCATTTAACTTAATTACACGAACTCTTTTAGAATTATTATGATCTGAAATCAAAAAACTCATTTAATTAATAGTGCCCATGATCCATAAAACAATAAATGCTAATAATATTGGTTCCATAAACAAATTTTATCATATATTTATATAAGATTAAATTAATTGATAGTTATATTTACGATAGGCTCTTGAGCATCAAAATTACAAAGATTTGTCTCACCTATCTCTGTAGCTTTAACAGCGTTATTTGTGCCGAATGATATATCTATTGTTGGGGCTATCATAGCAACTGTATAAGGTGAAGTTAAAGTATAGACTAAAACATGACTGGTATCTGTAGAACCATTTGCATGTTGAGTTTGATATGTTGATGAGCCTGATCCTTGACTATATGTTATTGTTTGTGCGGCAGTTGTTGAGGCGCAGTTAGCAGCTGTACAAATTTTAGCTTGATCATTAAGCAAATATACATTCATATCTGCTAATGTCTGATTTGGGTTCATCGCAGGCCTATGTGTATGAATTTCATTTCCAGCAGCAGCATGGCCTCCAGGGTATCCTGAGGTCTCAGCATAGGTTCTGCACGGTGTGGCGATACCTGATACATCTATATCTGCTTGAATTGTAAATTTTCTACTTATTGTAACCCTCATATGAGTATAAGTTTCACCTAAAGGTAATAAAGCAACATCTCCATATGAGGCAGCAGCTGCTCCAGCGTCAACTGAAGCAATATCAATAGTTCGATCTGTTTCAGCTAAAATTACAGCTCCTTCACAACTATCTACCCCTGAACTACTTTTACAAAGCTCAACTTTTTCCATTGTTACTTTATATACAGTTGCTTGTCCTAATTCTGCATACAAATAACTGCTTGAACATAATAAAAAAATTATAGAAATTAATAATTTATAAATATTTTTCATTTAATCTGTTCTTGATACTGTTGATGATCCTCTAAATTCTACCATTATTTTATTTTGTCTTTTAACTTTTGTTAACATTTGACCAGACATATCTTTTTCTTCCTTCCACATACTAGAACTTTTACCATCTAATGCAGTGGGACCATCTCTTCCTGGATAAATAAATATTAATTTTGCGTACCACTCATCTTCTAGACCTTTTAACTCTTTATCATCATATGCAGCTTCTAAAATTAAATTTGGATTTAGTATCATTTCTGAACCGTATTTCAGTCCCTCAATATCAGTTCTGTCTTCGCCTTCCCATTTATAAGAATTTAAAAAAACTTTTGCCCAATGGTAGTAGGGAACTTGTGATGAGAATTGAGCATCCCATCCGTCTAAAACTTTTTCACCGTCTAAACCATGACCTAATGCTAAATATCTGTTCAAATAAAAATCAAGGACTGCTGACCTTGCCTCTATACCAAAACTTGTTCTACTATGACCCTCGCCTATATCTTGATCATAAAAATTATTTAATCCTATCAACCATGTTTTATCACTTGATAATTTTCTCATACCAAAACCCAAATTTCCTGTAATTCTCTCATCTCCATTCTTCTCGTTATTAAAAAGTGAAAATTGAGCAAATAACTTACCGTCATCCATAGGCATTATTTCTCTAACAGCTAAAATACTGTAATCTGGAGAAGCATTTTCTCTAAAATCTATGCTGAATTCAGTGTCTCCTTCACCAGGAATTAAATTTGAAACAAAGGCAGATGTCCTCTCTGAAATTTCTTGAAGTGTTAAATCTTTTATATCGGCAGATGATGAATTAGAGAAAAAGAATGAAATAAAAAGTATTTTATAAAGCTTCTTAAACATATTTTTTTATACTAAAGATTTAAAAAAATGAAAAGTTAAATTTGTATTAAAAAATTTAACATTATCGCTGATAAGATAGTTGGAATAACTAAGTTTCTTTTAGATATTATAAATATGGCTATACAAATGAAGAATACTATTAACCTGATTATCAATTCAGATTCTGCTAAAACTCCAGCAGGAAATATTATCATTCTTCCGAGTAGTGCGGCCAAAGTCGAATAGGCAACACAATTAAACCATTTAAAAATTTTAGATTTCACACTAACTTTTTCTGAAGTAAGCGCTCCCATAAATCTAGATATATATGTAGCAATTGAAGTTGCTATAATTGCAAAAATTATAAGTTGACTACTTGCCATCTTTTTCTCCAAATAAATAAGCAACAGTCCCTGCTATTAATCCAGCAAATAATAATGACCACTCAGTAGAAAATAAATAAATTACTGGTCCTAAAGTTGTTCCTAAAATTACCGAAATAGATATGGCTATGTTTTTCATAGCGCCTATCATCATACAAAAAAAATAAATTGGATTTACAATCGCTAATCCAATTAACATTTCTTTATTTAAAAGATCTGCTGCTAGATACCCAATGACTGTCATAAGAACTGCTGTTAGCCAAGTTCCAGTGCCAATACCTATCCAAAAATCTATTCTATATTTTGCATTAATCTTTTTATAGGTGTCTTTAGCAATTAACCATGATGAAACTGCAAGAAAGTGGCAAGACAAATAATATTTCCACTTAGGTTGGGATTTGTGCTCAAGTAAAGGAAATAAGGAAACTGTCATTGGATAAAGTCTAAAATTAACTAACCACACTGCTAAAAAAATATTTACTATAGATGCGCCTAATAATAATGACTCCGCCATTACTAATTGCCCGGGTAACGCATAAGTAAAAAAACTTGAGGCTGCACTTTGTTGAATGTTAAATCCAGCATCTTTAAGTAAAGCTCCTAAAGCAACAAAACAAGCTGCCAAAGGTAACGCTGGACTTCTTGCGCCCTTTAATGATTTTAAACCTGTAAAGAAAGCTTGCGAGTTAATCATCCACCAAGGAATAATCTTCCTACGTCTGGATTTTTTAAAAGATCATCCCCTTTGCCTGCAATAGCTGTTTGGCCTGATACTAAAACGTATCCTACATCTGCAAACTCTAAACCTTTTTTTGCATTTTGTTCTACAAGTATTATCGTTTTCTTTTCTGCTTTTTGAAGATCCTCTAAAATTTCAAAAACCATATTTATATATTTTGGTTCTAAACCAATTGATGGTTCATCTACTAATAAAACTGATGGTTTCATAACTAACGCTCTTGAAATTTCTAATAATCTTCTCTCACCACCTGATAAAACTTTTGCAGGTTGATTTCGTCTATTTCTTAATCTCTCATATTTTTGAAAAATTCTCTCAGCTTCCTCGTAAGCTTCGTCCTGTTTATCTTTAATGTATCCTCCCATTAAAAGATTTTCCTCAACTGTCATATCAGGAAATACTGAGTTATCTTGTAAGATATAAGCTATGCCCACTTTACTAAGCTTCTGTGCAGGAGTTAATGTCGTAATTTCATTTCCTTCTAATTCAATTTTTCCATCAAAAATATTTGTGAAACCATATATTGAATGGAGAATAGTAGATTTTCCCGCACCATTAGGTCCTATTAAACATAACGATTGAGCCTTACTAACTGTTAAATCAAAATTATGTAGTATCTCCATTTTTCCATAGCCAGCATTTAAACCTCTTATAGTTAGGTGAACGTCGTTAGGAGATAATTTATTTAGATCTTCTAAACCAGGTGCTTTACCTAAAACATCGTATTGATTTGCCATTACTGCGCCCCTAAATAAGCATCAACTACTCGCTTATCATTCTTAATTTGATCTGGAGAACCCTCTGCTAACATTTTACCGTGAGCCAAACAGAAAATTTTTTGTGCTAAACTCATAATTACTTTCATGTTATGTTCTATGACTAACAAAGTAATTCCATAATCTTTGTTTATTTTAATTAATCTATCTATAATTCCGTTGATTAAAGTTGGATTAATTCCAGCTGTAGGCTCGTCTAATAAAAGCATTTTAGGCTCATTCATCAAAGCCATTGCTAATTCTAGTAATTTTTGCTGTCCAAATGATAAATCGCCTGCTCTCAAATTTCTTTTTTGATAAAGACCAACAAAGTTTAAAATATTTTCTGCTTTTTCAGTAAGTTCGACTGGTACTTTTGCAAAAATAAATCCAGAGTCACTTGCTTTATGACTTATAAGCATGTTTTCTACACAATTAAGTTTTGAATAAATTCTTGTTTGTTGAAAGGTTCTTAACAAACCGAGTTTAGCGACTGCTGGTACAGGCATTTCAGAAACTTCTGTATTATCAAAAACAATAGATCCTTTATCTATCGGATGAGTTCCTACAATAGAATTAAATAAAGTAGTTTTGCCTGAACCATTAGGTCCTATTAAACCAACTATTGATCCCTGCTCTACAGAAACAGAAATATCTACGTTAGCTTGAACACCGCCAAAAGATTTACTTACATTTTTAACTTGTAAAATACTCATTTTAATTCCACCTGTGCTTTACGATCTTTTTCATCTATCACTTCACCAAATCTTTCAGGATATTTTTCTCTCAACCAACCCATTAATCCCTCTGGGAAATATACTACGATTACAACAATCAAAACTCCCAGCGCAACATATTGCCAGCCTAATATTAACGTCCATAGCCCTTCTTTGAAAAAATGGAATAGAGTTGCTCCAATAACTGGTCCCCATAAAGTTCCTTTTCCGCCAAGTATAGCCATAAGCACCATAAATACTCCCATCTCTCTTCCATCAAATGCAACATCAGTTGAGTCTATATACCCAATTAGTCCACCCATAATTCCACCAGCAAGACCACAGAAGAATGCAGAACACATCCAACCTACAATTTTATATTTCATAGTTTGGATACCCATGGCTTCCGCTTTATCCTCATTGTCTCTTATCGCGTTTAAAATTAATCTAAATCTAGAACCATAAATGTATTTAACAAAAATAAATGTTCCAACTAGTAATGCGAAACTTAAAAAGTAGAAAAATTTTCCTCTAGCTTCAGTATCAACTATTTCAGCAGGAAAAGGTGGTGTTGTGAAACCTTGGCCGGCTCCGATAATTTCAATTCCTCCAGCAATTTCACCTGCCGCGATACCTAAACCTAAAGTACAAATGGCAAAATAGTGCCCTCTTAATCCCAAAATTGCATAACCTATAGCGCCAGCAATAACAGCAGGAACAATTGCTGAAACTAATAATCCGACACCTATTCCTTGAAAATATTGTGCCGTAGTATGAACAAATGTTTTTTCTCCACCACTTTCAGTCCACTCAGCTAACGAGAAAAACATTCCTACTTGAACCGAGGCAGTTAGATACATTCCTAAACCATAGAAAAGAATATTTCCGAAAGTATTGTAGCCCATCTCTCCACCTTGTAAATTCCAAGTCATTGCTAAAACAATCAAGACGCAAAGATACGTAAGCTGAACTTTAAAAGCAGAGAATAAGTAAGGAGCGGCTAAACCTAAAATGATCAAACCAGAGTATAGTATTAAATCTTTTTGTTTTACTTTTTCCATCTATTTTAAATATTCCCTTTTTTTTGAGAGTTTAAATCTTCTGTAAACTAAAATTAAGACTAGTAGTAAAAATACTGCTCCAATTCTAAATTCTGTTCCTAAAATGTAATCAGCAAATTCCTCAAAAAGACCTAGCCCCATACCTGAAACCGCTACTGCAGGTAAATTTCCTAGACCTGCAACAATAACTATCATGAAAGATCTTACTGTATATGGAAGCCCTACATAAGGGTGAAGTGTTAGAGTTATTGAAATTAAAGCCCCTGCAATTCCACATAGCGCAGCATTAATACCAAAAGTTGCAGCATAAACTTTTTCTGTATCTACACCTAAAATTTTTGCAGCCCTAGCATTTTGTGCTGTAGCTCTTATAGCCCTTCCAAGTCTAGATTTCTTCATATAAATGACCAAAGCTACTGCATACAGAACACTTATAAAAGCTGAGAATATTTTTGAATTTGGTAGGGTTACTGAATTATCAAATAACATTGTTGTTCCGTATTCAGACTGTGCTACGACTACGTCTGCACCAAAAATAAAATTCATTAGTTGTTGGAATACAATAGCAATACCAAAAGTTGCTAAAATAGAAATAAATAAGTCTCGGTCTACAACTTTATTAATGACAAGTTTATAAAGTCCCCATCCAACAAAAAACATTATAATTGGAGAAATAATAACTCCCCAAGCAGGATGAATTCCCCAGAGATAAATAGTGTATGCAATATAACCTCCAAGAATTACTAAGTCGCCTTGCGCAATATTAATTATATTCATCACACCCCATTGAAGAGCCATTCCATAGGCGATCAATGCAAATAAAATACCTAAAAGGATACCGTCCAATGATGCTTGGACCATTAACATTGGAGCTTTAAAAATCAGAAAGTCCATAAGATTTCAAAACTTATAAAAGAAAAGCCCCTAGAAAACTAGGGGCTTTTCAAAATATTCAGAAGTTATTAACTTCTTTCAGACCATTTCGGGATTGGATGATAGAACTTATCAGAAGCCCATTTTGTAGGAGCTACTACTCTATTCTCACAATCATCGCCTTTACATCTTACTTGGAACAAGATCATTGGCTTAGCAACGTTTTGGCCACCAGGTCCAAATTTAATGTTTCCATAGAAAGTTTGCATTTCTGTATCAACTAGCGCATCTCTAACTGCATCTCTATCAAAAGAATTTGCTCTTTCGAACGCATCTTTGAACACTAACAATGCTGCAGATGACTCTGCTGATTGATATGGCGGGTCATATCCAAATTCTTTTTGGAAGTCTTTAGCGTATTTCTTACCTGAGCCAAAGAATTTATCTTTGTAAGATAAATTTTTGTGCCACTGAGAAGCACACAATGCGAATTCTGATTTCTTTCCGTGTTGTTTAGAAAGTTTAGCAGCATCACAGTGTGTCATCGCTAACATAGGAACATCAACTTTCATTTCAGAAATTTGTCTGATTGCAGTTAGTGCACCTTTTGTGTGACCTGATACAACAAGTACATCTGGCTTAACAGCTTTTACCTTAGCCAATGTAGCTGCCATATCGTTAAGTTCTTTTGGTAGTTTGTCATCGATGATGATTTCAGATCCAGTTCTTTTTGCTGCATCTAAGATACCAAGTCTCACGTCTTGTGAGAACGCATCTTGTTCAAATGCTTGAGCAATTTTTACTGGCTTACCACCATTTTTTTCTACCGCTAAATCGATAGCTACTTCAAGGTATTGGTTAGCTGGTGATAACACCGCGAACAAATATTTGTATCCTTTAGTAAATAAAGATCTAGACGCACCATTTGCTTCAACCATAGGAATTTTATATTTCTCGGTTACTGGTGCAATGGCTTTCGTTAAACCTGAGCTGTATGGTCCAAGCATGTAATGAACGCCATCTTGTTTAATTAGTCTTTCAGCTAACTGAGCGGCTCTTTTTGGATTTGACTCATCATCATAGTAAATGATCTCAAACTTATATTTCTTACCTTGTACTTCTACTCCACCCATTTTGTTAATTCTGTCAACGGCCATGTTATAACCATTTTGAGTATGAACTCCATTAGAAGAGTATTTACCTGTAAGAGATATTGCAGAACCTAACACTATGTACTCACCATCTACTTTTGCAAAAGAAGAAGTGAAAGAAACAAGTGCTAGAGTTATAGCTGAAAAAAATGTAACAAATAGTTTTGCTATTTTATTCATTATTTCCCTTCTTGTTATTAATTAATTAATTAAAAATTGAATAATTAAAACAAGAAATAAACTTTTTGACAACAGAAAGATTGAATTAAAAATTCTGTGTCGCAGCTATGTAAACTGCTAAAATTAGGAGAACACACGCAGAGATTGTATTTAATAGTTTAGGTTTACTTTTTAACCACACTGAAATTTTTTCAGCAGCTAACCCATAAATCATTAACGTTAAAAAATCTAAAACTACATAAGTGATCAATAATATTAAAAACTGTGAAATGATATTTGATCCAAAATTAATAAAAGTAGGGAAAATAGTTCCAAAAAATATAATCGCTTTAGGGCTTAGTCCAGCAACTAGTAATCCATCTCTATAAAAAGAAAATGGAGATTTTAAATTTCGACTTTTAGAATTTATGCTTTTTATTTTTGATGTAAAAGTGTCATAAGCTAAATAAACAACATAAAATATTCCTGCCCATTTTAAATAATAGAGAACTTGAGGGTTATCACTTAAAAAAGATCCAATTAAAAAGACTACCAAAATAGCTTGAATAATGTTTGCAGAAATATCTCCGAAAGCAGTCCATACAGATCTATTTAATCCATAGTTTAATGTGTGTGAAACTATTACAACTCTAGGCGGACCTGGTGAAATAAATAAAAATAAAATAATTTGTAAAAATATTATATAGTCTGTTGGAAACATTTGATTAGTAACTATATATAAATTTATGAAGAAAAAAAGTTTTATCCCTCAAACTAAAGTCAAAAACCCTGAGCCCAAAGAGAAAGATGATAATTGGATTATCTGGGCTGCATGGGCTGATAGAATTACTTTTGAAGAAATAAAAGAAAAAACTGGAAAAAATGAGTCTCAAGTTATTAAGATAATGAGAAAAAATTTAAAACCAGGTTCATTTCGTTTATGGAGAAAAAGAGTGCATAATACAAGCATCAAACATAGAAAAAAATTTCAATTAGGTAGAAAAAAACTTAGAGAAAAGATAAAAATAACTGATATATATTAATTATGAAAAAAGTCACAATGTATACTGGCAATCCGTGCTCATTTTGTGCTGCAGCCAAAGCATTATTAAAAACAAAAAATGTTGAAATCGAAGAAATCGATATTTGGGCAGATCCAGCTAACGCTAAAGAAATGTTACAAAGAACCAATGGGGCTAGAACTATTCCTCAAATCTTTATTGGGGACCATTACATTGGTGGTAATGATAAACTTCAAGAAGCGAATAGAAACGGTGATCTAGATAAAATTATAAAAGAAGAATGAGAAGAAATTTTTTAAAATTTTTAAGTCTATCAATCTTCTCATCTTTATTTTTTCCTTTGAACTCTTTATTTGCGAATACAAAAAAAATTATCAATAAAAACCTTTCTAAAAAACAAAAAGAAATAATGTTCGACGAGGGAACAGAAAAACCCTTTTCAAGTGATTTACTAAGAGAAAGTAGAAAGGGTTTTTATCATTGCGCCAATTGTGGAAATAAACTTTTTGCTTCTACAAGTAAATTCGACAGTGGCACTGGTTGGCCATCATTTTCTGAGGCTTTGCCTGGAGCTTTCAAAACTAAAATCGATTACAAATTTGGCATGGTTAGAACTGAATATCACTGTGCTAAATGTGGAGCTCATCATGGGCATGTTTTTAATGACGGTCCAGGTACAACAGGAAAAAGATTTTGTAGTAATGGTCTATGTCTAATATTTAAACCAGAATAGTAGCGAAATGTTATTAATTAAAAAAATTACTAATTTAATTAAATTTTTTTTAATTGTAATCTTTATAACTTTTTCTCTTTCCCTCTTAATAGATTTTTTTTTTGGAAAAAAAATTCTAGAAGTCACTGATAATTTTTGGAAAGAGACAGAATTTTATGGGAGAATTAAAAGAATAGATCATTCAGTATATCATCATGGATTAAAGCCTAATGTTAAAATGGAGAATGCTAAAGGCTTTTTAGGATATTACAATTTTTGTACTGATAACCATGGTTTCAGATATAAGTGCGATATTCAGAGAGGAAAAAAATTTGATTACGGTTTTATGGGCGACTCCTTTACCGAAGGAGCCTCAGTTACATATGAAAATTCATTTGTTGGAATTTTTGAGGATAAAACTAAAAAAAAAGTTGCAAATTTAGGTGTGGTTTCATACGCACCAAAAATTTATCTTTCAAAACTAAATTACTATCTTGAAAAAGGCTATGAATTTAATCATGTCGTTGTTGTAATAGATATTAGTGATTTATATGATGACAATGTTTACTACAGATTAAAAGAAAATTTCATTGTGGATGAAAATTATGAAAGAGGTGAGAGGTTAAAACTGAGAAAATTTTTAAGAAAAAATTTTCCATTTACTAATTTTTATATGTTTGTATTAAAAAACTTAAATAACGTAGGCTACTCTCCAGAAAAAATAAGTAATAAAGAACCGAATTTTCATAAAGATGTTATTACTAAAGCTAAATGGACTTACACTAATAGTGACAGTATAGATGGTTATTGGGGATCAATAAAAGATGCGCAAAGTGAAATGATACAATCGATGACAGAGTTATATAAAATTTTAAAAAATAAAGATATCAAGCTATCTCTTGTAGTTTTTCCTTGGCCTCAGCAATTACAAAATGACACTGTAGATTCAAAGCATGTATTAATGTGGAAAGAATTTTGTAAAAATAAATGTGAAAAATTTATTAATCTTTTTCCAACATTTTTTAATGAAAAAAACAAAAACGGATATTTAGAGACCTATAAAAAATATTATTGGTGGAATGATATGCATTTCAATGTTGAGGGGAATAGATTAGTTGCACAAGAAATACTTAAAAGTCTTAAATAATAATTATTAAAATATTATAAATTTTTTTTGAGATAATCCTCTAACCATGGAATTACTTTTGTTTTATATTCCCAATTTAAAATCTTTTTTGCTTTTGATACATCAGCTAGATGATCATCTACTTCATAATCTCTGCTTGGCAAAAAAGTAATCTCTCCACCAACTGTTTTAGCTATTTCCTCAACACTAATCAATTCTCCAGAGGCAATATTAATTATTTCGCCTTTTCCTGTTTCGTTAGATAAAAGAGTTAGCTTAAATGCTTCAGCTATGTCTTTTACATAGATCCAATCCCGTCTGCCTGTTTTGAATTTTGATTTTGAAGAACTGCGAATTAAAGTTATTGGCTTTTTTTCTTTTTTTTGTCTTATAAAGTGTGCTATTGCAGTATCCTTCCTTTGACTCTCCCCAAACACTTGAAATAATCTTAAGATTGTTGTCGGTAGCTTATATCTGCTTGCCCACATTTTTAAAGCATACTCGATACTCAGCTTTTGCCAACTGTATGGTTCGCCAGGATCTGAAACCATATCTTCTTTCCAGGGTATCGCGTTATTTCCATACATTGATGCAGTTGAGGGAAAAATCAATTTTTTAATATTTTTTTTTGATGATAAAGACAAAAGTTTTACTGTAATACCTAGATTATTACTGGTTGTTTGAACTGGATTTTCAATTGAGTTTTTAATATTTGTATCACATGCTAAATGGATGACATAGTCGATACCATCAAGATCTTTTTCAGTGAGATCAATGACATTTTTTTTTAAATAATTACATTCTTTGAATGGGTTCTTCGGTTCAACGATATCAACTCCCAAAACTTCAAAGCCTGAATTAATTAAGTTTTCAATTGCATGAAAAGCTATAAATCCTGATGAACCAGTTACTAGTACTTTTTTCATTCAGCTTTTATAGATTATTATTTAGCCAATTCAATATTTTTTTATTTTATAAGCAGATTTCCAGTTTTTGTTTAAAAATTGGAAATAATTGGACCTGTCCCAACTTTTTACGTTGTACCATTTATTATATTTAATTGTTAAGCCTTTTTTTTCTATCTCTTTATATTTTGATTTAGTTCTTTTTTTTAATATTTTTCTTAAGATCAACTTTTGTTGGTCAAAGTAGATTTTTTGATCAATATCTAAATTAAATCCAAACTCAATAATATCTTTATCTAAAAAAGGACATCTATTTTCAACACCGAAAGCTGAGCTCATTCTGTCACCCATTTGTAAAAGACTTGGCATTATCATTTTGAAATCGAAATAACACATAGCATTAATAGGATTGTCAAATATTTCAAAAATTTTTTTTATATTATTTTTCAAATATTCGTAATTTTCCTCAGATCTTGAAGTAAGCTTCGCGTAACTATCAGAGTAATCATCAAGCATTTTGCCGAATAAATATTTATAACTTGGATAATTTTCATTTAATTTCCACTGCATAAAAATTGGCATATATCTTGCATAACCTGTAAAAATTTCATCTGCTCCTTCTCCAGAAAGTATCACTTTAACTCCTTTCTTATTTGCTAATTCAGCCAGTTTCCATAAGGGATAGGATGAGAAAGACCCAACTGGAAAGTCTAAATGATATGCTATTTTCTTTATATTTTTTCTAAAGTCATTTTTATAATTAACTTTGTCATTAAAATAAAATCTATTTTTAAATTTATGAAATGTAGAAATAAGACTAGAGTCTACTCCTCTTGAATAATAAATTCCATAATCTACATCCGCTTGTGTACATAATTTAACGGATTTATTTAGAAGACTTTCTAGTTCTTCACTTGCTTCTTTTTTATATATTTTTCTATTTTTAATTTTCCAATATTCGATGAGCGAAAATTTTTTTGAGATAGTATTATACTCTATATAATGAGCAGCAGGTAACTGGTAAACATCCTTCCAAAGAGTCCTATCTAAACAATGTTGAAAGGTATCAAAAAATTTATCTTTTGTTGGTTTTAAATCTAAAATTTTTTTAAGAGCTTTTGCCTCTGAAGCAAAATATAATTTGTTATTTTTCCTTGTATAATACAAGGGTTTTTCACCTGGTATATCTCGTGCAATAAATAATTTTTTTGTTTTTTTTTCGAAAATAGCGAAGACAAACATTCCTTTTATTTTTTGGAATATATTCCTTCCCCATTTGTCCCAAGCATGCGCCAAAACTTCAGTATCAGATGAGGTGTAAAACTTGTAGCCAATTTTTTTTAGATCTAATTTTAAAGATTTATAGTTATAAACTTCACCATTAAAACTCAAAACAATTTTATTGTTTTCATAAGGACATAAATTTTTTGATTTTAAATCTATAATACTTAGACGGCCCATCCCTAAAGAAATGTTTCTATCAGTGTAAATACCTAAATCGTCTGGTGCTCTATGGACCATTGATTGAAGCATCTTATTTACTTCTTCAGATCTACCGTTTGTAATTCCAGCAATACTACACATTATTAATTTTGAATATCGAAAATTTTTTTCCTAATTTAGCAAGTCTATAATGAAACCCGATTTTGATAGCATGAATAATGCAAGGAATAGCTCTGCTTAATGGCATTGTTGTGTGTTGGCCTTTATAGTTACATCTCGTTGGAACTGAGCTTATCTTCATTTTCAAAAAGAATGATTGAGCTATTATCTCGTAACTAAATCTATAGTCTTGATTATAATTTGTTGTGTCTATTTTTTCGAATAATCTTTTACTGTAGCCTCTAAATCCTTGAAATAGATCATCATTTTTAATTCCAAGACCAATTTTTCCCAATATTGTTAAAAATATATTTCCTAAATATATATGAATAGGCATGCCGTCTTTAAGGGGTTGTTTGTAATTAAAAAATCTATTTCCTAAAACAAGATCATATCCTTCGTAAAATTTTTTTTTCATATCTTTTACGTAAGTAAAGTCATACTGACTATCACCATGTAGTTCCACAATGTGAGTTGCACCAAGTGAAAACGCTTTTTTCATTCCAGCAAATAAGTTCTTACCGTAACCAAGATGATTATTTACAATATATTGAATATTATTTTTTTTTATTACCTCAATAGTATTGTCTGTTGAGCCATCGTCAGTGCAAATGATTTCATCAAATTCATTTTTTGGAATCTGGTTAATTGCATTTTGAACAAAATCTCCGCAATTGTAAGTCATTATTACCCCGATAATTTTCATAATTTTTGAAAACTAATATATTTTTTTCATTAAAGCTATTTATTTAATTTTTATTAAGCTTAATGATGTAATAGTCCCTTTTAGTTTTAACGATTTTGAACTTATCAAAATTGTTAGATGTTTGAGCACAAGGACTTTTATTATACATACAAGTTGTGGATCTATCCGATGTCCAATAATTTAAATCATTAATATAGTAAATTTTTAAAAGATTATCTTTTAAAATATAATTATGATTTACAGGTTTGTTAGAGCCTGCATTTAAAGATTTTAATTCATCTTTATTTTCATAAATTCTTGGCCAAGGTTTTTGATAGTATTCCACATTAAAATTTAAAGCAATTTTAGAAACATTTTTTGCAAGGAAAATTAATCCAGTAAAAACTACTAGATATGTGAACGTTTTTTTTATTTTTTTTTGATCTAAAATTTTAATTTTATTCTTAAATAAAAAATAAAACAAAAAATATGTCAAAATTATAAAATATGATGTGCCATATCTTCCTAAGGGGAATTTGTAAAATAAGATTACGGTGCTTATGATTGATACTGTTAAAATAAATCTTTTATTAAAGTTAAAACTATCTTTTTTGCTTTTAGGCAATTTTGGATTATAAAAAATGTAAATAATTAAGATAATGAAAATAATAAATATAAAATTATTAAATATTTTTAAAAACCCATACTTAGCATTTTCCGAAGTGGAGCTTGACGTTAACCAATTAAAATTTTTTAAAAATATCTTCTTTTTTTTTATATTGTTTTCATAGTTTAAATATTTTTCATTATCCACTATGTCTGACCAATTTTTAGCATGTAATTCAGAAAATTGACTAAGATTTTCAGCAGCTATAATAAATTTTGGGTTATTCGAGTACCACGAAAGTCTTTCTGTGCAAGTAATTTTCACTGGGTATATTGCACAGCCAGAAATAAATACGTTTTTAATTATCCATAAACTGAAAAAAACTATAGAAAAAAAAGGGAAAAATTTTCTTTTTAAATATAATTTATCCTTAATCCAAATTGTTACTGGAAATAGTAAAATAAATATAAAAAAAAGTTTATTCAAGAATATGAACAAAGCTACAAGAGTCAAAATCTTAAAATTTTTATCATTTTTTAATAAAAATTCTTTTCTAAAAATTAAAGAAACAAAATAAAATAAGCTTAAGTGAGCTGGATTATCGTTTCCATACTCACTATATCTATTCATTTCTAAAAATATGTAAGTAATAATCAAAAATAATAATAACCTGTAAGAAGTGTCATTATTTTTTAGAAAAAATTGTCTTACAAAATACTCAATTAAATAAATAGCTAATAAAGCTAATGGGATAGTAATCCCTACATCTTTAAAAAGAAAATTGTTAAATATAGCTGAGGTATATTGAATTATCGACGTAGCTCCAAAAACTGGATTTAGTGAGACTACACCTGAAAATATTTTAAACTCATTAAGTATTTTTATATATGGTAAATGATATATGCCAGCATCAGGTCTGTTGACATTATCAAAAGATATGAAGATGAAACAAACGATTGAGATTATTAATGAGTGAAAAAAAATTTGTTTTATTAATTTGTTATTTAGTTTTTTAAATTCAAAAAAAATTTGAAAGAATGGTATAAGCAAAGCAAAAGAAGCAATATTGCTATCTATGGGGTAAAAAAAATTTAAAAGAAGAGCAACAAAACTTAATAAAATTAAACCGAAAAATCCTTGCTCAGAATAACTAAATTGATTCTTATTTAGCTTTATTCCTAATGTGGATAATAAAAACCTTCCTGTAAAAACTGAAAAAAGTGATGCTATTAAAAAAAAGATTGTAATTTCAAACATTTTTCAAAAAAATTTTCCTATAGATCTTTAAGGAAAGGCATAGCATCTCCAGCACCCATTTTCAAAGTCGATAAACCAGCCACTTTGTTAGCAAAACTTAAGCTTTCACTTATAGTTTTATTTACTGATAGAGAGTAAGCTAATGCACCGTTAAACGCATCTCCTGCCCCAGTAGTATCAATCGCTTTTACATTGCTCGCTTTTAAGTAAATTTCCTCTTTTCCATCAGAATAAAATAGTCCTTTTTCTCCAAGAGTAATTATTATTTTTTTTATTCCTAAATTAATTAATTTACCTGTAGCTTGCTTCGCCTCTTTTTCATTAGTAATTTTAATACCAGTATAAAATTCTGCTTCTGTTTCATTGGGAGTAAAGTAATCAATATAATTATAAAATTCTTTTGTAATTTCAGACGCAGGAGCTGGATTTAAAATGGTTAAACATCCATGTTCTTTTGCAGTTTTTAAACAATGCAGTGTTACATCTTTTGGTACTTCAAGTTGGGTTAAAAAAATTTTAGAATTTTTTATTAAATTAATTTTTTTTTCGATTTCATTTATCGTTAAAGAATTAGGGGCGCCTACAATTACATTAATCGCATTTTTACCAGTATTTTGATCAACTAAAATTCCAGCTACACCAGTTTGTTGGCTGCTATCTTGAATTATATTTTCTGTAGGAATTTTATTTTTTTTAAGAGTTTTAAGAGCTAAGTCTCCGTATGCATCTTTTCCAATTTTACTTATAAAGTTTGTATTTCCACCAAGTCTTGCAATTGCGATAGCTTGATTACAACCTTTTCCTCCTGGGCCTACATTATATTTTTTTCCTAAAATAGTTTCGCCTGTAGATGGGATTTTAGGTCCAGAAAAACTTATATCCGCAACAAAAATTCCTAAGACTGTTATTTCGCTCATTAGCCAAGCTTAGCGAGAATTGGAAAGGTCGTCAAAATATAATAACTTATGACTTGTATATAGTTTGTTGTGATCAAAATACCAGTAATTAAAAGAATAGCTCCACCAGATTTTGTGATAACACCATAATATTTTCCAAAACCTTTTTTGGTATTTAAAAATCTGCTCATATAATAACCAGATAATATAAATGGTATAGCTAATCCTAAAGAGTAAAATGATAGTAATAAAATTCCTCTGCTGATAGTAGCTTCAGTGGCAGATAAAGCAATTATAGATCCTAAAACTGGTCCAATACATGGTGTCCATCCAAATGCAAAGGCCGCACCAACTATAAAAGGAAATGCATAATTATCTTTGTAATTTGAATTAGTTTGAATTCTTTTCTCAGTATTCAAAAAAGAAAAATTTAAAAAACCCAACATTTGTAAAGAAAAAATAATAATTATCAGCCCTGCAACAATTCTTAATTCATTCGAGAAAAAAAGAAGAACGTTTCCTATTGCAGATGCTGCAGCTCCAAGTGTTATAAAAACAAATGAGAAACCTAATGAAAAAAGAATAGTTTTTGTAAGAACTATTGATTTGTCTTTATCTATTTCCCCTAAATCTTTTCCAGTAATATAAGAAATATAACCCGGGATAATTGGGAGCACGCAAGGGGTGAGAAAACTTATAAATCCAGCTCCAAAAGCGAACGCAAGTTTAATGATCATATTACGTTTATATTTGCCTTTGAACTCTACCGCAATTACAATATTGGCTCATGATAATTAAATACGCAGGTTTTTTATTCACTCTTTTGTGGTCATATACTTTCATTAAGTCTCAAAGTGTTTTTAAAAAAGGATCAGGTATTTTAATTACTTTATTTGTAACTAATATATCCTGGTTCACATTTATCGCAGCTTGCTTTTATGGCCTTAAAAATTTTAGCTTTTACCATGCTTTACTTGGTATAGCTCTGAGTATCATTTTAGTTCATTTAGCCTTTTCTCGGTTAACTTTATTCATCAATAATAAATTTCAGGATAAAAACACGCTTTTAAAGATTAAAACATTTATTGAATATTTAATTCTAATAGCAGTTGGATATTTTATATTTTTTTAAAAAGTATTAATTGTAGATAAAACTTTAAAATTTTTATCAGTGATAACTAGTTCGCCAGATCGTGACGTTTCCCCAGTTATCGCTAAGATAATTACATAATGCGTAACTAAAACTAGATTTCCTCCCTTTCCATTCCAATTATTTACATATTTTTTTAAATCCTTAATCTGCTGTTTTTCATTTTGGTCATATGGCGGAGTATAAGTAGAATTTAACGCCGAAAATTCTTTAAAATCGCCAAAAGCATATTTTGCGGTATCTTTGCATCTACACCACTGGCTTGATAAAACTTTGTCAATTTTAACTTTTTTTTCTCTAAAAAGTTTACCAATTTTTTTTGCTTGATTAATGCCCATTATGTCTAGATTTCTTTGAGTTTTACAATCTTCAATTTTAAATCCTTCTGGGTCTCCGCCCCCAGGAGCTTTGGCATGTCTTATTAAAATAACTTTATCTCCATCTTGTGCAGGTTTCCAATTTTGTTCTGATGCGTGAGAATGAAATGAAATTAATGAGAATATAATTATAAGTAGGGAAATAATTTGCTTCTTCATGGTGGATGAAATGATAATTTAACAAACTTATGTTGCCTTGGTCTAGAGGACATGGCAAATAAGATTATAATTTTTTGTTAGGTTGTATTAAAACACTTAATTGGTTTGTGTATAACTACTCGCCTTTTGGTTTAAAGATCAAACATACACCATTGTTGCAATATCTTTTTCCAGTAGGTTTTGGACCGTCATCAAAAACATGTCCGTGATGACCTCCACATTTTTTGCAATGGTACTCAGTTCTTGGATAACCAATGTGCATATCTTTTTTTTCTTCAAATACCCCTGGAATAGACCCGAAAAAAGATGGCCAGCCTGAACCACTCTCATATTTAGTTGTAGACTCAAATAATTTTGTTCCACACCCAACGCAATGATAAGCACCCTCTCTTTTTTCTTGATTTAAAGGACTGCTGCCTGGAGACTCTGTTCCCTCTTGTTTTAAAACATAATTTTGCTCAGGAGTTAAATTTGGATCCCAGTCTTTACTCATCTTTTACTTTATCGTCTACACCATAAGGTCTGAAGCTACCTTTGTTTTCTAGCTTAACTGCTTTAGCTGGTATACCTACCATTGTTGCATTCTCAGGCACATCTTTCACAACAACTGCGTTAGCTGCAATTCTAGCATTGTTACCAACTTTAATTGGCCCGATTATTTGAGCACCAGAACCGATAACAACTTCATTTCCAATTGTGGGGTGTCTCTTTTCATGTCGCTGCCTTTCGCTATCTATACTTGGAGAACTTCCACCTAAAGTAACAGCATGATAAATAGTAACGTTATCTCCAATCTCAGAGGTTTCACCTATTACAACACCCATGCCATGATCAATAAATAGATTTTTACCTATCTTGGCTCCAGGATGAATTTCAATTCCCGTAAAAAATCTTACCGATTGAGAAATAATTCTAGCTATTAAGTCAAATCCAGCTTTATAAAAAAAGTTTGATATTTGATGAAAGAGAACTGCCTTAACACCAGGATATGTGAGAATGATACTCAGTATAGATTTTGCCGCAGGATCTCTTTTTTTTATTGATTCTAAATAATCGTTCATAGGATGTATATAATGACTACTTGATAAATTTAAAGAAGAATATATATAAATTTTCATGAGTAGCTCATTTCATTTAGCAATCCCAGCTGGAGATTTAAAAAAAGCGGAAGCTTTTTATACCAATATTTTAGGATGTAAAACTGGAAATCGTGAAGATGGTAAATGGGTCGACATAGATTTTTGGGGCAATGAACTTACTTTGCATCAAACATCCATGAAACTTCCAAGAGAAAGACATGACGTAGATATGGGTCAAGTTCCAGTTCCACACTTTGGCGTGCATCTTAAAAGAGATATTTTTAATAAAATTAAAGCAAATATTGAAGCTAATAAAATTAACTACATTGACAAACCTTACACTAGATTTGAAGGCACTGAATTTGAGCAAAATACATTTTTTATTGAAGATCCTAACGGAAATGTATTAGAGTTAAAAACGTTTGACTAATAAATCAACTTCATTCATTGAAAATAAAAGCCAGTTAATTAAATATTTTAACGACGGTATCAAAAAAGATACTAATCTTAGAATTGGCGTTGAGCATGAAAAATTTCTTTTTAATAAAAAAGATCTTAAAAGAATTGATTATGAAAAGATAAAAAAAATATTTGAACTTCTTAAAAATAATGGTTGGGAGCTTCAATATGAGAAAGATAAAATAATTGGTTTAAAAAGGGAAAGTCAAAAGATTACTACTGAGCCAGGGTTTCAATATGAATTATCAGGTGCACCTTTTAAAAACATACATTTAGTTTGTTCAGAAAATAGTTCTCATTTCAATGAACTTAAAGAAGTTTTTAGCTCTGCCTCTATAACAACTTCATCTATTGCATACGATCCTTTTAATAAATTAATTGAAATCCCTAAAAGTCCAAAGGAGCGTTACAAAATTATGACATCAGAAATGCCAAAAGGTGGCAAATTAAGTTTAGATATGATGTACAAAACTGCCGGTATTCAAATTAATTATGATTACACTTCTGAAGAAGATTTTGAAAAAAAATTTAAAATTGGAAACTATTTAGCTCCTTTAACTATTGCTCTTTTTGCAAACTCTCCTTTTTTTGAAAACAAGCCTTCCGGTTTTTTATCTTATAGAGGAAAAGTATGGCAAGAAACTAATAGAGGTGGAATAATGCCAATCGCTTTTGAAAATGTTAATTTTGAAAAATATATTGATCATGCAATAAGTTACCCAATTTTATTTCTTAAAAAAAATGGAAAATACCATACGCCAAATGGCCAAACTTTTAGTGATTTTTTAAATGGTAACTTAAGTTTTTTAAAAGGAGAAAAACCAACTTTAAAAGATTTTGAAAATCACTTAGGTACTATTTTTACTGAGATAAGATTAAAGCAGGTTATAGAGTTTAGATCTTTAGATACATGTAATTTTGGTTGTATTTGTAACGGTCCCTCTTTCTTTACAGGATTAATTTATGGATCTTTAGATGAGACTTATGAAATAATCAAAAATTGGAAAAAAGAAGAGGTAATGGAATCGTATTTAAACGCACCCAAACAAGGATTAAACACTGTGCTAAGAAATAAAAAATTAATTGATTGGGCAAAAATATTTTTAGATTTATCTAAAAAAGGCTTAGACAAAAGAAATGAACTTAATAAAAGTGGAAAAAATGAGACAATCTACTTAAAACATCTAGAGGAAATAATTAAGAATAAAAAAACTAGAGCAGAAATGTTGATTGAGCAATATAATAAAACAAAGAAATTAGATTTCTTAACAAATCATGAAGAAAATTTTAGCTATTCAGGGTTCTGATCTTAAAAAAATAAATATCAAAACTGATACGACTATTCTTTTAGCGTCCGAAGCTCAAAAAAAAGGATATAGAATATATTACTTTGAACCTGAAAATCTAAGTTTTTTAAATGGAAAGGTTATTGCCTTTTGTAAGTATATAAAAATTAATAAAAATAAAACAAAATTCTACTCTCTAATAAGAAATATCAATTTTAATTTGGAAAAATCTAAAGTTATATTAATCAGAAATGATCCTCCTTTTGATAATCGTTATTTATATACAACATTCTTACTGAACCATATCTCCAGGAAAGTTAAGATTATAAATCATCCTTTTGCTGTAAGAAACATATCTGAAAAGTTATTTTCAATTAATTTAATGAGGTATATGCCTCCGACTTTAATTAGCGAAAACCTTTCAGAAATTAGAAGTTTTTTTAAAAAGCATAAAGCTGTCGTGGCTAAACCAATTAATGGTTTTAGTGGTAATAACGTAATTTTATTTAAAACTTTTAATGCTAATAAACTTAAAAAATTATTGAAAACTCATAATCATTTATTTTTTCAAAAGTTTTTACCTGGAGTTTCCAAAGGTGACAAAAGGGTTTTTATCATTAAAGGAAAGATCGAAGGTGCTATTTCTAGGGTGCCTAAAAAAGGCAGTATTTTATCTAATATGAGTAAAGGGGCTAAAGCAAAATTAACAAAGCTCACAAGCAAAGAAGTTAGTGCAAGCAAAGCAATTGGGAAATTGTTAGTGAAAAATAATATATATTTTGCAGGAATAGATTTCGTTGAAGAGAAATTAATTGGGGATATTAATGTTACTAGCCCTACTGGGTTGGCTGCATACAAAGATTTATCTGGAATAAACCTTGCAAAATTGTTCTGGAATAATATTTAATTGACAGTTGACAAAATCGTGAATTTCTTGCTATAAATTCAATAGCGCTGAGTTAAGGCAACTTGCGGGCGCTTTATAAATCCTGCTAAAGCGCATAAGTCATTTAGACCACCGCTTTAGCCGGTGGTTTTTTTTTAGAACAATCTAAAATTAAACTGGGTATTTGAACCATATTGTACACCTGGCATATGCCGAAGTACTAAAAAGGAGAAGATGAACAGAATTAAACTTCGTTCATTCTTCTCCAGAAAGACGGAGAAAAAATGAACGAAACGATAAGAGAAACAGTAAGGGGGAAAATCAATGGCTGATTTTAAACATCCGGAAACTATTGGCTTGCATGGTAGCGATTACAGAAGTGACTCAGCTACAACAGCAGTAGCAGTTCCAATTTACCAAACAACTTCTTACCAATTTAAAAATGCGGAAACCGCTGCAAATTTATTTGGTTTAAAAGAGTTCGGTAATATTTACACAAGAATAATGAACCCAACATGTGATGTGCTTGAGAAAAGAGTAGCAGCACTAGAAGGTGGTGTAGCAGCTCTTGCAGTTGGATCAGGTCAAGCAGCATCAGCAATGTGCATTCAAAACTTGGCACAGGCTGGAGATAATATAGTTGCTTCAACTGACTTGTACGGAGGTACAGTGAACTTATTCAAAAATACTTTAAGACAACAAGGTATTGAAGTTAGATTTGCAGATCCTGCAGATCCAAAAAACTTTGAAAAGTTAACTGATGATAAGACAAGAGCTTACTACGGTGAGTCTTGTCCAAATCCTTATCTTCGTGTGTTCCCAATTAAGGAAGTTTCAGATATCGGTAGAAAAAAAGGTATTCCTTTAATTATCGATAACACAGCTTCACCAGTAATTTGTAAACCTTTAGCTCATGGTGCTGCAATCGTGATGCACTCTTTGACTAAATATATTGGTGGTCACGGGACTTCAATTGGTGGAATTATTGTTGATGGTGGAAACTTTGACTGGATTAAAGACAGAAAAAGACAACCATTATTAAATGAGCCTGACCAAAGTTATGGTGGTGCTATATGGGCAGATGCAGTTCCTCAATTAACAGGAGCTAACATTCCTTTTGTAATTAGAGCGAGAGTGGTCTTATTGAGAGACTTAGGTGCTCCTTTAAGTCCGTTTAATGCTTTCCAAATTATTCAAGGTTTGGAAACAGTTGCTCTTAGAATGAAACAACATTGCAGTAATGCAGAAAAAGTTGTCTCTTTCTTAGAAACACAAAAGAAAGTTAAAAATGTAATCTACCCTACTAATCACCAAGGCGAGATTAAAGAAAGAGCTAAAAAATATATGCAAGGTGGATATGGTTCTTTAGTTGGAATGGATTTGGGCACAAAAGAAGCTGGTGCTAAATTCATCGATAACTTAAAGATGTTATATCACGTTGCTAATATTGGTGATGCTAGAAGTTTAGCAATTCACCCAGCTACAACAACGCACAGTCAATTAGATGATGCTGCGTTAGCGGCAGCAGGAGTAACACCGGGCTATGTAAGACTGTCAATTGGTATCGAACATCCAGATGATATCATTGCGGATATTAAGCAAGCTTTAGCTGCTTAAATATTAATTAGGTGGTCCCAATTTTATTGGGGCCATCGTTTAAAAAAAAAATCAGATTTACCTTCTATTATAAATAATTGATTTCTTTGCTATCTTTTCAATCTTAGAAATTTCTTTAATTATTTTTTTTGGATATTCTTTTACAATTTCTGTAGTCTTTTCCATCATATCAGTGCTTTTTAACTTAATTTCTTTTTTAACAATTGTACAAAATTCAGACCTTGTTATTTCAAAAGACGAAATACACTTATCTTTTTTTCTTTCAGGATTTTTTTCCTCTGCATAAGCAATAGCATGTTCAAAAGGTGTTTTTCCTGTTTGTTTTTTAATTCCATAACTAAAAGCTGAATTAAGAGAAGACTGTAATATTTTTCCGTTAGATGTGCTAGTACCTAGTAATGCTAAAGATTCAGCACAACCATTAAGTAAGAAAATCGTTGAAAATAAAATCAATATTTTTTTCATGTTTGCAATTTGTTTTAGTTGGTTCATATCTGCTTCATCTTCAATTGAAAGTTAATTGTGAGCGCATTAATTTTATTAACACAACCCAAGGTTGTCAAGATCTTAAATTTACTACGTTGGTTTTTTCTGGAATTCTTAATCTAAGTACTTAATTTTAGATTTTTTATTTATGTTAGGCTGAAGAGATGAAGTAAGGTCTTTTATAGATCTTTCCTTTGATTTCTTTAAGATTTTCGATTTAGTTATTTTTAATTGCTTTTTCACAATTGCACAAATTTCAGAGTTAGTTTTTTCAGCAAATGATAAACAGGGCTCTTTCTCCTTTTGCGGATTCATTTCCTCAGCATAAGTCATTGCATGTTCCATTGGGCTTTTTCCAGTTTGTTTTTTTACTCCATAATTTACCGCTGAAGAAATAGCTGACTGGGCAATATTCCCACCAGTCACTGCGGTAGAGGTAGGTCCTAATAGAGCTAAAGACTCTGCACAACCAGTTAGTAAAGTGAGTCCAAGCAAACAGCCTAAAATTTTTTTCATACTCCCTTTTATAATTTCCCTAATTTAAGCAGAGATTTGTTTGTTATAAAACAAACGAATCACTCAAAATGAGTTTATATATAATACAACCTGTGATGGAAGTGCTTTTTTACGAGATTACCCTTAGAGGCTTGTTTTTTATGCAACTTTCTAAATTTTCAACCATTTGCGAATAAAATTTAGAGTAATTTTCAGCAGTTACGTAACCGATATGAGGCATTAAAAAAGCATTTGGAAGAAATCTAAGTTTATGATCTTGTGGAAGAGGTTCTTTATCATAAACATCTAAACCTACGCCAGCTATTTTTTCATCTTTTAAAGCGTCAACTAGATCATTTTCATTAATAATTTGACCTCTAGAAGTATTGATTAAAAAACTTGTTTTTTTCATCATTTCTATCTCTTTTTTTGTAATTAGGTTTTTATATCTTTCACCTAAAACTAAGTGAATAGAAATTATATCTGAATTTTTAAGTAAATCTTCTTTACTCATAGGCAATACTCCAAGATCATTAGCATGAGATAAATTTAGATTTTCACTCCAAGCGCAAACTTCCATTCCGAAAGCTTTGCCTACCTTTGCAACTTGTGTTCCTATTTTTCCCAAGCCGATTACTCCCAACATTTTACCTTTTAATTCTGAACCAATGGTAGTCTGCCAATATCCTTGGAACATATTGTCAATCTCTTGTTTAACATTTCTTAAAAGGCCTAAAATCAAAGTCCAAGTAATCTCAGCTGCTGGATTTGAATTTATTTCAGTTCCACACACTAAAATGCCTTTTTTTTTGGTTACTTCTAAATTAATGGAATTATTTCGCATACCTGAAGTCATTATGTATTTAAGCTTTGGTAAATTTTCTAATAAATTTTTTGTGATAGGGGTTCGTTCCCGCATTATAAACAATGCTTCAAATTCCTCCAAAGCCTCAATAGCCTCATTTTCATCATTGAAGGCTTCATTAAAAATTTTAAAATCAAATTTATTGTTTAATTTTTCTATTTCAATAATCTCTTCAAAAGCATTTTGATAATCATCCAGCACTGCAACTTTAATCATTGGGTTTTCCTATTTGATAAATAAATACCAGATATAATAAAAGATGCTCCAATAAAATGGAATAATTGAAATTTTTCTTTAAAAATTATAATTGCCATTAATGCACTAAAAAGAGGCATTAACTGAATAAACAAAGACGATCTGTTAGGCCCTATTAATTCAATAGCTTTTTGCCAGCAATAATAAGCTGCGATTGCAGGAAAGATTACTACATAAATTAAAATTAATATAAAAGGTTTATTAATTTTTACGTCCAATCCAATTGATTGTTCATATAAAAATTGCGGAACTAAGAATATCAATCCTACAGTTACCATAATTTGGATTAAAGAAAATTGAGATAATTGAAATTTATTTTTTTTAAGTAAAGTTGAGTATAGTGACCAACTTAAAACACAAACTAGCATCCATATATCTCCTTTGTTAAAACTTAAGGATATTATTTTTTGAATATCTGCATTTGAAATAATTGTTGCAACTCCAAGTATTGATAAGAATAATCCAGATAATTGAAATATATTCGTCTTTTCAATTTTCATAAGTGACGAAAAAATTATTATCATTGGTGGAATAGCAGCCAACATTAAAACTGCATTGATAACTTGGGTAAAGTTTAGAGCAAAGTACACTACAGAATTAAAGGTGCTAATTGATAATATCCCCATTATACCAATGGCAAAAAAATTTAATTTAATATAGTTTTTCTTTAATAAAATTTCTTTTATTGTAAAGGGAATTAAAATAAACCATACCATAACCCATCTTAAAAAGTTTAGAGTTAGTGGTGGAACTTCAAATAGAGTTGCGAATTTGCCAATTATAAAATTTCCTGACCAGAATAAAGCTGCTAATGTAAGAAAAGTATAAGCTATATAATTTTTTGACAAAAAAAATCCTAATTAAATCTTTTGGAGCTGTAGGGGGCTAAATCTAAATTAGTTTTTTCACCTGCAACTAAACCAGAAATAATTTTGCCTGTTACAGCACCTAAAGTCCAGCCTAAATGCTGATGACCAAATGCATAAATTATGTTTTTATTTTTTAATGAGGGGCCAAGAATGGGTAAAAAATCAGGTAAAGTAGGTCTAAATCCAAGCCATTCATCATCATGTTTGCCGAGTTGTGGTAATAATTCTTTTGCGCAGTTTATAATATATTCAATTCTTTTTTTTGATGGAGGGTTTTTTAATCCTCCTAATTCAACTGTTCCCACGGCACGTAAACCTTGGTTCATTGGTGTAATACCAAATCCTCTATCTAAGAAAATTACAGGTCTAGAGATTAATTTATCTTTATTTTTAAAATGCACATGATATCCTCTCTCAGTATCTAAGGGAATATTTTCCCCAAGTTGGTCGGTCAATTTTTTTGAAAACGCTCCGGATGCAATTACTGACTTTTCAAACCTATATACATCATTTGCCGATTTAATTATTGTTTCGTTTGCTGTTTTCTGTTCTACGCTAGTAATATCTGATTGAATAAATTTACCGCCCCTTTTTATATATAATCTAAAAATTTCTTTAAGAATTCCGTGAGGATCTCTTGCATGCATAGCATTTTCGTAGATAACTCCAGCATCAAATACTGGATTTAAATTTGGCTCCAATACTAGTATCTCTTCACGAGTTAATAATTTTTGGTTCACACCTAAGTCATCTCGAACTTTAATTTCTAGTTTTCTGCTTTTTAAGTTTTTATTCGTCCACACATAAATAATTCCTTTTTTTTCAACTAGCCCATCCACATTTATTTCTTGAAATATTTCCTCATAAGCATCATTAGATAAACTTAAAATTTGGTGCATGTACTTAGCTGTATGTAGCATAGATTTTTTATTACAGTTTTTTAAATAATAAAAAAACCAATTAAACATTTTCGGAATATAATTCCATTTTAAAGCTAGAGGTCCATAGGAACTAAAGAGCATTTTTGGAACATCATATAAAATATCTGGGCGATTAAATTGTAATACTGCGTAAGGTGAAAAATGACCAGCGTTTCCATAAGATGCAGGTTTGTACTCTGACGACAAAGGATCTTGTCGGTCAAAGATTGTAACTGGTATACCTTTTTTTATAAGTTGAAGACCTGTGCACACCCCTTGAATACCTGATCCTACAATTCCAACAGATTTACATTTATAATTTTCCATTACAAAATTATAATTTAATCTAGTAAAAATTAAAGTGCGTTAGATTAGACTAGAGCTTCTTTGTTTACAACTTCAGGTCTTTCCTCTGTTTCCAAAGACTCTTTTTTATCTTTTTTCTTGAACAAGAAATCACCAGTTAATGTTGATTTGGATTTATTTGTTTTTTTGATATAACCGTCAATATCAGCGCCATTTTCGGTTTTTAAATTGTTTCCAAACTCTATATCGCCTTTTACAGTGCCTGTTGAGCCGATAACTACATCTTGACCAGAAACCTTACCATCTAAATGACCATGAATTTCAACATGATCTCCTTCAATTGATCCTGTGATAGAACCTGTTTCTCTTATGATTATCTCTTTTGAAAAAACTGGACCTTTAATTAAGCCTGCAACATCTATAGCACCTGAGCTATTGATTGTTCCTTCTATACTTACTGTTTCGCTTATTAACGATCTTTCTGAGTCAGTAAGTTTTTTTTTCTTGTCACCAAACATAATATTTTTCATAAATTAACCACCTATTAATATAATATACAAGTACCTAATAAAATTAAATTTGACCATATTAGGTTTAAATTGGCTAGTTTACGGGTGTGTCTTTATAGACTTTACAGGACATAACTATACCTAATCCAAACATTATTGCCATCATCGATGAACCTCCGTAAGACATGATGGGTAAAGGAGAACCAACTATTGGTAAAAGCCCAAGAACCATCATCATATTAACTACTACATATATAAAAAAAGCAGTCCCAAAACCATAACAGAAAAGTTTACCAAAATTACTTCTTGTAACATTTCCGATTTTTATGATCCTCCAAACAATAATTGCATATAAAAAAAGAATAAATAATGAACCAAAAAAACCGAATTCCTCGGAAAATAAGGTAAATATGAAATCTGTATGTTTCTCAGGTAAATAATCTAAATAACTTTGAGACCCTTGTAAAAAACCTTTTCCGAACAATCCACCTGAACCAATAGCTATTTTGGATTGAATGATTTGATATCCAGCGCCTAAAGGATCTCTTTCGGGATTTAAAAAAGTTAAAATTCTTGATTTTTGATATGGTTTTAAAAAAGAAATAGCTATCGGTAATAATGCTAAAAATGCTAGACCTGAAATAGCAAAAAATTTTACTCTAACACCAGCTAGCCACGCGACGGTAAGACCCCCAGCAGCAATTAGTAATGCTGTACCTAAGTCTGGTTGTGTCGCAACTAATATTATTGGAGCAATCAAAACAACAACGGGTAAAAATAAATATCTAATACGATTTAAATTTTCAATTGAAGTACGGTGATAATATTTTGCTAAAAATAAGATAAGACCTACCTTCATTAATTCAGAGGGCTGTAAATTCATAAAGTAAAGGTCTAACCACCTTTTAGATCCAGAAGAGGTTAATCCGAAATATTTAACTCCTAATAGTAATATAAAGAACAAAATATAAATTAAATAGCTTTGGCTATGCCAAAATCTTATTTGGATAAATGATAGAATTAAAAACATACCAAAAAAAACAAAGAATCGAAGTATATGACTTTGTGTGTGGTATCTTAATTCCCCGCCATCCGTAGAATACATGGCTAATATACTAGTAAGTCCAAGTATAAATATTGAAATTACTAAAATATAATCTATTGAAAGAAATTTATCTTTAATACTTAATGATGATTGAATTGATCTAGCTCTAAACATTATACTTGCTCTCCTAGTAAACTATCAATTCTCTCTCTTAACTCGTGTCGTTCTAGAACTTTTTTAATTATTTTTTTAGCAATTGGGGCAGCTGCTTTTCCACCTGAGCCTCCATGTTCTACTAAAACACTTATTGCATATTTAGGGTCACTGTAAGGTGCATAGGCAACAAATAGTGCATGGTCTCTATCTTTGTAGGGTAAACTCTCTTGCTTTACTTCAGCCTCACGTTGAGCTTCCGTAAATCTTTTTATTTGTGATGATCCTGTTTTTCCTGCAAAAGTAAATTTTTTATTTTCCCATCGATGCCTGTAAGAAGTACCGCCTGGTTCATTAGATGAAGAAAACATAGCATCTTTAATTAAATTAATATGTTCTTGATTTTTAAAAAGAGGTTTAAGTTCAAAATTCGATATTAATAAATCCGTTGGAAGAGGATCATTTGGATATTCATTTTTATATTTTATGTACTCTCTTAAATTATTGTTTTTCTTATCAAAGATTATTCTGGGTTTTATTTCAAATCCACCGTTAGCAATTTGCGCTGTCATTAAACAGAGTTGTAGAGGAGTGCTTTGAAAATATCCTTGACCGATTCCGGAATGTAAAGTTTCACCTAAATACCAATTTTGACCTATAAATTTCTTCTTCCATTTAGTGTTAGGTACGACACCTGCCCTCTCCTCAATAAAACCATTAAGAACTTTTTTTCCAAGACCAAATTTTTTAGCTGTCTCAGATAATTTATCTACTCCTAATTTTCTAGCAACTTCATAAAAATATACGTCACAAGATCTTTGAATACCTTTTCTTAAATTAACAATTCCATGGCCATCTTTTTCCCAACAATGAAATTTTTCTCCATAGAGTTCAATTTTTCCTTCACATTTAAAAGTGTCTAGTGGTTTTATAACTCCATTCTCTAAAGCACTTAAAGCAACAAGAGTTTTTATTGTCGATCCAGGCGGATATAGACCAGCAATAGCTTTATTTGTGAGTGGTTTCATTTCATTTTTTATTAAACTGTTCCAATAATTTTTATCCAACCCGTGAACGAACTCGTTAGGTTCAAAAGTTGGAGAAGAAACAAGAGAAACAATATCTCCATTATATACATCCATAACACAAACAGCGGCAGCTTTGTCTTTTATAAGTTCACTTGAGAATTTTTGAACTTCAAAATCTAGAGTTGTTTTGAAACTTTTTCCTGCCTGGCCTTCATTAATCAAAATTTGTTTGATTCTTTTTCCATAAGCGTTTACCTCATATCTTTGAAATCCAATTTTACCTATAATTTCCTCATCTAATTTTCTCTCAAGACCTGTTTTACCAATACTCATTCCTGGAACATGTAATTCTTTTAAATATTTCTTTGTTTGAAGATCTTTAGCGCTTACCTGAGAAACATAACCTAAAATATGAGCAGATGAATTATCAGGATACATTCTAGCGACCGATACAATAGGTTTTACTCCCTCGAGTTCGTGTAAGAATAAATTTAATCTGGAAAATTCTGACCATGTTATATTATCGGAAACTATAATAGGTTCCCATGGTTTTTGCTTAGTAATGACTCTTCTAAGATAAAATAATTTTTTTTCTGTGATATTTAGAATTGTTTTTAGTCTAACAAATAGTTTTTCAATATCTTTAGAGTTTTCTGGAATTAAATGAACTTGATAAACCTGTTGATTTGATGCTATTTCTTTATCAAAAAAATCTTTAATTACACCTCTCTCAGGTGCTAATTTCCATTCTCTAAATCTATTTTTGTCGGATAAAGTTTTATATTTTGTTCTCTCATTAATTTGTAAAGATACCAATCTACCTATAATTCCAAACGTTACAATTGCTTTTGCAGCGGTAAGTAAAAACATTCTTCTACCAATTAATTTTGACTTGATGACAGTATTTCCAGAACTTGGGCTAAGCATCTCGATTACCTATAAATGTCAATTGATAAATATTAAACAATAACCAAAATATAGGGAACATAAAGAGAGTAAAAAACATGTTGTATCCTATTTTGGAGTAGGTGAAAGAAAGATCAGAAAAATTGTTTAATAGTGAAAAGAAAAGCATGTTTGAAAAAATCATAGCCATAAAGAATGTGAACCAATCTGAGGCTATTGTGGTATTAACACTTTTATTTCTTACATAGGTCCCAACAAATATCACAATCAAATATGACAATGAGCTTATACCTAAGGGAAAACCCATAACCACATCATTAATTAATCCAGCCAAAAATACATGTCCGTTAGCCATAATATCAGGTCTTTTAATTACCCAAAAATAAATTAGGATTATCTGAAAGTTTAAAGTAAAGATTCCAAACATTTTTTCAAAATTTGTGTCAACTTCGCTGATACATAAATAATATAAAAGAATTAATGGGCCAGCATTTAATATTTTATTTATAAAAGATCTCTTAGCCATTTTAATTTTTCTTAATTTTGGACATTTAAATTAACCGTTACAAAAGAGAGCTGATTTGGATCAATGAAAAGATCAACTGTGCCTTCAGTGTTTGTAATTCCAATAGGTGTACCAGATGTAAATATCCCATCTTTTCCTGATGCAAAAACATTTATATCTTCAATTGTTTCGTAATCCTCAGGCAAATATTCTAAAATCGGATTATTCCTCCCGCTACCAGATAATATAGCTTGCGCGCCCTGATTTAAGGTTACTGGAATTCTGCTATTTAGATCATTTAAAAGTAAAACTCTTGAAGATAAATAGTTTGTTTCTACTACTCTTCCGACTAAATAATTATCTTTAGTTACTGGCATTCCTTTCAAAATACCCGCACGCGTTCCTTTATTTATGATTATAGATTTTAAAAAAGGACTGTTCTTATCAACTAAGACTTTTGCTAATATGATATTACTTAAATTTTTATTAAAATATTCAGTCTCTAAAATTTTTTGTAAATTTTTATTCTCATCTGTTAAAAATTCAACGTTTAATTCGAGTGACTTATATTTTTCTAATTCTAGCTTTAATCTTTCATTTTCCTCTTTTACATTAAAAAAACTTGAGATGTCTTTTCCGGCTTGAGGTAAAAATCTTGTTGGAGTAGAGGCTAAAAAAGTTACACGATATACAACGTCATTTAAGAAACTTCTGACTGGTTTAGTGAATTTAGCTCCATATATATCTAAAAAAAATATGATTAGGGCTAAAAAAATTAAAGAGAGAACTGAAAATTTCTGAGCTCCTCCTCTTTTAAGAAGAGCAGAACGGAAAGCTATACTAAAATCATCTCTACTAACTGACATTTATTCATTTAGACAAATTAGTACTCAGATAACATAGTAGAAAACAACTCCTCGTTTTCTAAAGCTCTTCCAGTTCCTATAGCCACACATGATAGTGGGTCATCAGCTATAGTTACAGGTAAACCAGTATCTTGAGAAATTAATTTATCAATATTTTTTAATAAAGCACCACCTCCAGTTAAAACAAGACCCATGTCTATTAAGTCAGCAGATAATTCTGGTGGAGTGTTTTCTAAAGCCTCTTTAATACCTCCTAAAATTTGATTCAAAATAGGCATTAAAGCTTCGCACGCATCTTTTTCTGTTAGTTCTATTTCTTTTGGAGTTCCTGATCTAATATCTCTTCCTTTCATTAAAAATGTATTATTCGATGAAGGAATAGCTGTACCAATTTCTTTTTTAATTTTTTCTGCTGTTGAGTCTCCTATCATTAAGTTCATTTTTTTTCTCATATAAGCTATAATTGATTGATCAAGAGCGTCTCCGGCAACTCTTAAAGATTTTGAGTAAACAACTCCACCAAGTGACATAACGGCTATTTCAGTTGTACCACCACCTATATCTACGACCATAGATCCAGTTGCCTCAGAAATTGGTAGACCTGCTCCAATCGCTGCAGCTATAGGCTCCTCTATCAATTGAACTTTTCTAGCACCTGCCGCTAAAGCGGAGTCTTGAATAGCTTTTCTTTCAACTGGAGTAGATCCAGTAGGAACGCAAATTAGAATTCTTGGGTTTGCAAAAGCATTTTTTTTATGAACTTTTTTAATAAAGTGTTTAATCATTTCTTCAGTTACGACGAAGTCAGCAATAACTCCGTCTTTAAGGGGTCTAATAGCTGAGATATTTCCAGGAGTTCTTCCTAACATCGTTTTTGCTTCGTCTCCAACTGCTAAAACTGATTTTTTTCCAGCATCTTCAATAACCGCAACTACCGAAGGCTCATTTAATACAACACCTTGATCTTTGAGAACAACTAAAGTGTTGGCTGTTCCTAGATCAATTGCCATATCTTGTGACCATAATGATGTTAATCCTGTTAAACCTTTAAACATAATTTCCTTTCTATACTTGCACGCTTAGATTTTCATCATCCGGTGCTGTCTTTTTTCTTTTAATGATTAATTTATTTAATGCATTTAAATATGCATTTGCAGAAGCTACCAGCGTATCAGTATCAGCAGCTTGCCCCACTGTTGTTTTACCTTTTTCTTCAATTCTTACACTTACTGTGGCTTGGGCATCAGTGCCTTCAGTTACAGCGTGTACATTGTATAACAAAAGCTTAACATCATGGGCATAAAGTTTTTTTATACATTTGAAAATAGCGTCCACTGGTCCATCTCCTGTTTCAGAAGCTGTTTTAACTTCTCCAAAAACTTCTAATGTCATTTCAGCTTTTTGAGGTTCGCCTGTTCCTGCGTAAACTTTCAAAGACTTTAATTTAATTACATTATCTTCAGTTACTAAGCTGTCATCTACAAGCGCTGCGATATCTTCATCATAAATATGTTTTTTCTTATCTGCTAAAATTTTGAATTTACCAAAGGCTGTATTGATAATATCATCAGTCACATTCACATAACCCATGTCTGATAATTTATCTCTAAAAGCATGTCGGCCTGAGTGCTTACCCATTACCAATGAAGTTTTTTTCACTCCAACACTTTCTGGTGTCATTATTTCATAAGTATTTCTATTTTTTAACATTCCATCTTGGTGAATACCTGACTCATGTGCAAAAGCATTTTTTCCAACTATCGCTTTATTAAATTGCACTGGAAATCCTGTAGCATTTGAAACCACTTTTGATGCTTTGCTTAAAAGTTTTGTATTTATATTTGTAGTGTAAGGCATTAAGTCATGTCTTGTTCTCATAGCCATTACCACTTCTTCCAATGCTGCATTACCAGCTCTTTCGCCTATGCCATTAATTGTACATTCGATTTGTCTTGCACCAGCCATTACTCCCGCTAATGAATTAGCTACCGCTAGTCCTAAATCATTATGACAATGTGTAGAAAGAATTGCTTTATCAATATTTGGAACTTTATTTATTAAAGTTTCAATAATCTTTTTAAACTCTGAAGGAACAGTGTAGCCAACAGTGTCAGGTATATTAATTGTTTTTGCTCCAGATTTTATTGCAAGTTCAACTGTCTTGCACATATAATCCATATCAGTTCGTGTTCCGTCTTCACAAGACCACTCAACATCGTCAGTAAATTTTCTAGCGTAAGTGACACTTTCTTTAATAGACTCTAAAACTTCTTTCGGTGATTTATTTAATTTATGCTTCATATGAAGCGGACTTGTAGATATAAAAGTGTGTATTCTAAAATTTTTTGCGTGCTTTAAAGCTTGATGACATGCGTCAATATCTTTTTTGGTAGCTCTAGCTAATCCTGCTGGCACTGACCGCTTAAGAGTCTTGCTTATTTCAGTCACAGCTTCAAAGTCACCAGGCGAAGCTATTGGAAAACCTGCCTCTATGATATCTACTCCTAGTTCATCAAAAACTCTAGAGATTTGTAATTTTTCTTCTAAACTCATTGATGCACCTGGAGACTGTTCTCCGTCACGCATCGTTGTGTCAAAAATTATAATTCTGTTTTTTTCTGCCATAGCTAAATAATTTTTAAAAATTAAAAGTATCTCATATTACAATCAAAGCTAGAATTTGCAAATAATTATGTGGTTCAACTTGGTAATTTGGACTCAGATTGGGTTAATTTTTATCTTTATCGACTAGTTTATTTTTACCAATCCATGGCATCATGGCTCGAAGTTCTTTACCTACCTTTTCAATAGGGTGTTTTGCCAGATCTTGCCTCATTTTTAAGAAATTTTTCTGACCTGACTTATGCTCATCCATCCACTGCTTAGTAAATTTACCAGATTGTATATCTTTTAAAACTTCCTTCATTTTTTCCTTAGTCTTTCCATCAACAACTCTTTTTCCAGAAATATATTCACCATATTCTGCAGTATTAGAAATAGAATAATTCATATTTGCTATGCCTCCCTCATAAATTAAATCGACTATTAACTTTACTTCATGCAAAGTTTCAAAATAAGCCATCTGAGGTGGATAACCGGCTTCAGTCAAAGTTTCAAAACCATTTTTAATTAACTCTACTAAACCTCCACAAAGAACTGTTTGTTCACCAAATAAATCAGTTTCGCATTCATCTTTAAAAGTTGTTTCTATAATACCTGCTTTGCCACCACCAACAGCAGATGCATATGATAGTGCTAACTCTTTCGCTTTTCCTGAGCTATCTTTGTGAACAGCCATTAAACATGGAACTCCACCACCTTTTTGATATTCGCTTCTTACAGTATGCCCAGGTCCTTTTGGTGCTACCATAAAAACATCTAGATCTTTTCTTGCGTTTATTAAACTAAAGTGAATGTTTAAACCATGTGCAAAAGCTAAACTAGTGCCTTCTTTCATTCTTTGTTCAATATGATTTTTATAAATCTCAGACTGAAGTTCATCTGGGGTTAACATCATTACTACGTCTGCCCATGCTGCTGCATCAGATAGTGACATTACTTTTAATCCTGAACTCTCAGCTTTTTTGATACTTGACGATCCCTCTCTCAAAGCAACTACTACTTCTTTAACACCACTATCTTTTAAATTAAGTGCGTGAGCGTGACCTTGGCTTCCATATCCAAAAATTGCAACTTTTTTGTCTTTTATTAAACTTGGATTAGTATCTTTGTCATAATAAGTTTTCATAAATTTATATTAATTAATTAAATATTTTTGCTCCCTTAGTCATTGCAACGGCACCAGTTCTAGAAGTGCTTATAAGGCCTAATCCTCTTAAATCAAGTGTTAATTTATCAATCTCAGCTCTTAAAGCTGTTACTTGTATAACAAAAGATTTTTGTGACTTATCTAAAACTACTGGATTGAATTTTTTACAAATTTTTTTAATTTTTTCCTGTTTTTTGGAATTAGCCAAAATTTTAAATAGAGCTAACTCTCTAAATAAAATATCTTTATCGGTACGTTTGAAATCAGCTACTTTGTGAACTGGTACAAGTTTTTTAAGTTGTAAGTTAATTTGTTCAATTACCTGTGGTGTACCTTCGGTAACTATTGTAATTCTAGAAATATGTTTTTTTTTATCTACTTCGGCAACCGCCAAGGACTCAATATTATATCCTCTTCCAGAAAAAAGTCCTGCAATCCTTGCAAGTACACCAGCTTCATTATCAACCCAAACTACAATTATATGTCGTTCAATTTTTCCTATTTTACCAGGTACACTGTAAGCTGATTTTGACTTTATCATTAAACTAAAACTTTCCCTTCATCAGAAATTTCTTCCTCTTCTTCAGGGCCTAAAATCATTTGATTATGTGGCTTACCTGAAGGTATCATTGGAAAACAGTTTTCAGCTTTATCAACAACACAGTCAAAAATTACTGGTCTATCAATATTAATCATTTCTTTGATTTTTTCATCCAGCTCGTTTGGAGTTTTTGCTCTAATGCCTACACAACCATATGACTCAGCAAGTTTTACAAAATCAGGCAGTGCTGCTGTATAGCTTTCAGAATAATTTTTTTCGTGTAAAAGTTCTTGCCATTGTCTGACCATACCCATGTATTCATTATTCAATATGAATATTTTTATAGGTAATCTATATTGTACTGCTGTAGACATTTCCTGCATTGTCATTAAAACGGAAGCTTCACCAGCAATGTCGACAACTAATTTACCAGGGTTTGCAATTTGAACGCCAATAGCAGCTGGAAGTCCATATCCCATTGTCCCTAAACCTCCAGATGTCATCCATCTATTGGGTTTATTAAATTTATAATGTTGTGCAGCCCACATTTGATGTTGGCCTACCTCAGTGGTAATAAAAGTATCTTGATTTTTTGTTAACTCATACAATCTTTGCACTGCATACTGAGGTTTTATAATTTTATCACTGTTAATAAAATTTAAAGATTTTTTTTCTCGCCATTTTCCAATTTGCTCCCACCATTTTGATGTTTTCTGTTTATTAGAATTAACAAAATTTTTATTTTTTTCTTTAAATCTTTTTATTAAAGATTTCAAAAGTTCTTTAACGTCACTTACAATGGCTAAATCAACTTTAATATTTTTTCCAATAGAAGATGGATCGATATCAACGTGAATTTTTTTTGAGCCAGGAGAAAATTCATCTACTTTTCCTGTTATTCTATCATCAAACCTTGCACCAATATTTATCATTAAATCACAATCGTGCATCGCATTATTCGCTTCATAAGTTCCATGCATACCTAGCATTCCTAAAAATTGAGGGTCCTCTCCAGGATAAGCACCCAGTCCTTGTAACGTTGAAGTTATAGGAAATCCAGTTAATGAAACTAATTCCCTTAAATGCTTACTAGCATCAGGACCTGAGTTGATTACTCCTCCTCCTGTATAGAAAATAGGCTTAGAGGATTTTTTAATCAGGTCAATAAACTTATCTAATTCTGAATTTGAAATTTTACGAGTTGTTTTGCCATTAAGTTTTTTTTTAAGTGTGTTCTTAAAAAATTTATATTTACCTTTTTTAAATTGTATATCTTTTGGAATATCAACTAGCACAGGTCCAGGTCTTCCTGTGGTTGCTACCTCGAAAGCTAAATGCAAAACTCTTGAGAGATCATTTACATCTTTTACTAGCCAATTATGTTTTGTACAAGGCCGCGTAATTCCTGTTGTATCGCATTCTTGAAACGCATCTGTCCCAATTAAATGTGTTGGTACTTGCCCAGAGATACAGACAAGCGGAACTGAGTCCATGTAAGCATCTGTTAAAGCTGTAACAGCGTTTGTTGCTCCTGGTCCAGATGTGACTAGTAAAACTCCTGGTTTACCGCTTGATCTCGCATACCCTTCGGCTGAGTGACCTGCTCCTTGCTCATGTCTTGCCAAAATATGCTTAATTGATTTATGATTTTTTAACTCATCATATATTGGAAGCACGGCACCTCCAGGATAACCAAAAATATATTCTACTTTTTGGTCTTCAAGTGCTTTAAATACAATTTCTGCTCCACTTAATAATTTAGGCATTCATACAATCTAGCGTAGAAATACTTTGCGTCAAGTTTTAGCTTACTACTTTTGATGTTTTTTTTAAAAGATTAGAGAAATTTTTGGAATAAAGCTTGTTCCAATTCTTCATATGACCACGGGCCCAAGTATTTTGTCTTTTAGCATATTGCCTGGTCTTTATAAAAATGCTGTCCTTACAATCCTTAAGATTGATAGAACCCTTCAAATATTTACTTATCTCATTTACCCCAATCAGTTTATTAGCGGATAGGCTTTTATTAATTTTCAAACTATTAAATTTTTTTACTTCCTGGATACAATTTTCTTGAAACATATGGTCTATTCTTTTTGATATTTTTTTTAGTAATTCCTCTCTTGGAATATCAACAAATATTTTTATAAGATTAAAGTCTAAGAAATCTGATTGCGTATTTTCGATCCAATCAAAAAGAGATTTTTTTGTTTTTATTTTAACTTCATAAGCTCTTTGACATCGTTGAGAGTCTGTAGCAATAATCTTGTTTTTTACTTTTGGATCTATTGTTAATAATTTATTGTAAAATTTTTTATATCCAAGCTTTTGGAAAAGATTTCTAACTTTTTTCCTTGTTTTATTATCAATGTCAGGGATCTTACTTATTCCTTTGGTAATAGTACTAAAGTATAAGCCTGTTCCCCCTACTATAATTGGAATTTTATTATCTTTTATACATAGGTTAACCTTTTTTTTTACCTCTTTAAGCCAGTCTCCTGCGGAAAAATATTTTTTTACAGAGACAAAACCATATAGATGATGTTTAATTTTTTTCATCTCATTTAATTTTGGTCTTGATGATAAAATAGAAAATTCTTTATAAACCTGCATACTGTCAGCGTTTATTATTTCCCCATTTATTTTTTTCGCTAAGCTGATTGCTAGTTTTGATTTACCACAAGCAGTGGGACCTGCTAAAAGAAGAATTTTTTTTGACAATTTAATTTATTTTAACGCCTAAATAACGTCTCTGATTATTTTTATTAATAATAGTTAAAAGTAAAGTTTTTTCTCCTTTTTTAAAAATGTTTTCTACATTTTTCTCAAGATCAGAGATAGATTTTATCTTTGTTTTTTGTACTTCAATTATTATATCATTTATACTCAACTGATTGACAAGTGGGCTTCGACTCGAAATATTTGTAATTACTACACCAGTTATTTTTTTATCTAAATTTCTAGAAGACATATCTTTATCATTTATTTCTCTTACAGTTATCTTTAGGCTTTCAATCTCTTCCTCTTTTTTAACAACTTTTGATTTTCTTTCCTTAAATTCTACAGAGGACTCTAACCTTCCGAGTATCAATCTTTTTGAAATTAATTTTTTGTTTCTCCAAATTTTTAATTCTACACTTTTACCTACCTCTGTGCTCGCAACAATCTTTGGTAGAGTTCTCATAGTGTCTATTTTTTTTCCATCGAAATTTAAAATTATATCACCTGCTTTAATGCCTGCTTTTTCTGCCGGGCTATTTTCACCTACACTTGCAACTAATGCTCCAGCAGGTTTTTTTAATTTTTCAACTTCTGCTATTTCTTTTGTGACTTCTTGAATTCTAACACCAAGCCATCCTCTTTTTGTTTCACCAAATTTTATTAGTTGATCTATTACATTAGATGCAGCATTAGATGGAATTGCAAATCCAATTCCAATGGATCCTGACTGACCTGGAGCAATGATAGCTGTGTTAATTCCAATCACTTCACCTTTCAAATTAAATAAAGGACCACCAGAATTTCCTTGGTTAATTGATGCATCGGTTTGTATAAAATCATCATACCTCGTTAAATTAATATCTCTGTTTCTTGCAGAAATAATACCTGCAGTCACAGTCCCTCCTAAGCCGAATGGATTCCCAATTGCTACTGCCCAATCGCCCACTCGAGCTTTATCAGAGTCTCCAAATCTTACTGGTTTGAATTTTTCTTTAGTTTGTATTTGTAAAACTGCTATATCCATATATGGATCGGCTCCAATAACTTTTGCTTTAAATTCTTTTTCTCCAACTCTTACTAAAATATCATCGGCTCCAGATATAACATGATTGTTCGTGACTACTATTCCGCTACCTTTAATAATAAATCCAGATCCTAAAGATGATGCTTTTCTTTCTGTAGGCCTTTCAAAATCTTTAAACATTTCACCAAATGGAGATCCTGGAGGAAATTGAAAGGGAAATTGATTATTTGTAGTTCTTACAGTTTGTGTTGTTGAAATATTGACGACACTAGGCATTAATTCATCAGCTAAATCAGCAAAAGATTCAGGCACGGGTTTGGCTAAGGCCGTTGAAAATTTTAAGAAAATTAAAATTAAAAATATTTTACCTAGATGTCTCATCAATTTTTTATATACCAAATAATTAAAAATCCTATAACCAAAAAAATTACACCAAATAATCTCAATTTGTTTTCTGGCGTATTTTTAATAAGATCTAATATACTTTTGATTCTTGACGGGAAAATGGCTAAAAATAACCCTTCTATAAAAAATATCAGCCCAATTGCAATTATAATCTCTTTCACAATTAATTTAATATTATTTTTTGAGAGATGTCTTTATTGATTTTCCAAAAAACTTAAAGAATTCGCTATCTGGTGATAACACGAGTGAAGTTTCTCCACCTATTAAAGCTTTTTCATATGCTTGCATTGCTCTGTAAAAAGCAAAAAATTGTGGGTCACGTCCAAAGGCATTTGCAAAAATTTTATTTCTTTCACCGTCACCTTCACCTTTCATTATCTCAGACTTTTTATTTGCTTGCGCTAAAATTACTGTAACGTCTTTATCTGCAGTCGATCTTATTTTTTGAGCAATCTCTGCCCCTTGAGCTCTAAATTCTTTCGCTTCTCTCTCCCTTTCAGTTTGCATTCTTTTGTAGATTGCTTCACTATTTGCAGGAGGTAAATCTGCTCTTTTAATTCTTACATCTACTATCGTTATACCAAAATTTTGTGCCTCTTCATTAACTTGAGATTGAATAATTTGCATTTGCCTTGCTCTATCCGTTGATAATAAAGTTGCTAGTTCTTGAGTTCCTAAAACACCTCTTATTCTTGAGTTGATAATTGTTGATAGTCTTGATCTTGCAACTCTCTCATTTCCAACTGATATGTAAAATTTTAATGGATCTACAATTTTGAATCTCGCAAAGGCATCTACAATCAATCTTTTTTGGTCAGCTGCAATTACCTCTTCAGGATCGTTGTCCAAATTTAATATTCTTTTATCAAGGTAGACTACGTTTTGAATAAAAGGTAATTTAAAATTTAATCCAGCCTTTGTAACAATTTTTTTAGGATCACCAAACTGAAGAACGATTGCTTGACTAATCTCTTGCACTATAAATAGTGATTGAAAAACTACTACACCTATTAAAATAATTGCTGGAACTATTAACTTAATTCCTCTCATTAGTTATTGCTCCCCTTTTTAAGCTCAGGTAAAGGTAAATAAGGAACTACCCCTGAACCTGATTCTTTGTCTATAATCACTTTATCAATATCTGCTAAAACTTTTTCCATTGTTTCAAGATACATTCTTTCTTGAGTAACTTGTTTAGCGTTTTTGTACTCGTTGTAAATTGCCAAAAATCTACTAGCTTCACCCTCTGCTTTTGCCACAACTTCTTTCTGATAAGCTTCAGCTTGTTGTAAGACCTGTTCTGCTTCACCACGCGCTCTTGGTATAACGTCGTTAGCATAAGCCTCGGCTTCATTTTTAGATCTTTCTCTATCTGCTCTTGCAGCTTGCACATCCCTAAACGCATCAATTACTTGTTCAGGTGGGTCCGCTTGTTGAGTTTGAACTTGTGTAATTTGTATTCCTGAACCATATTCATCCAAAATCAGTTGTGCAATCTCTTGTACCTCGACCTCTATATTAGATCTTCCCTCTGTTAAAATATTTTGAATTCTATTTTTTGCGATTACTTCTCTCATTGCCGTCTCCGATGCTGCCTTGACTGTTTCTACAGGACTTTGAATATTAAAAAGAAATTTTTGAGCATCCTTTATTACCCAAAATACAGAATAGTTTATATCTACAATATTTTCATCGCCGGTTAACATTAAACTTTCTTCTGGAACATTTCCCACACCAGAAGATCTACCAGTATCACTTGCAGGTCTAAAACCAACATCAACTCTGTTAACCTTCGTTACTTTTGGGGTTAGCACCCTTTCGAAAGGAGTTGGAAAATGGTAGTGCAATCCTGGTTGAGTTGTATTAACGTATTTACCAAACCTTAAAACAACACCTTGTTCATCTGGCAAAACTCTATAAAGACCACTTGCTACGTACAATAAGGCAATTATTATCAACCCAATGATGATTGGTCGAGAGCCTCCAGATTTGCCTCCAGAAAATTTGTTTACTGTTCTTTGGATATTTCTTATTACATCGTCAAGACTAGGTGGGTCTTGCCTGGAACCAGATCCATTTCCGCCAGGAGATCCCCGGCCTCCATCTCCACCTGGTGGTGTTCCCCAAGGGGATTGATTGTTTAAAATTTTGTCTTTAAAACTCATGACACTTTATATAGTGACTTTTATCTCAAAAACAAGTTAAGTAAGAGCGTTATTATGACCATTAACTTATAGATTTATGAGCCAAAAACCCCCTCCAAAGCAATTTGTTAAGACACCAATACATGGGACCAAATTTACTTTGCTTGTTTCAAGTGCTAAAGGTGGTGTTGGAAAATCAACTGTTGCAATTAATCTTGCTTTTGCATTACAAAATCTTGATCTAAAAATAGGAGTTTTAGATGCTGATGTTTACGGTCCTTCTTTGCCAAAATTAATGAATTTAAAAGAAAAACCAAAAAGTGAGGATGGCAAAGCAATGGTGCCAGTTACGAAATATGATGTTCAATGCATGTCAATGGGTTTATTGGTTGACGAACAAACTCCCATGATTTGGAGGGGACCGATGGTAATAAGTGCTATTAAAACGATGACTCAAAAAGTTTTATGGAAAGATAGAGATGTAATCGTAATTGATATGCCCCCTGGTACAGGCGATACACAGTTAACTTTTGCTCAAGAAGTAAAAATCGACGGGGCAATTATAGTTTCAACTCCACAGGATCTAGCTTTATTAGATGTAAAAAGAGGAATTCAAATGTTTGATAAAACAGGAGTAAAGATAATAGGTTTAATCGATAATATGAGTTACTTTAAGGGAGAAGACGGTAAAGAATACAAAATCTTTGGGGAGAGTGGAGTAGAAAAAACTGCAAAGGAATTTAATAAAGAATTTTTGGGACATTTACCTATTCATCAAGATTTAAGAAACTCGGCAGATATTGGTGAACCCCTAACTCATTCACACCCCGATCATGAAGTTTCTAAATTATTTGCAAGTATAGCTGAAAAAATTAAACAATCTTTTCATTAAATCCAAAAGACATCATTAATTCATTCCACTCTCTTTTAGATAGACCTGAGTTATCATGAGAAACTTTTTCCCCTTTAGCCATTTGTTGAATTATTTTTTTACCCTTAGCTGAAACATGTACTGCGCCAACTCTATAATCTAAAAATGCTGCATGAGTGATAGGCACCCATTTTTTAACAGTATTAAGCATTGTATCTGCGTAGACTCTTATTTCATATTGAGCATGACTATCTGCTCTTAAAAATAAAAAATTTAGAAGATTCAGCAAATCAGTTTTCCAATACCACTGAGTATATGAATTTAACGTAAGATTCATTCTTGCAAGTTCTCTCGCTAAACCAGCTTTACTTTCATCTATAGTAGTTCCATCGTATCTTTCATTTAACATCTTTTCGTAGTTGTCGTAAGTTCTTGTAGCATCGTCTTTTAAGATTTTTAATACTTCATCAGCTTGCTCGCCGGTAATTAATTCTCCTCTACCTTGACGGTTTGAGGTTGACTGAGCAGATAATTGATCTTTTGAAGGAATATAAAATTCCTTATCTAAAATTGAATATCTTGCTGAATATTCATTAACATTTGCTGTTCTATGTCTAATCCATTGACGAGCAATAAAAATTGGAAGTTTAACATGATATTTAATCTCGCACATCTCAAACGGAGTTGAATGCCAATGTCTCATTAAATATTTAATTAATCCTTCATCGGTAGAAACTTTTTTTGTCCCTTTACCATATGAAACTCTGGCTGATTGAACAATAGAACTGTCATCTCCCATATAATCTACGACCCTTACAAAACCATGATCTAAGACTGGTAAAGCTTCATAGAGAATTTTTTCTAATTCTGGAGAAGTAACTCTTTTTGTTTGGTTTTTTTGAGCCTGCTGGTCTGCAATTTCTTGCTTTTGTTCTTTTGTTAGTTTCATTTTGAATTAATTATTGAATCTCTTTTAAAGAGTTTTATATTAATAGTGTTGGTTTTCCAACTATGACGATAAACGAATTTCGTAATAAACATCACGGACGTGGGGGCAGTACCCACCACCTCCACCATTTACAACTTACGGGGGTGAATCAGGATCGACGGGTGTCTAAAGGCTGTTCTTTCGTACGAGATGGTTCCGACGTAACGGGCCAATTTATAAATGCAAATCAAAAATTTGCACTTGCAGCTTAATTAACTTAGTTAATTAAGTTACGGGGTTTGGGGCACCTGGCAACAGAACGCCCCTTACAACTTTACAATTTTCTTGATTAATATTGCTAATTCAAATGACACAACCTGGCTTGCCGATGCCGTGACGAAATCTTATGAAAACTTTCGTTTCAATTTTTTTTATATGTCTTTAACAGGCATCTCCAGCATGAGATCGACATGCATCCATCGCCTCGGCGTCCGTTCCACCTGCCGCGTAAACTGCTAGCATTGCTTCAATTGCTGCCGCAGCTGCTGCTGCACTCACCCCGGCCGCTACGGCTTCTGCAATAGCTGCGTCTACAGCACTACTAAACTCTTCTTCCATGCCTTCCATAATAATACTATCAAATTCTGCAGCCATCTCTTCACCGATTGTTAAACTTAATGCAGCATCCAATTTCTGTTCCATAACTAAATTTACTTCTTCACCAATTATTTTTTGTAACTCTTTATTTTTTTTTAATTTTTGTTTTTTTAAAATGTAATCAATTTGTTCCAAAGTCATACTATACTTTGAAGCAAGTCTGACTTTTGCTTTAGCGACAGCTTTATCAATTTTTTTATCAAATTTTTTTATATTTAGAGCTACTGATTTTCCATCCTTAAGAGTAATATAATAATGGAAAGGTTCATTAGTGGTTGTTGTTACTTGAAAAAAATTTGCCTGGTGTTTTGCTACGTATTTTCCTGTCCATTTTAACAATTCAATGCTTTTAAATTTAAGAATTATTTCTAATTCCTCTAAGTCTATTTCTAAGTTAAAAATTTTATCGCCACCATTATAGTATTTATCATTGAATTTATCTGAGATTACTACTAATTGTTTATTATTCGATATGTCTCTAATTTTGATTCCACCTGGTCTGTGCGTGTAAATTCTATATTTGCCGAAAATAACCTCATTTTTTTCATACTTTTCTTTACTATCTTTATAAGTTTTCACTCTTAAAACTTTATTTTGATCTCCTATTTCCTCACTTTGTTCGTCTTGATTTTCCATTTTATAAAGAATTTCTTTGGCATCACTATATTGTTTTTTTGAAATTTTTCCTGATTCTAATAGTTTTTCTAGCTTATCTAGATTTTTTTCAATATCAGCAAAATTGTTCCCACTTAAAAACAAACCCAGTATCACAATCGCTAAAAATTTTTTCATATTACACGATGTTAGCATAATACTTGCCGAAGCTCTGCCGAAATTTCTTTTAAAGTTTTAGATTTTTAACAATTGCGAATGGCATATAATAAGGAATAATGTTACAAAGTCCGGGGCACCTGGCAACAGAACGCCCCTTTGAAAGAGTGAATATATGGAAAATCTTTATACAACTGGTAAATATACTAAACAGAATCCTAGCTATCATGTCGAGGATAGTGAATTTAAAAGCAATAATTTTATAAAAATTCTCAAAAAAAATAATTTTAATTTTCATCAAATTTCTAATGTCATAGATGTGGGATGCGGAGCAGGAAAAATACTTAAAATTTTTCAAAATAGTAATTTATTTAATAACCAAACCAATTTCAAAGGTTTTGATATTAATAGTGAAATCATAAATTTTGCTAATAAAGAAAAAAACAAAAACTTAAACTTTTATTGTGATGATTTTTTTAAATCAAATTCTTACGGTGAGTCTGATTTAATTATTTGTGCAGATGTATATGAACACATTGAAGATTACATAGGATTTTTGAAAAAACTTTTACCCAGTGGAAAGTTTTTTTTATTCAATATACCTTTAGATATTTCTGTACGAACTTTATTAATAAATAAAGTTATTAATGAAAACTTTAAAAAGGTTGGCCATTTACACTTTTTTAATAAGAATATTGCAAGATTATTACTAGAATATTGTAATTATGATATTATTGACACTTTATATGCAAAAAACTTTTTAGCGCTTAAGAAAAAAACGTTTAAACAAAAACTGTTAAGTATCCCAGTTAAAATTTTTGATAAAATAAGTGAAGACTTGAGTGCATCAATATTTGGTGGTTACTCTTTGGTGGTACTTGCAAAAAGAAGATAGAATACTTAAAAAATTTATTATTCTCAAAAAATATACTTATCAGCAATGTATAATAAAATTCCTATTCCAATACCCAAAAGTGCCCAATGAAAATTATTTTTCATACTACAAATTTTTTTAAATTTGGTTCAAAATAGTTTGGTCCTTTCATAACTTTGCCTTGCTTATTATAAATAGGTCTGCCATCAGAACCAAGCTTACTCATATTTGACTTTTGCACTTCTAAAAAGCATTGATCTAGATTAATACCAAATGCATGTCCAGCTCCATAGGTGACATACAATATATCTGTAAGTGCATCAGCTACCTCTTTAATATCGTTTTTTTTTATCGCATTTTTCAATTCTAACAGCTCTTCTTTTATAAGATCGTATCTTAAAGATGTAATTTTCTCGTTTGGAAAATCTGCTTTTTCTTTAATTTCTTGCCCAAAAGTTTTCATAAACTCTCTAACACATTCAAAGTTAGTCATTTTTGTCCTTCTTTATATTTATAATTAACTAATATAAGTGTATTATATCAAAGAATCACCAATGAAATATAGAACTGAATTCGATAGTATTGGAAAAATAAAAGTTCCTGGTGATAAGTATTGGGGCGCTTCTACTGAGAGATCAAATAAGTTTTTTAATATTGGAGATTTTTTAGTTAGACCTTTAGTTATTCACTCAATTGCTATCATTAAAAAAGCCGCCGCTATTGTTAATACAAAAAATAAAGACTTAAACCCTAAAATAAGTAAATTTATTGTAAAAGCAGCAGATGAAGTTATCAAAGGGAAACTCGATAATCATTTTCCTTTAAAAGTTTGGCAAACCGGCTCGGGCACTCAAACTAATATGAATGTTAACGAAGTGATAGCTAACAGAGCAATTCAAATGATGAAGGGTAAAATGGGGACTAAAAAACCTATACATCCAAATGATCATGTAAATAAATCTCAATCAACCAACGATGTTTTTCCTACTGCAATGCATATTTCAATTGCTGTCAAAGCTCGAGAAAAACTTTTGCCATCCTTAAAACTTTTAGAAAAAGAACTCGCAAAAAAGTCTAAAGAATTTAAAAAATTAGTAAAGGTTGGTAGAACACATCTACAAGATGCAACACCAATAACTTTAGGTCAAGAATTTTCCGGTTACTATACTCAACTTAAAAAATGTATAATAAGAATTGAATCTGCTCTAAAAGAAATTTACTTTTTAGCTCAAGGCGGCACAGCAGTTGGAACAGGATTAAATACTAGAAAAAATTTTGATAAAAAGATTGTAAGAGAAATAAGCAAAATTACAAAAATTCCATTTAAACCGTCAAAAAATAAATTTGCAGCTTTAGCAGCTCATGATGAAATAGTTAACTTCTCTGGAACCTTAAATACTACTGCAGTTTGTTTAATGAAAATAGCAAATGATATCAGATTTTTAGGATCAGGACCAAGAGCTGGATACGGAGAGTTAATTCTTCCAACAAATGAACCTGGGTCATCAATTATGCCAGGTAAAGTTAATCCAACTCAGTCAGAAGCAGTCACAATGGTTTGTGTTAAAGTTATTGGAAATCATAATGGAATTACTATGGCAGGTTCTCATGGTCATTTTGAACTGAATGTTTTTAAACCACTGATCATTCACAATATTTTACAATCTATTGAAATAATGAGCGATTCAGCAAAAACTTTTGCTTTATATTGCGTGAAAGGTGTTAAAGCAGATAAAAAAAGAATTAAGCATCTTTTAGATAATTCATTAATGTTAGTCACGGCATTAGCTCCTAAAATAGGTTACGACAAGGCTGCTAAAATTGCAAAGTTAGCCTACAAAAATGGTACGACACTTAAACAAGAGGTCATTAAAGCTGGATTAATTAAGGAGAAAGAGTACGAAAAAATTATGAGCCCATTGAAAATGACTCGACCAAATAACTAAAGAATTTCTAAAATAAACCTTTTAATTTTCGACAATTCAAAAATATTTAAAAAAGTCTTATTAGATAATATATTCTCAAATGTAGATTTGAAATACTTAATATCCTCTTTAGAGGCTTTATAACCACTATCTGACTCTATTTTATCAAAGTTAATTTTATTGCTTAAAATATTTAAATTTCCGTTAATTATCAAATTAATCTTTTCATTTTTTATTTTATAATCAATTTTAAATTTTTTAAGTAATTCTTTTTTGTCTGGTGAATTTATTAAACATTTAAAATTTAAAATTGGATACGCTTCCATTAAATTAATATTTCCTGCACAATTAAAAGTAGATTTTAAAATTTTGATATTTTTTGAGAAATTTAATCGACCGTAAGCTATTGAAGTTTTAATATCTAAATCATTAATCAATTTCCTACTGAATTTTTTTGACTTAAATAATATATCTATTTCACTGTTTAACTTCATGATTAAATCTTTCAATGAAAGTAAATGTTCTAAATCTAAATTTTTTAATACTTCAGCATTAATATTGTTTACTTTGGAACTAAAATAAAGTTTAAAAAAAGGTTTTAATTTTAAATTGCCTTTGCCATCAATTGAAAAATGTTTATCTCTTAAAAATAAGTTACTTATTTCAATGTTATTTTTTTTCGGGCTAAAATCTATTCTGATATTTGAATTTAATATCCTCCCTTTTAATCTTCCATTTAAATATGGCTCACTTAAATTATCCAAAAAATTTAATTGAAAATATATTCCAGCATTTAAAAGTTTAAAATTAATATTTTTAAGATTCTCTTTAAAATTAATCTTGAATTTTTGATTGAATATTTCTCCCGAAATAATGTTCTTTTTATATCCATAATTCTTAAAGTTAATTTTTTCTAGATTTAAAACATTCTCATTTTTTTCTTCAACAATTATTATCAAATTTTGAAATAGGAGCTTATTTTTTAAATTTAAAACTTCTTTAGTAAAAAGAATTAGATTATTAAAATTTGTTTTAACTTTATTTTTTAATAACTTTATTTTTCTTAATTGAAAATTATTAAAGTTATAAATGCTGAATAATTTAGGGTATATAAGTAACTTATTGGTTTTAAGATCTATTTCATCCGAGTGAAAATTCATATCTAATTCATTGATTATCAAATGTGGGTAAGGTAAAGATTTGTAGTTTATACTTTTCAGTTTTTTAATTTCTAAATTATAATTTTGTAACAAATATAATTTGATAATATTTTCCCTCTTTTTATAATCAAAAAAGTGTGGAACAGATATAAAAATCACTGAAGCAATAAAAAAAATTATAAAAATATATCTAATAAAAAAAATAAATTTGAAAAATCTAGAAAATTTGTTGTTAATATTTTTGTAAATTTTATTTATCATTTTTTTTATTTTTATATCTAGTATATAAATGAAATTTCTAAAGTATGAATAACATAGATAATTTAATTAAAAACCTAAACAAGGAACAAAAGGATGCGGTACTTAGCACGGAGGGACCAAATCTTGTTGTGGCCGGAGCAGGTTCTGGAAAAACAAAAGTTTTGACAACTAGGCTTATTCATATAATCAATCAGAAAAAAGCTTTTCCTAATCAAATATTGTGCGTAACATTTACAAATAAGGCTGCAAAAGAAATGCAGAACAGAGTAATGCAGCATATCAAAGGTAGCTCAAATTCAATTCCATGGTTGGGAACTTTCCATTCGATAAGTGTGAAATTTTTGAGAAGACATGCTGAAGCTTTAGGATATAAAAGCAATTTTACAATTTTAGATACTGATGATCAAAAAAAACTAATTAGAAATATTGTTAAAGGTGAAGATTTAGATGCAAAGAAATTTTCCCCACAATTAATAATGTACCATATTGATCAGTGGAAAAATAAAGGTTTATTACCGAAAGATGTAAAAATTGAAAAATCAGGTTTAATACTTAAATCAATATTAAAGGTTTACAAAATATACCAAAACAAAACAAAAGATTTGAATGCATTTGATTTTGGTGATCTGATTTTGTTCTGTGTTAACCTTTTCGAAGAACATAAAGATATTAGAGAAATTTATCAGAAAAATTTTAGATACATTTTAGTTGATGAGTTCCAGGACACAAATTTTATTCAGAATAAATGGTTAAATCTTCTGGTAAATAAAAATGAAAATATTTGCTGTGTTGGCGATGACGATCAGTCAATTTATAGTTGGAGAGGTGCAGAAATAAAAAACTTTCTTACTTTTGATCAAATTTACAAAAATTGTAAAGTTTTCAAACTAGAGCAAAACTACAGATCTACAAAAAATATTTTGGACACTGCATCAAATTTGATTTCAAATAACTTAAACAGAGTTGGTAAAAAATTGTGGTCTTCAGCTAATCAAGGTGAGCTTGTCAAATTAAATTGTTACCGAACTGGTAAAGATGAAGCGCAAGGGGTAAGTGATATAATCGAGCAAAAACTTAAAAAAAAATATTCTTTAAATGATGTTTCAATTTTAGTTAGAGCTATATATCAAACACGAGAATTTGAGGAAAGATTTCTTCAAGTTGGAATTGGGTATCGTGTCTTAGGTGGAATAAAATTTTATGAGAGATCTGAAATTAAAGACGCTGTATCTTATTTAAGAATTATTAATCAAAAATTTGACGACTTGGCTTTAGAAAGAGTTATCGGTGTACCTAAAAAAGGAGTTGGAGAAAGCACTTTGAATCAGATTTATACTTTCGGTAAATCAAATAAATTATGCCTTGAGGACTCAATTATAAAATTGATAGAAAATGGTAATTTCAAGCCTAAGATAAAAACTGCTCTTAGCCAATTAATAAATATTATTAATAAATGGCGAAAAGACTCATTAAAAATGAAACATTTTGATTTATTAAAACTAGTGCTAGATGAGTCGGGTTATTCCTCAATGTTAAAAGATAAAAAAGATTTAGAAAATGAAAATAGGTTAGAAAACTTAAAAGAATTACTTAGAGCAATGCAAGATTATGAAAACTTACAGAGTTTTTTAGAACATGTAGCTTTAGCTACATCAGTTGATCAGGAATGGGAGGGAGCAAAAATAAATTTAATGACAATGCATGCTGCCAAAGGTTTAGAATTTGATGTTGTATTTTTACCGGGATGGGAAGAGGGTTTATTTCCTCATCAAAAATCTCTCGAGGAAAAAGGAGATTTTGCCTTAGAAGAAGAAAGACGACTTGCTTACGTTGGTATTACTAGAGCTAAAAAAGAAGCCTATTTATCATTCGCAATGAAAAGAGCTTATCACGGTGATTGGATGGACGCATTACCATCAAGATTTATAAATGAAATACCTGACGGAAGTGTGGAAAAAAATGAAATAGTTTTAAACAATAGTGATGACTTTGAGTTCAACCAAGATAATTCAGTTGAGTTTGATGAGGAATATAGAAGTCCTGGATGGGATCGTTATAAAAAAAATAAAATGCTTAAATGGAAAAAATAGAAAATTTAAAAAAAATTTTTAAGAAAGAGAAGATTGATGGGTATATTATTCCTAAAAATGATGAATTTTTTGGTGAATATGTCCCGGAATACAACGATAGACTAAATTTTATATCTGGTTTCACTGGCTCTTATGGTTTTGCTTTAGTGCTTAAAGATAAAAATTATTTATTTGTTGATGGAAGATATACTTTGCAAGCTAAAAATCAGAGTGGAAGAAAATTTAAAATTATTACTATTCCAGATAAAATGCCAAGTAATATCCTGAAAGGAAAAAAATTATTAATTGGTTTTGATCCTAATTTATTTACAGAGAGATCGTTATTTATTTTTTTTGGAAAAAATAAATTTACATTAAAGCCGATTTCTCAAAATTTAATTGATTTAATTTGGAAAAGAAAGAAAATAAAAAACAAAAACAAATTTTATTTACTGCCTAATGAGGCTAAAAGTGAAAACTACAAATTAAAAATTATTAAAATTTCCAAATATTTAAAGAAAAAAAACTCTGATTTTCTATTTGTCACTGCAAGTGAAAATAATGCCTGGTTACTAAATATAAGAGGTAGAGATACAAAGTATACCCCCATACCAAATAGTTATGTCTTAATAGATAAAGATAGAAATATTAAATTTTTTTGTGATTTAAAAAAAATATCTTTATCTTTAAGAAAAAGTTTTAAAAAAATAACATTTTTAGATATCAAAGTCTGTGCTAAAATACTTTTAGGAATTGAAAAGAAAAAATTTATAATTGATAATAATTCTTGTGCTATCTTTTTTAAGTACATAATTAATAAAAAAAACAAAATACTCAATTTACAAGATCCTATTTATTTTTTAAAAGCTGTTAAAGGAAAACAAGAAATAGAGAATATTAAAAAAGCACATGTTTATGATGGAGTTGCATTAACTAAATATTTATTCTGGCTAAAGAAAAACTTTTGTAAAAAAAATATAACCGAAATAACCGCATCACAAAAATTGTTAGAATTTAGAAAAAAAAATAAGAAATTTAAATTCTTGAGTTTTCCAACAATATCAGGATCAGGACCTAATGGAGCGATTATTCATTATAAAGCCACTAAAAGAACCGATAGGAAATTAAGAAAAGGAGATATTTATTTAGTTGACTCTGGCGGCCAATACGAATTCGGGACAACAGATGTTACTCGGACTATTTCTTTAAAGAATTCAAATAACAGGATAAAAGATATTTTTACAAGGGTCCTTAAAGGGCATATTGCTGTCTCAAATTTTAAACTTGGAAAAAAAACTTCTGGAGCGGAAATTGACTCTAAAGCTAGAAAGTATCTCAAACAGATCGGTTTGAATTATGCCCATGGAACAGGTCATGGCGTAGGATATTTTTTAAATGTACATGAGGGGCCTCAAGCAATATCAAAAAGAAACAAAATTAATTTTCAAAAAGGAATGATTGTCTCAAATGAGCCAGGCTATTATGAAAAAAATAAATTCGGCATCAGGATTGAAAATCTTATTTATGTCAGAGAAAATAAAAGAAGAATAGCTTTTGAAAATTTAACAATGGCACCTATTGAAAAAGATTTAATAATTCATGAAAAACTAAATAAGAACGAGAAAAATTGGCTTAATAACTATCACAAAACCGTTTTTAAAAATTTAATAAAATCTATGAATAAAACTGAGGCTTTAGAACTTGAAAAGGCTTGTTCAGCTATTTAAAATTTTATTCCAATCCTTTTCTAAAATTATTTTAATATTAAGTTGCTTAGCTTTCTCAATTTTACTTTTTGTAGGTTTAGAGTCACCAACCACTAGATAATCAAGTTTTTTAGAAATAGAGCCAAGGACTTTTCCTCCATTGTTCTCTGCGATTGATTTGGCCTCTGATCTACTCATATTTTTAAAACCTCCAGTAAACATTATTTTTTTGTTTGAAAATTTTCCCTTTTTATTTTGAATTGAAAAATTTGAAATATTTAGTTGCTCAACTAGATTTTCAGTAATTTGAACGTTTTTATTATTTGAGAAAAAATTATCTATTGATTCAACTTGTGTTTCCCCAATACCATCAAGTTCTACTAAATTTTTTAAAATCGTATGTCTTTTTTTAACAGTAAACAGTTTACAAAATTCGTCAATTGAAATAAAAAATGCCGCAAGAATTTTTGCATTCTCTTGACCAATGTGCCTTATGCCTATAGAGAAAATGAATTTTTCAAGACTGATTATTTTTGATCTGGTAATCGCATTTTTTAAATTTTCTAATGATAACTTTCCCCAGCCTTCAAGTTTTTCTATTTTTGGGTAGTCTAATTTGAAAATATCAGATGGCTCTCTTATAAATTTTAAGTTCCAAAATTGATCGACAACCTTTTTACCGAGACCGTCAATATTGAAAGCTTCTTTTGAAACAATATGTTTAAGTTTTTCTTTTGCTATAAATTTACATTCATATCCTTTCATGCATCTTCTAACTGCGTCCTCTTTTTTTGTGCTTTTATTGATTTCTTTTTTGGTTAATGATCCACATAAACATTTATTAGGAAATACGAATTTTTTACTTTTTCTATCTCTTTTGGAAATATCTACCGAGAGGACTTGTGGAATAACATCTCCAGCCCTTTGAATTAAAATTGTATCTCCAACTCTTACGTCTTTTCGTTGAATTTCATCCTCATTATGTAATGTAGCATTAGAGACTACAACGCCACCAACTGTAACTGGCTCTACTTTTGCAACAGGTGTAATTGCACCAGTTCTACCAACTTGAATTATAATATCTTTAATTTTTGTTTGAGCTTTTTCAGCAGAAAACTTGTAAGCAATTGCCCATCTAGGAGAGCTTGAAGTAAATCCTAATCTTTTTTGCAGATTTAGATCATTTACTTTAAAAACTAATCCATCAATATCGTAATCTAGAGATGACCTCAGATTATCTAATTCAGAGTGTTTTTTTTCTATTTCATCGATACCAATTGTTATTTTAGATAATGGGTTCACTGAAAAACCCCAGCTAGATATTTTAGATAAAAACTCAGATTGTTTTAAAAAATTCATTGGTTCTATAGCGCCAAAACCATAGGCGAAATACTTAAGAGGAATTTTTGAAGTTTCTTTTGGATCTTTTTGCCTTAAAGATCCTCCAGCTGCATTTCGGGGGTTAGCAAAATCTTGCTTTAAGTTATTAAAATCTTTTTTACTAATAAAAATTTCACTTCGAATTTCTAACAATTTTGGAATATTCTCTCCATTTAATTTTTTTGGAATACCAGAGATTGTTTTTAAATTCTCTAATATATCTTCTCCAGTAATACCGTCTCCTCTAGAAAGTCCTTTAATCAAGAGTCCATTCTCATAAATCAGTGTAGCTGAAATACCATCAATTTTAGGTTCACAGAAAAATTCTATAATTTCGTTTTTTAAATTTAGAAAGTTTTTTATTTTTTTTATAAAATCTATCATATCATTTTTATCAAAAGCATTAGACAAAGATAACATTGGCCTCAAATGCTTTACTTTCTTAAATTTGTTTGTAGGTGGAGAGCCAACTAAATTTTCTAAAAATTTTTGTTCTTTAAGAAATTTATATTTATTTTGTAATTCAATTATTTCTCTCTTGAGATTATCGTAATCTTTATCGGAAATTACTGGTCTATCTTTATTAAAGTAAGAGTCATTATGCTTTTTTATTTTGCTAATCTTTTTTAAAAAAAGTGAGGTAATTTGTGATTTACTTTTCATGGATGAAACGATCTATTTTATTTTTTTAATAATTTTTTTAATAAAGCTGTCCTCTTTATTCGGTTCTTTTTTTACAATTATTTTATAATCTTTGTTTAAAATCTTATAAGACTGTTGATACCACTCACTAGAATTATAGTTGTAGCCAAGAATATTTGCATATTTTTCCGCCTCTTTCTCAAGTCCTATAAAATAATTTATTTCAACTAATCTGTGTAAAGCCTCTTCAATGAAGACCGTTTGATCATAATCTTTTACAATTATTTTTAATCTATTTATGGCTGGTATCCATTTTTGAACAGAAATATAATACTTTGCTATAAAAAGTTCTTTTGCTGCTAACTGATTTATAATCAAATCTTTTTTAAATTTTAAATCAATAGAATATTCACTTTCAGGAAACGCATTTATAAAAAAATCAATTTTAGCTTTTGTTTTTAATAGAGGTTCTATATCTTTTTTTTCATCACTAATTTGTTCAAAAAATATTATTGCGGTTAAATAATGAGCATAAATTACATTTTTATTTGCTGGATATTTTTTTAAATATCTATTTAAATTTTCAAGAGCCTCGTCATAAAAATTTATACTGTAAAGTGAGTAACTTGCCATAATTGAAGCTTTGGCTGCTCTCTCAACATTTTCAAAATTGAGCTCTGACTCTAAAAATTTTTTCTGGGCGAAAAAATAGTCTCCATTTTCAAAAGCTATGTAACCTTCCTCGTAAGTTTTATAAGGATCTGCTTTAGGTTTTGGTTGATACACAACTTCATTCTTGGAACAAGAAATTAAAACTAAAGTTAAAAATATTAATATTAATCTGAGCATTGTTAGATTAATAGCAAATTTATAATGAATGGTAAATTTTAATGATATCTATGCGTTTACTGCTAATCCAGAGGTATAGCTTCTATGAGATAAAGCTTTAGACTTGAAGTCCTGAACCGTTAAGATTTCAAATTTATTTTTATTTCTATTCATCAATTCGTGTAAAAATAAATTAGACAGCTCATGACCTCCTCTATAACAAGTAACTTTGCCCAGTATACCAAATCCCACTAAACTAAAGTCACCAACTAAATCTAAAATTTTGTGATTAACAAATTCTTTTTCATTTCTTAGACCGCCTTGATTCAAAATTTTATCATTTTCCACTACTATCGCATTCTCTAGAGAACCACCTTTAGCTAAACCTATCTTTTTAATTTTTTCAATATCATCAAATAAACAAAAAGTTCTTGATTGTGTTACTTTTTCTAAATTATCTTTAAAGAAATTAACTTTATTTCTTTGTAGTCCTATAACGTTATTTTCGTAATTCAATTGAAAGTCTACTTCAAAGTTGTCGCTTGGTTCTATTGAAATCTTTCTGTCTTTATCTTCAAACTCAACTTTTTCTAAAATTTTTATATATTTCTTTCTTGTATTTAGATTGATAATATTTGCAGACTCAATAAGATTTATAAATTCTTGTGATGATCCGTCAAGGATTGGCATTTCTTCGCTATCAATTTCTACTATAAGATTGTCTATACCTTTTATATAAAGTGCTGCTAAAAGATGCTCAACTGTAGATACTTTAACTCCGTGATTGTTCTTCAAAGATGTGCATAAAGTTGCTGATGAGACATTGTTAAACTTTGCCTCAATAAGATTATTATTTTCTAAATCAACTCTTTTAAAAACTATTCCTTGGTTATCATGAGCAGGAATAAATTTTACGTTTGAATTTTTACCAGAGTGCAAGCCAACACCATTAAAGGTGATTTTGTGCTTTATAGTTTTTTGATAAATTGAAAACATTGTGACTTTATACTCAAATTGGTCGTTTAGATTAAAACAACTAATGTTTCTTAAAATTACAATATTTTAACCAAATATTAGATCAAAGAATCTAGCAATTACTGACCTTTTTTCTTGTGTTATGGGTATAGCTTCTTTGCTCCACCCATAATGAACTATATTGTTTGTGGTCTCAAAAATATCTTCAAATAATAAATTTGTTGTAATTGAAACCTCATAACTCTTTAATGCTGAAAAAGATCTTTTATATGTTGAGTCAAGACTTCTTCCAGCCTCTTCGTCTATTAAACATAAAAAAATTTTTGTATCTTTTTTTAATAAATGTTTTAAATTGATATTTTTTTTTAAAATAATTTCTGAAAATTCCTCAATTCTAGCAGCAGCAATTTCGAAAACTAAACTTTTCTTTATTTTTCTAAAATTTATATTTTTAAAGAATTTTTCTTCAATATTTTCCTCAAAATTTACATTTTTCTTTAATTTAAGGTCTTGTAAAAGATTTTTTACAATATCAAAATCTAGTCCAGTTATTTTAGATATATCTTTTAAAAGTAAATCAGAACCAAATTGAAAGTTTTGTGTAAATTTTAAAGATAAATTTTCAAAAAATAATATTCTTGAAAAATTTTTATTTATTTCGATTTTAAAAAAAGTCTGTAAATTTTGGTGATTATTTATTAAATTAACTCCTTCAATAAAACTTTTTGAAATAATCCTTTTTATTCTTAAATTACATTTATTAAATATGTTAAGTAAATTTTTGTAATCGTTTTTATTCCATAATAAAAAAGATAGTTCATGTGAGTAAAAATTACCGAATAAACCAATAGGTAAATTGTCAATCTCCTTTTCATCTAGGAAATATTTTGAATTAAAAATATGCAGGATAGTTTTGAGTGGTTCATTTTCACTAATTTTAAGTTTTAATGAGTTAATAATATAAGAAATATTTTCTTTTGATAATTGTGAACCGTTTAGTTTTTTAAAACCACTTACTGATGTGGTGTAGTATTCAAAAGTATCTAGTATAATAACAACATCTTTTAAAGTGCAGTTAAGTTTTTGCTCAATTAAAAAAATATTTTCTTTTATAATGGATAAAAGTATTTCAAGATCGCTAATTTTATTATTTATTATGCCTTTAAGAGGAACATTTATTTTTTGAAGTAATTCACACGTATTATCGTTCTTATAATTTCCTACAGCGAATATATATTCAAATTTGTTTATTTCTACAAACAAAGTGGAGCGTATATTTTCCATATTTTACTTTAAAATAAGTTGATTATTTATTCTATAATCAAATATTTTATATTTTTCAAAACTAGCTTTATTTCTAATATCTAAAAAATTTTTTAAACTTTCATGATATTCACTAATTGGTAACTTAATTGTTTTATTGTTTTTGGTAAGTAAATCCCATCTTTTAGACTCAAAAAAATATAATTTTTTTAACTCGTCTAATGGAAAATTAAGTGCAGTCAAATCTTTTAAAAAAAACTTAAAATTTTCTTTGTTTGCAAATACTAAAGGTAAATTTTCAAATTCATCGTGTTGAAAAAAATTAATGATATCGTCGTTATCGGTATAGTATTTTTTATCTTGTTTATTTTGTAAAATTGCTAAAGGTTTTTTTTCAAATATCTTTAGTATTATTTTGTTAGGGTAAATTTTTTTTAATTCAAAACTTTCGATTAAGTCTATCTCAACCAACTTAGATTCAATCTCATTCGTTCTCAAAAAAAAGAGATTGGTTTCGAGCAAAAAAGATAATTTTTCTTTTAATTCCTTTTTTTTTATAATCGAATTATTTTCTATGATAATTTTTTCAACAGAAAATTTTGAGTCTATTGTAAAGTTATTTTGAATATTGTATGTGCTTAATAGTAATAATAATGATAAAGCAATTATAAATCTTTTATTCATCTATTAATGCTAGCGTCTTGTAATATTTGATCAATTAAAACTGGAAACTTTATACCGCAGAAATTAGCTATTTCTGGAACTAAAGATAGGTTTGTCATACCAGGTTGTGTATTTATTTCTAAAATATAAAACTTATTTCTATAAAATTTAAAATCTGTTCTTGTCACTCCTTTACATCCTAAAGCTTTATGAGCTTGATATGCTAAACTTAAAACTTTTTGATAATTTTTTTTACTTAATCTCGCTGGCATAATATGTCTGGTTTTTGCAGCTTTTGTATATTTTGCTTTATAGTCATAAAATGATCTTTTTGGTACGAGCTCAATTGCTCCTAAAGGTATGTTGTTTATCACCGCTGCTTGTATTTCTTGGCCTCCGATAAATTGTTCAAAAATTAATTGGTTATAAGTTTTAAATAACTTTTTTGAAGATTGATCAAGATCTTTTAAATTTTTTGTAATTTTTACACCTAAGCTTGATCCTTCGTTTACTGGTTTAATTACAATTGGAAAAACCATCCTTTTTTTTTTTATTAGTTTATGAAAAATATTTTTTTTAGTTTCATTCTTAAAAAGACTAAAAAACTTTGGTGTTAAAATTTTTTTTTTCTTAAATATATTTTTAGATATAATTTTATTCATACAATTATATGAACTCACAACACCTGAATGAGTATAAGGTATCTTTAAATACTCAAAATAACTTTGCGCAATTCCATCTTCACCCTCTTTACCATGTAGAGCATTAAAAATTACATCTGTTGTTTTGCTAATTAAATTAAAATTTTTAAATTTTGGATCAAACAAAGAAACTTTGTATTTTTTTCTTTTAAGTGCTTTTGCGCATGCTTTTCCAGTATCTATGCTGACAGCTCTTTCCCCAGAATTGCCTCCTAACACAACCAAAACTTTTTTAAATTTTTTCTTTTTCACCTATAATTTTAATCTCTAATTCAAGATTAACCCCAGTTTTTTCACTAACAGTTTGCTGTACTTTATTAATAAGTGATTCAATATCAGATGAATTTGCATTCCCATTGTTGACAAAAAAGTTACAATGTTTTTTTGAGATTATAGCATCTCCTACTTTAAAATTATCACAACCAGTTTCCTTTATTAATTCCCAAGCCTTTTTTTTATTAATAATATTCTTAAATGTACTTCCACAAGTTTTTATTTGGCTTGGTTGAGACAATTTTTTTTTTTCAATGTACCTTTTCTGCTTCTCCTCTATATCTTTTTTTAATTGAATCTCTCCCTTAAGTTTTACTGAAGTGATAACTAGTTCATCTGATAAACTTGTTCCTCTATAAAAAAATTTAATTTCACTGTGCTTTATCTCCTTTTTTTTACAACTATTTTTTTCAATTACTGTTATAGATTGTAGAATTTTTGATATGTCATCTCCATAACATCCGCTATTCATCACAACTGCTCCCCCTACCGATCCAGGGATACATGATAGAAATTCAAAATTACCTATGCTGTTTTCTTTAGCAAAATTTGAAACTTTACGATCTAATGCGGCTGCCCCAACCTCAATAGTATCTTTATTAATTAATTTGATTTCAGAAAATTTTGGTCCTAATTTAATCACAACACCTTTAATTCCTTTATCTCTTATTAAGGTATTTGAACCAGCTCCTATAACAGTAATTTTTAGCTTCTCATTTTTGTTTTCTTTAAAAAATTCAATTAATTGACTCTCATTTTCAGGTTTAAATAAATATTCTGCAGGCCCTCCCAAATTAAACCAACTAAATTTTGAAAGATTAACATTATTGTAAATATTTTTTTCAAATCTTTTTAGAAAATTCTGATCTGAGCTCATAAAATAACTTTTAGTTCTCTTATATATTTTGATATCAGCCCAGCTCCCATACCAATAACAATCTCATTACTAATTAAATTTTTACTTAGACATTTTCCAAGATCTTCAAAATTTTTTATAACAACTACTTTTGTTCTTGAAAACTTAGAAATTAATTTTGCAAATTTGATCTGATTGAAGTGTGTATTTTTCTTTTCACCAGCAGCATAAAGTGGGCATAGGAGAACTAAATTCGATTTATAGAATGATTTTGCAAATTCCTCTTTTAAAGATAATACTCTTGAGTATCTGTGTGGTTCAAAAACTGAAAGTATTTTTCTATCTTTGTAAGCATTTTTTACTCCCTCTAAGATAGACTTTATTTCAGTTGGGTGATGAGCATAATCATCATAAAAATCATTATGATTTTTTGAGAATATTTTTGTCATTCTTCTTTGAACTCCGGTAAATTTTCTTAAGGATTTTTTAATTACTTGATGACTTACTCCTAAATTTAAACAAACAGCGGAGGCTGCTGCTGCATTTAACACATTATGTTTACCTAAGAGTTTCAAGTAAATATTTTTAATTTTTTTTTTATCTTTTTTAATACTTTTATAGCTTAAATCAAAAATTGAGTAATCAGTTTTATACCTTATGTTGGAAACGCAATAGTTTGCAGATTTAGTTTCACCATACGTCAGGATATTCTTATTCTTTATTTTGTTAAATATTTTTTTGATGTTCTTGTTGTCTATACACACTATCGCTTTTCCTGTTGGAGGAGTTTTCTCTAAAAATTTTTTAAATGATTTTTCTAAATTTTTAAAGTTTTTATAATAATCAATATGTTCATGATCAATATTAGTTACAATTGAGTAATTAATTGGTAATTTTAAAAAACTACCATCAGACTCGTCTGCTTCTAATATTGCCCAATCTCCTCGACCTAATTTTGCGTTACTTTGAAAAGAATTAATCACACCACCATTGATAATTGTTGGATCTAATTTTTGGTCTAACAAAATTTTAGAAACTAAAGAGGTAGTAGTTGTTTTTCCATGAGAGCCTGTAATGATTATATTCTTTTTTAAAGAAACAACATCTGCAAGAATTTCTGCCCTAGAATATATTGGTAATTTTTTTTCAGAGGCAAATTTAATTTCGCTGTTATTATTTTTAATAGCAGATGATTTTACAATTAAGGTAGAATTACGCAGATTTTTTTTTGAGTGGCCAATAAAAATTTTTATACCAGCTTTTTGACAGGTGGTAATGTTTTTATTTTTACTTTGATCGCTGCCCTGAATTTTAAAACCCATATTTTTCATGATCAAAGCTAAACCGCTCATACCAATACCACCAATACCAATAAAGTGGATAATATCTTTTTGACCAAGGTTAATTTTTTTCATTAATTATTTTCTTTAGCACGTCATCAATATTGTTGTAGACATTTTTGTCAGAAAATTGTCTTTGATTGTCTCTAATTGTATCCAATAGATATAAATTATTGTGGATAGATTGTATTAAAGATAAAAGCTTGTGTTTTAAATCTTTTTCTTCCAATAAAAAAGAAGAAGTTTTATTTTGATAATGCAAAGCGTTTTTAAATTGATGATTATCAGCTGAGGTTGGGAGAGGTACTGCAATAAACGGAATTCTAGCATTAGTGAGTTCAGCTAACATTGAAGATCCGGATCTGGTAATTGCTAAATTTACTTTTGAGAGATAAATAGTTAAATCGTTTTCAAAATTAAAAACTTCATAATCTATTTTTTCAGTTTGATAAAAAGACTTTAGTCTCTCATTTTGCTCAATTAAACATTGTTGGTAAATTTTTAATCTTATACCATTATCTTTGCACTGTTTAAAAATATTTGGCAGAGTTTCAGCAAATATTTTAGCTGCTTGACTTCCTCCAAGGATAAGAATGTTAAAATATTTAGATTTGTTATCATCATCTTTCTTATTAATTTGAAAATTTATTATTTCCTCCTTGATTATATTTCCAATTAAAAAAACCTTATTTTTATATTTATCTGAAATTCCTTCGGTCTCGTTAAAAGAAACTAAAATTTTTTCACAATATGGAAGCAAATATTTATTTGCTTTTCCTACAATTAGATTATTTTCATATATTATTAATTTAATTTTTAGAATTTTTGCAGCAATACAAATTGGAAAAGAAGAGTATCCTCCCATTCCAAATACTATTTTGGGTTTATGAGAATACAAAAAAATTAATGCTCTTAAAACCGAATACGTAATTAAAAAAAAAGAAAAGAAAACAGTTAAAATATTTCTTCGCACTATTTGAGATGACGAAAGAATGAAAATGTTTAAACTTTTAAAGCTATCAAAAAATTTGTATCCTCTTTTATCTGTAGTAAGGATTACCTCGAATTTTTTTTTCAATAAATGTTTAGCTAAGTTGCAACCTGGAAATACGTGTCCGCCAGTACCTCCAGTAGCTATTAAAATTTTTGTATTATTATTCATATAGATAAGTTTTATTTTTAGTATAATTTAAAGTTATTCCAGCAAGTATTGCACTTCCTATAAGAGATGACCCTCCGTAACTTAAAAAAGGCAAAGTCATACCTGTAGTTGGAATAAGACTTGTATTAACTCCAACATGTATAAATGTTTGAAATATCAATAGTGTTGCAAGACCACAAAGTGATACTTTAATCAATTTATCATCTTGCATCAAAGAATTTTTTATAATTCTGAAAGAAATATATAAAAATATAAATACTATAAAAATTGATATGATTGATCCGTACTCCTCAGAAATAATTGCGATTATATAGTCTGTGTGCGCTTCTGGAACACTCTCTTTTAAAATCCCTTCTCCCATACCTTGACCTTTTAATCCGCCTAGTTTGATTGCATCAAGGGCGGATGATGATTGAAATTTATCCCCTTGTTCAGGATCCACAAATGAAATTAGTCGATTTATTATATAACCAAACTTTTCGGGCATTAAAAATAACAAAGAACTAATTGAAATTAAGAAAAATAAAAAAAAACTAATTATATAAATCATATTCACGCCTGAAATAAATACTGTTGAAATCCATGTTCCTACAATAAGTATTGATTGTCCTAAATCAGGTTGATCTATTAAAAGTATTATTACTGAAGTTAATAATAAAAAGCTCAAAATATATTTGAATTGTAAAGTTTGAATTTTTTCTAAAGTTAAAATTCTAACAGTTGTTAAAATGAAGAGAGGTTTTAGTAGTTCTACAGGTTGTAATCTGAAAAAATAAAAATCTAACCATCTTTTTGCTCCTTTCACTTCCACACCTATTAATGGAACTAAGGCTAAAAAAATAAACGAAATTGCAAATAAAGGTATTATGATTTTTTTTAAAAATGATGTTTCAATAATTGAAATTAAAATCATAATTATTAATGATAAAAACGTAAAAATTAAATGCTTCGAGAAAAAAAAATAATAATCTTTATTCAACCTTTCGCCCGCTAAAGAAGAGGTAGATGAAAATGAAAAAAATAAGCCAAGAAAAAAAAGAACAAGAAAACCTAAAAAAATTTTTTTATCGATGGTTCTCCAATAGTTTATAAATTTTAATTTAAGTGTATTTTTTAGCATACTGTTTACATAGTTTTTTAAATTCTTCTCCTCTTTGTTCAAAGTTTAAAAATTGGTCAAAAGATGCTGAAGCAGGGCTTAAAAGAACTGTATTATTTTTCCTTTTATTTATTTTTAAATCCTTAAAAATTTGTATAATTGAATTCCTTAAATTTTTAGAAACACAATAATTTAATTGATTATGTAGTTGTTTTTTAAAAAAATTAATATTTTTTCCAATTATATACGTTTTAATTATATTTTTTTTCAAATGTCTTAAATCTATTTTATCATTTTTCTTAGGTAAACCGCCAACTATCCAATAAATATCTTTAGAATTTTGGAGTGCGAATTTCGTTGCTTGAAAAGATGTAGCTTTGGAGTCATTGATAAAAGTGCATTTTCTTTTTTTTAAGAATATTTCATATCTATGTGGAAGACCAACAAAAGTGTTCAAGGAATTAATTAGTGATTTGTTACTTATTTTTAAAAGTTTAGTTAGTTCCAAAATACTAGAAATATTTTCGCTATTAATACCTGACTTTATGTAGGGATTTTTTATTTTAGTTTTAATTTTTGTGTAATTTTTTATATTGGGTGTAATTAATTTTCCAGCAAGTTTTCTTTTTTTAAATTCATTCTTCATTTTTTTGTTGATAATAGAAAATTGGTTTTTTTTTTGATTTTTAAATATCTTCATTTTTGAATTTAAGTAGTTTTTGAAACTGCCGTGCCAGTCTAAATGATCATTTGTTATATTTAATAGGAGTGCGTAATCAGGACATATAAATTTGGAGTAAGCCAATTGGAAAGAAGATGCTTCGATTATTAAAAAACTATTTCGTTTTATCCTTAGATTAAGAATTGGGGTTCCAATATTTCCCCCCAAATATGTTTTGAAGCCTTTTTTTTTTAAAATGTGTGATATAATTTTACAAGTGGTCGATTTTCCGTTTGTACCTGTTACCAAAATACTTTTAAATTTTTTTTTTAATAAAAAAATAATATCAATATCCGTAATTAACTTATTTTTATATTTTTTTAATTGTTTATTTTTTGATTTTAATAAACTAATTCCTGGGCTTATAACTATATAGTTTACCTTTTTTAAAGTTTTGTTTAAATCTGAAGGTCTTTTTGTTTTGAATGATAGATTATCGTAATCATCCCAAACTTTGTAACTTTTTATATTATTTTTATTGAAAAAATTTATTACAGATTTACCCGTTATACCTAAACCATAAACTAAAAAGGATAGATTTTTAAATTCTTCTGATAACATTTGCTACCTTAATTTTAGTGTCGCTAATCCTACCAATGCTAAAATTATTGCTATTATCCAAAATCTAATAACTATTGTTGACTCTGCCCAACCTTTCTTTTCAAAATGATGGTGGATAGGCGCCATTTTAAAAATTCGTCTTCCTGTGAATTTAAAAGAAATCACTTGAATTATTACTGAGACAGTCTCTAATACGAACAAACCGCCAATTATCGCTAAAACTATTTCATGTTTTACAATAATTGCTATAGCGGCTAATGAGCCACCCAGCGATAGCGAGCCGGTGTCCCCCATGAAAATTTTTGCAGGTGGTGCGTTGTACCAAAGGAATCCAAGACAAGATCCAACTATTGAACCACAGAAAATAGAGAGTTCTCCAACATCTGGTATATATTGAATCTTTAAATATTCAGAAAAAATTGTATTACCCACTACATAGGATATGAGCGTAAATGACAAAGCTACCAACATGACAGGAACTGTTGCTAAACCGTCAAGCCCATCAGTTAGATTCACTGCATTGGATGCTCCAATAATTACGAACAAGGCGAATGGAATAAAAAAAAGACCCATTTGCCAAATCAGATTTTTAAAAAAAGGAAAATATAGATTAAATAAATATTCATGATTAGAGTAATTAATTAAAATAAATAAAGCTATCGCTGCTATTAATAATTGACCAGAAAATTTATATCTTGATTTTAATCCACTTGAATTTTTATGTTTTATTTTAAGAATATCATCTAAAAGGCCTAAGCAACCTAAGCTCAGAGAGACAAAAATTAATAGCCAAACATAGATGTTTGTTAAATCTGCCCAAAGTAATGTGCTTGAGATAATTCCTATAATAATTATTACTCCTCCCATAGTTGGTGTACCTGACTTTTTTACAATGTGATCAATCGGGCCATCTTGCCTTATGGGACCTGTGATCATATTCTCAGAAAAAATCTTAATAAGAGGACCTCCAATTATGAAAACCAAAATCAGTGAAGTCATCACTGATAATCCAGTTCTAAATGTTAAATATTTAAAAACATTTAAAAACGAATACTGATCAACTAAAGAAGTAAAAAAATGAAATAACATCTATAAACCTTTAATTATCTTTTTAGTAAAATTGTTTAATCCTGTGGCATTCGAACCTTTAATCATTAAATAATCATTATTAGCTATAATGTTATTTAAAGTAAAATCTAGATCTTCTCCTTGTTGAAAAATATTACCTCTCTTATTTTTATCAATATTTTTATAGGTGATTAGTGTTTTAGTACCTTTTATAAATACTTTATCTATATCTGATCTGTTAATAACTTTTGAAATGTCCTTATGCAGGTAATCAGATTTTTTGCCTAATTCAAGCATATCTCCCAAAAGTAAATATTTTTTAAAATTTACTTTTTTAATAGATTTAAAATTTTTGATTGCATTCTTTACTGATAGCGGATTAGCGTTGTAACTTTCATCAATTAGTTTGAAACTTTTTTTGTATCTTTTTACATTATGAATTTTACCACGCCCGTCTGATGGTTGAAATTTTTTATAATATTTTACTGCTTTTCTTAAATTCAGCCCTAATTCCTCCATTAAAGCTAAAGATGAAAGGACGTTATAGATGTTAATATTTTTGATTTCAAAATCTAAAATGTATTTTGATGTTCTCACCTTAAGTTTTATTTTTTTATCATTTTTTTTAACATTAACCGGGTAGATATTTGCTTTTTTACTGAATCCGAATGTCCGTATTTTTAAATTCTTTTTTTTTGCCTTTTTTTGGAAATATTTAAAATATTTATCATCTCTATTTAAAATCATGGTCCCGCCATTTTCAACGTTGTTGATAATCTCTCCTTTAGCTTCAGCTATACCTTTAAGATTCTTAAAGTTCTCTATGTGAGCCTCTCCAATATTCGTAATTATACCAATATGCGGCCTTATGAGTTTGGTAAGTAAGTTAATTTCACCTGCCTTGCTCATGCCTACCTCCAAAATGCAGTACTTATAATGAGTTTTTAAGTTTGAGAGACTAAGAGGAACTCCGAAGTGATTATTGTATGACTTAGGAGAGCAAAAAGTTTCTTGAAAATTTTGTAATAGCTCTTTTGATAAATTCTTTAATGACGTTTTGCCTGCACTACCAGTAATAGCAATTATCTTAGCAGTAGAAAGGTTTCTTTTTTTTAATGCAAAATCCTTTAAGAATTTTGTCTCATTACCTACTCTAATTGTTCTGCTTTTAAACTTTTTTATTTTTTTTGAAGATATAATGTATTTTGCGCCTTTTTTTATAGCTTCAGGAACAAACTTTATTCCATCATTATTTTTTCCTTTTAGTGTCAGAAATAAATTATTTTTTTTTATAACTCTTGAGTCTATTGCCAGACCATGAAAATTAGATACTTTTTTAAATTTAGTAATTGCTGATAAAATTTTTTTATTTTGAATAAAAGTAAGATTTTGATGAGAATGTTTTTTCTGTAGAACTTTCAATTTATTAATTATTTCCTTATCTGAAATATTAATAATTCTTTTATTATAAATTTGTCCAGTTTCATGACCTTTGCCTGCTACTAAAATAGTTTCGTTACTATCTGCATTTAAAATTGCGGTTCTTATCGCTTTAACCCTATTACCAATATTGAAACAATTCTTATTATCAATATTATTAATTATTTCTTTTCTAATTTTCTCAGGTTTTTCATTTCTTGGATTGTCATCTGTAACGTAAATTCTTTTACATTTTGAGCTTGCAATTTTACCCATTAATGCTCTTTTCTTTTTATCTCTATCTCCCCCACATCCGAAAACTAATGAAATATTTTTATCATTGGATAGACTCATTGAGTCTAAAGTCTTTGAAAGTGCATCCGGTGTATGCGCAAAATCTACAAATACTCTTACATTATTCTGAAAAGTTTTAACTAATTCTAGTCTGCCATTAACATCTTTAATCTTATTAAGAGACTGGTAAATTTTTGTTGATTTAAGTTTAGATACTTTAGCTGCAGCTATCGCCATTGATAAATTCTTATACTGTAGCTTATTTAAATTGAGATTAATTTTCTTTTTTAAATTAATTCTAATTTGATTTGAGTCTATCAAGTTTAACCCTCTTTTTTTTGAAATCTTTTTCAAAATTGAAAATTCTTTAATAGAACTGTCACTTATTAGAAATTTATTTCTTGGTAAAATATTTTTAAAAAGATGTAATTTAGCATTTAAATAATGTCTCATATTTTTATGGTAATCTAGATGATCCTGACTAAAATTTGTAAAAATTCCTGCGTTTAAATTTAAATGTTCTATCCGATTTTGATGTAAACCATGACTAGAAGCCTCAATAATAACATTGTCAATTTTTTTTTTTTTAATTTTTTCCAATAATTGATGAAGTAATATTGTATCGGGAGAAGTAAGATTGGATTTTAAAATTTTATTTTTATATTTAACTCCTAAAGTTCCAATAGAGGCAACAGGGATTTTGTTTGAACTTAAAATTTGATAAAATAAATCAGCTACGGAAGTTTTTCCGTTAGTTCCGGTTATAGCTATTATATTTTTAGGTTTAAAACGATAAAATTTAGAACAAAACTCACTTAGTAAATACCTAACATTTGATGTTTTAATAATTGGAGTTTTTATACTTTTGAAATTACAAGTTTTCGAACAAACTATAGCTATTGAACCTTTTTTTAGAGCTTCGCTAATATATTTTTCACCGTTAAATTTTTTTCCTTTTATCGCAAAAAAAATGAAACCTTGCTTGATTTTTTTACTATCTATAGAGAGCCCTCTTACCCTAATTTTTTTTGTTTCTTCTGGAAGGTTTTTAATTAGATCTTTTAGCAACATATTGATTGTTAAAATCTTGATTCTTTATGGCTAAAATTGGTCCAATTTTTTTTATTATTTTGCCTGCAACATAAACAGAATTCCAACCTGCCTCGTTCCTGAAAGCTTTTACTTTATAACCCTTATAGTCATAAATCAAATTCTTAGCGACCTTTGGATTCTCAAGCATTATCAGTAAAGCATATTTTGGCGCTTGCGATGGAAATATAGAAATGAATGTATTCAAATTATTGTTTTTGTCTCTATAATTTTGAGAAGTTCCAGTTTTACCCCCGACATTATAACCAAAAACATCAGCAAGTTTTGCAGTCCCCTCATCGTCAGTAACTACTTTTCTTAACATGTTATTAATTTTTTTACTTGTGGTTTCTGAAATTAAGTTTCCATAACTTTTATTTTCTGATTTAACTAAATTGGGTTTAATAATTTTTCCACCATTTGATAATGCAGCATAAACTGCGGTTGCTTGTAAAGGTGTAGTGGTGATTCCGTGTCCATAGGAAACTGTTTCTAATTTACATTTGTTCCAGTCAAACTTAATAGGATTACCAACTTCTTCTAATTGAATATCAGGACTCCTTAATAATCGTGCATCTTCAATAAATTTTTTATACTTTTTCTCCCCTATTTTCCTTGCAAGGAGTAATGTTCCAATGTTTGAAGAGCGAACTAAAATCTCTTGAACAGATAAATTCTTCGGAAATTTCTTTAAATCTGAAATTTCATGTTTGGAGCATTTTATAGATCTAGGTATATTTTTAATTACTGTGTCAGGCTTTACAATGTTATTGTCAATGGCTAGAGCAATAGTAAAAGTTTTAAAAATTGAGCCAAGCTCATATACTCCTTTAGTAATTTTATTAAGATATTTTTTTTCTTTAACACTAACTCTTTTATTAATGTCAAAATCCGGTAAAGAAACTAAAGATAAAATTTCTCCATTTTCAACATTTATCAATAATGCTGCTCCTCCTGTCGCATCAAAAGTTTTTAAGGACTTATTAAGCTCTTTGCTTATTAAATGTTGAATATTAATATCTAAAGTAAGTTCAAAAGGTTGGCTTAAAAGACTTTTATCCTTTAACTCTTTGTCAAAATATTTTTCTATTCCAGAAATACCGTAATTATCATAATCGACTTGACCTACTATATGACTAAATAAATTTGCATGAGTATAAATTCTCGATTGGAAAGGTTCAAATACTATTCCTTTTTCTCCTAAGCTCCAAAATTTTTCTTTGTCATTTTGATTTATCCTTTTTTTTAAATAAAAATATTTTCCATTTTTTATTTTCTTTTCTATTTTTTGTGTTGGAAGCTCAGGAAAGTTTAACCTTAATTTTAACAAAAAATTTTCTTTATTATTAATAAGTTTTGGATTTACTGCAGCATGAAACGAATTAATATTTCTTGAAATTAAAGTTCCATTTCTATCAACAATGTCTCTTCTTATTGGTAAAATTTTACCAATCACATTTTCTTTGTCAAATACTTCAATTTTATTTAAAGAGACATGAATAATTCTTATGCTAAAAATTAAAATTAATGAAAAGAACAAAAAAAACAATAAATATATCCTATCTTGAATTAAGCTATTTTTTTTTGAAATCTTATTTTTTCTACTCGTTTCTAGAAAATCTTCAAAATAAAAACTTGTTTGATTAGAATTTAAATTTCTATTTTTTCTTTTTTTTATCATTTTGACTACCTTGGATTGCAACTTTATTTTGAAGTTCAATAAAATTAGAAATACTTAAAAATATTTTTGAATATTCCATTGGCACATACTGACCTCTATCTAAATGCTCTATCTTTTTCTCAATTATAGATGGTGAACTTAAATAAAAAAAATCTAATTGGGACTCGTTAAAATCTGTTTCTTTCGAATTGATAATCTTACTAATATTGAAAATTTTTTTTTCAGTTATTCTTGTTTGATTCTTAATAAATGATGTTAAGATTAGTAATAATGAAAATACTAAGACTGAAATCAAAATATTAATTCTAAACATTTATAGCCTCAATTTCTAAATACTTTTTGAATTTTTGTACTAAGCTAGAGGGATAAACAAATTTATTCTCACTTCTTGTTGCGTATCTTAACTTAGCAGAACGAGATGGTTTATTAGTATTGACCTCGTCTATTGAAGGTTTGACAACTTTATTTGTGTATTTCTCAAATAAAGCAAGATTTTCATTTTTTTCTTCAGGAAAATACCTGGACGGTTTTGATTTATTTTTTGAATAATTTTTAAAAAAATATTTAATTATTTTATCTTCTATTGAATGAAAGCTTACTATTATTATTTTACCACCAGGCTTAAGAAGTTTTGTGGCATTAATAATTCCTGTTACTAGTTCTGAAATTTCTTTGTTAACAAATATTCTTAAAGCTTGAAATGTTTTTGTGCTAGGATTTATTTTTTTCGATAAATTTTTTCTTTTACTTTTTTCAATAATTTTTACTAATTCATCAACCCTAGTAATTTTTTTTTCAGATCTAGCTTTAATAATATTTTTGGAAATAATTGAAGCTTCGTTCTCTTCTCCGAGAATTTTGATAATTAACTTTAATTGTTCTTGGCTTAGGTTGTTTATAGCATCCTTTAATGAAAAATCAGAGAGGCCCATTCTCATATCTAATTTATCTTTTGATTTAAAAGAAAAGCCTCTCTTCAAATTATTCAATTGAATTGATGAAAGTCCAAGATCAAATATTATTGTATCGATGTCATTTTTTAAAATTTTATCTATTTGGCTAAATCTTGATTGATAAAATTGAAACCTGTTTTTAAATTTTTTTTCTAATTCTTTTGCGGTTGAAACAACATTATTATCTCTATCTAACGCAATTACCTTGGTGTTAGGAAAGCTAAGTAGAGCTTCAGAATATCCCCCGCCGCCAAAAGTACAGTCTACAAAAGTTCCGCCTTTTAAAGGTAGGGAGGCTTCAATTACTTCGCTCAACATCACCGGAAAATGAGAAATTTCCGAAGATATTGTTTTTTTGTTCATTTGTTTTTAATAAAATCATTAAAATTTTTGTCTTCTAAGAAAAGCAGGAATTTCAAAATCTTCATCCTCATTTTCTTGGTCAAATAACTTTTCCTCTATGACATCCTCTTTTGAGCCATCACTAGAATCTTCGTCAAGACTCTGTTCTTCAGTGAAAAGTTTTGGCGTATACTCTTTTTCTAGATTGCTCACAGAACTTTTGTTTTCATAAGGGTTTATGTTATTCATTTCATTATCCACATTTTTTTCAATGTAAGATGCACTTTCAATTGAGACCCCAGCAGGAACATCCTCGGTTACGCTATTATATGTTTCAGGTTCTTCCGCCAATCTTTTTTCTTCATTGCTCTCAAAGCTGTCGATTAAAGCATTTTGCTCCTCTGTATTTTTAATTTCATAACTTTCATCTAGCTTTAAAGCTGTAGCTCCATCAATTGAATTAACAACATTTTGCTCTATGTTGCTTTTTGCAAATAAATTTTCATTTAATAAATTGCCTCTTGTGCTTGAGCCATTTACTATATTTAATATTGGTTTTACTTCTGGAGAAATAGAAGAGCCTTTTAAAGAAGTAGCTACAATAGAAACTCTTATTTTTCCATTCATGCTTTCATCTTTTATAGCACCAAATATTAGTTCTGCTTCAGGATCGACTTCAGCTCTTATTTTGTTTACTACAGCATCAACCTCAAAAAGTTTTATATCGCTTCCTCCTGTAATATTTACAAGTAATCCTTTTGCGCCTTGTAAAGTATATTCATCAATTAAAGGATTATTTAAAGCTAATTCAGTAGCAGCCATTGCTCTATTTTCTCCTTCTGCCTCTCCTGTCCCCATCATAGCTTTTCCACTTGAACTCATTACAGTCTCAACATCAGCAAAATCTAAGTTGATCATTCCTGGGCGCACCATCAAATCAGTAATACTCTGAACACCGTGTTTGAGTACGTCGTTTGATAAACTAAAAGACTCCTCAAATCCTGTGGTCTCATTAGCAATTTTAAAAAGATTTTGGTTCGGCACGACAATTGTGGTATCAAGATGTTTCTTTAATTCATCTAAACCAGCAATTGCTCTCCTCATTCTTTTAGGGCCTTCGTAAGCGAAAGGAAGAGTTGTTACCCCCACCGTTAAAATATTCATTTCTCTAGCAGCTTTAGCAATTACATGTGAGGCGCCTGTACCTGTTCCTCCTCCCATTCCTGAAGCAATAAAAACCATATTACTTCCTTGAATATAATTTATGATTTCGTTTAGAGACTCATCTGCAGCAGCTTGACCAATGTCATTTTTCGCTCCCGCTCCAAGCCCTTTTGTTAAATTCATTCCAATTTGAATTTTTGCATCTGCTTTGCTCATCTTTAGATCTTGTGCATCAGTGTTCACTGCCACAAATTCAACCCCTTCCATTCCAGCTTTAATCATGGCATTTATCGCGTTTCCTCCTGCTCCACCTACTCCGATTACCAAAATCCTAGGTTTCAGTTCTCTTAATTCTCCTCCCCCAACATTTATACTCATGACTTATCTCCTTTCAGTTGATTATCCCATTTCAAGTTAGATCGATTTTGAAAAGCTTTTTTTCTTGCCATAACCTTAAATTTCTCAAAGATATTTGGTTCCCAAATTTGAAATGTTTTACCAAGCCCTACAAATAAAATATTACTTTTAATTTTTGCATGGATTAATAATTTTTTTGATATTGAAACTCTGCCTTCAGTGTCAAATTGTAAGTTTTCACTTTCAGATAGCACTGAAGTTGCGAAATAATCTCTTTTTTCTTCAAATGGATTAAGAGAGTCAATTGTATTAGATAGTTTTTCAATTCTTTCTTGAGAACAAGCCTCAAGTGACGAGTGATTAAAAGAAGGATAAGCGATGAAGCCATTATATCCCATTGAATTCAAGTGAGATCTAAAAGTAGCTGGCACTGAAACCCGACCTTTCTTGTCTATTTTGTTTTCGTAACTTGATAAAAACATTCTTATTTTTAAACCTAGTTTTTTTTAATTTTTTCAAATCACCCTCCATTATGGGATTATTTGGGATAGTATGGGTTTTTTACAATTAGTCAATGGTATTTTGAAATAATCAAAAGCACAAAAGTAGAACAGCAAAAGGATTTTGCCAGATAATCTGTAAGCCGGGTTCTGTCATTGAAGATGTCATTTATCTAGGCTTAAATTTACATCTAAGCTCAAGCGGTTAACCCAGAAGACTAACTAAAGACTGTTTTTAGCGATTTTCGCAATGTCTTCTCTATTTAACCTTGCTCCCAGTGGGGTTTGCCGTGCGTTTTTTGTTACCAAAAAACCGGTGAGCTCTTACCTCGCCGTTTCACCCTTGCCTCGATCAGGCGGTTTATTTTCTGTGGCACTATCCCTGAAGTCACCTTCGCCAGTCATTAACTGGCACTGTGTCTTTACGGAGCCCGGACTTTCCTCTGTTTAATAAACAGCGACTATCCAACTATCTGGCAATATCCTTTTAATTAAATAACTAAGAATAAGCAAGAATTATTCTATTTTTTTGCTAAAAAACGGCTTATTTGTAGGATTTTGAAGTTAATTAAACCATCTACTTTTCGCGGAGTAAATCTTTGTTGGAAGGCTTTAATTATAATTTTGTCTTTAGGAGTTTTTTTTCTAATATCAAAGTATCTATAGCCAATTTTGTGGAGGTTTTTAAAAAAGTTCATACGGGAATTTTTTTTTGTGAATTCGTGGTTTTCTTTTTTTTTTTTGAAAATACGGCTATTATACCAGACTCCTAGACTAAACTTACTTAACTTTTTCCAAGGAAACTTCTGTCCTGGATCTACTTTTCTAAGGGGTGCAATATCTGAATGTCCTAAAAAGTTTTGACTTTTAATTTTATATTTTTTTTTTAAATTTCTACATAACTTTATTAAATTTTTGATTTGAGTGTTGGTAAAATTCTGATACCCCCATTTATGACCCTTGTTGACTAGTTCTATTCCAATAGAATTTGAATTCAAGTTGTTAAAATGTTTCCATTTTGACTTTCCAGCATGCCAGGCAATTCGATCGTCTTTCACCATTTGTTTTATTTGGCCTTTCCTATTTATTAGATAATGGCAACTTACCTCGGATTTTGGATTTTTAAGTCTTTTAAGAGATTCAATTTCTGATTGCATCCCAGTATAATGAATAACAATAAACTTTATGTCTCTTTTGTTTCTCGGGTTTTTAGAAAAATTTGGCGATAAATTAAATTCTTTTTTCATAATTTAGTCGTTTTTTTGCTGAAACATAACAATATCCTAATATTTTATTTAATTATTTATATAGCATAAATGGTATATTTATATATATAGCTTAATTAATGACTTTAAATAAATTCAAAATTTTTATTAGTTCAATCATTATACTTACTTTTGTGTCTACAGCGGCCAAATCTACAGAGGAATGTTTTGAAAATGTAAGCAGATCTGTTTTTAAGTTTAACATGGTTGTCGATGAATTAATTTTGGAGCCTATAGCCAAAGGTTATAACAAACTTCCAAAGCCCTTAAAGCAAGGTACTGGCAATTTTACATCAAATATTTCTACACTTCTTTCAATTCCGAATTCATTGCTTCAAGGGGACTTAAAACAATTTGGTCATTCTACTGGAAGTGTACTAGTAAATTCAACTTTAGGTGTATTAGGATTTTTTAATCCTGCAGAAAAAATGGGATTAAAAGCTAATAAAGAAGACCTAGGACAAACTTTGGGAACCTATGGTGTCGGACCAGGATGTTATTTAGTTTTGCCAGTTTTAGGTCCTTCAACAGCAAGAGATAGTTTCGGGCTTATTGCTGATACTTTCATTGATCCTTTTGCTCATATAACTATAAGGGAAAATAAATTGTTTGGAATATCGGGAAATGACCTGGACTACTATTCGGTAAAAGGAACAACTGCAGTAGATTTTAGATCAAAAAATATTAAAAATTTCGAAAGTCTAGAGCAAAACTCTATTGACTTATACTCTTCTTTAAAAAGCATATATTTACAGGATAGAGAAAATAAAATCCAAAACTCAAAGAGCGACCAGGACGACTGGGGGAATTTAGATAATTAAAGCTTAAATGAAAAAATTAAGCATATTTTTAATTACTTTTGTATTTTTTCTTTTTTCTAATCTTTATGCTTTCAGCTCTGATCCAAAAGAGTTTGTTACGGAATTGGTTGGAGAAGCAATAAATAAATTATCTGATAAAAACCTTACTGAAGATGAGAAGGCAAAATTTATAGAAATTATAGCTTTAGAAAATGTTGATATAAAAGCTTTGGGTATGTATACGCTCGGAGAATTAAGAAAATCTGCTGAAAAAAAAGAAATTGAAAAATATCAAATAGCCTTCGAAAAATATTTTTTAAAAAGTTTAACTTCTAGGCTTAGTGACTATTCATCTAGTAAGTTTGAAGTTATAGAAAGTGATAAAAAAAGCGCTAAATACACTATTATAAAGTCGAAAATAATTCCCGCTGATGGAGGACCCGAAATTAAAATTGATTGGAGAATATACACTAAAGATCCTGAAAAACCTTTAATTAGAGATTTAATTGTGGAAGGCCTAAGTCTTGCAAGAACTCAAAAGGAAGAATTCTCATCTATATTAAACTCAAACAACAATGACATTAATTTGCTGATAAAAAAATTGGATGAATTTGTGAAAAAATCTAATAATTAAAATTGGTGGGCCCGCCAGGACTCGAACCTGGGACCAATACATTATGAGTGTACTGCTCTAACCAACTGAGCTACAGGCCCAATAATAACATTACTTATATCACAATAAATTATTTTTCTAAGAAACTTTTTAATTGTTTTGATCTACTTGGGTGTTTCAGTTTTCTTAAAGCTTTTGCTTCTATTTGTCTTATTCTCTCCCTTGTAACTGAAAATTGTAAACCGACCTCTTCTAAAGTGTGGTCTGTGTTCATCCCTATTCCAAATCTCATACGTAATACTCTTTCCTCTCGAGGTGTAAGTGAGGCTAAAATTTTTGTTGTTGACTCACTTAAATTTGATTGAATGGCAGTATCAAGAGGTTGTAAAGCATTTTTATCTTCAATAAAATCTCCTAGGCTACTATCTTCTTCATCTCCTACAGGGGTTTCCAGAGATACAGGCTCTTTAGCTATTTTTAAAACTTTTCTCACTTTTTCAAGTGGCATAGCAAGTTTTTTTGCTAACTCCTCTGGAGTTGGTTCTCTTCCGAATTCGCTCATAATTTGTCTTTGAGTTCTTACTATTTTATTAATCGTTTCTATCATGTGCACAGGAATTCTAATTGTTCTAGCTTGATCCGCGATAGATCTAGTTATTGCTTGCCTTATCCACCAAGTAGCATAAGTCGAAAACTTATAGCCTCTTCTATATTCAAACTTATCTACGGCTTTCATTAATCCTATATTACCTTCTTGGATAAGATCTAGGAACTGGAGTCCTCTATTTGTGTATTTCTTTGCTATTGAAATTACTAATCTTAAATTTGCTTCAACCATTTCTTTTTTTGCAATTCTAGATTCTCTCTCACCTTTTTGAATTCTACTAACTAATTTTTTAAATTCTCCTACCGATAAGCCAATTTTTTTACTGAATTCAACTAATCTGTCTCTTATTTCTGAAAAATCTTTTTTATATTTTTTAAAGAATGTTTTCCAGGTTTGATTTTCTTTTAAAAATATCTCAAATTTTGGATTAATTTCATTTCCTATATAGTATTTTAAAAATTCTTCTCTTGAGATTTTATTATCAATCGCTAGTCTGAGAAGGACTCCCTCTAAAGACACAATCTTTTTATTTTCTTTATAGTGCGACTGAACTAGCTCTTCTACAACATGCGGAGCAAGCTGCAAATTTTTAAAATTATCTACTAAAATTTCTTGAATTTTTTTAAAGTTTTTGTTTTTAGAGACAGATAATTCTTTTGAATTTAATAAACATTCTAATTTTTCAGTTTGATATTTTTTAAGTTTCGAGTAGTTCTTATTTAATGAATCTAAAATATTAATTATTTTTGGCTTAATCTCCTCCTCCATTTTGGCAAGGGAAACATTGAATTCATCATCATCATTTGAAGAATTATCTTCATCTTTTTTTGTTTCCTGATTATCTTTATCTTTATCTTTATCTTTAATTTTTTTATCTTTAGCTTTCTTTTCGATTTTTAAATCATCTTCATCTTCCGAGGCTTCAAAATCTTCATAAGTTGAGTCGATGTCTATGATATCTCGCACCAAAAGTTGTTGATTCTCAATTAGTTCTTTCCATTCGAATATTTTTTTTCCAACTATAGGACTTTGCGTGAGAGCATTGATCATTACATCTTTTCCTGCCTCTATTCTTTTTGCAATTGCAATTTCACCCTCTCTAGATAAAAGTTCAACACCGCCCATTTCTCTAAGGTACATTCTGATCGGATCATCACTTTTGTCGGAACTTTTTTCCTCAGATACATTTGCTTGATCTTTCTTTTTGTTTGATTGAAATTGTGATTTTTTTTCTACTAAAGTGACTTTTTCATCAGCAAGAATAATGAAAGCCTTTTCTAAATTTTCGTTAGTGCTGTTTCTTTTACCTAAAGATTTTCCTAACTCTTCATAGGTTATGAAACCTCTGTGCTTTCCTTTGTCAAAAAGCCTTTCAAATGATTTTGTAATTAATTTCTCAACCATAAATGAAGTGTAGAATATATATAATCACTAAGTGGAAAAAATCTATACTTTATTTAATCCCTATTTAATTGGCTTTTAAGCTTAATCAGTTCTGAATACGAGGTTTCATCTAAGTTGTTGATTAATTTTTGCTCTAAGGATTCTATTTTTTTAAGATTACACTGATCTCTATGATCTTTAATCAGTTCATCGAGTAGACTAAAAATATCTTGATCAGTTTTATTTTTAGAAATTATTTGAATATTTGAATTTTCTTGAATATCTACTAGTATTTTTTCATGCAAATCATGCACTTTTGATTTAATGGTATTAGTATCGCCAGGCTCTGTGAATGATTTAATAAGTAAATTTTTAAAATCTTCGTTTTTTTTATCGATAAACTCAATCTCTGAAAGTTCATCTACTTTTTTTAATGAAATTTCAAAAAAATTCCATAATAAATATAAAATAGAAAATTCTATTATTTGAATTTTAGAAAATTTCTCTCTCTTTTGATGTAAAATTTTTGTTTCCTTTAAAATTCTAAAATCTTTTTTTTTCTTGAACGGAAGGTAACTGTAATTTTGTTTTGATGCCTGCATTGGAGTAAGGTTTCTTAGTCTTTCAAGAAAATCTTCCAATACATATTTTTTCAAAGTTTCGTCCTGTATAGAATAAGTCAATTTTTTTATTTCCTTCTCAAACTTAGAAACTTCATATGGATTATTTTGATTAATCTTTTGTAAGTGGTATTGCCAAATAAAAGATTGTATAATTTCTTTTTTCTTTAAAAGACTTATCAAACCATTTTTACCGTTTTCCTTTATATAATCATCAGGATCTTTACCATCAGGCATTATAGAAAAATAAATTCTGTTATTTTCATTTATCAAAGGGAACAACCTCTCTGCTATTCTGAAGGCAGCTCTTTGACCACTCTCATCTCCATCTAAACAAATTATAGGACTTGAAAAAAACTTCCAAATTAAGCTTATCTGCCTACCTGTAAGAGCGGTACCTGAATTAGAAATTACATTTTTAATACCCGATGAATAAACGCTTAAAACATCCATGTAGCCCTCAACTATTAAAACTTCCTCTGTTTCTGACCTAAGATTTTTTGCCTTATCTAAATTGAAAATCATACTACCTTTTTTGTAAAATTCTGTTTCAGGGGAATTTATATATTTTGCAAATTTTCCATCTCGAATTATTCTTCCACCAAAAGCAATTGTATCTCCAGATATATTTTTTACGGGAAAAATAATTCTTGAATTAAAACGATCAATATATTTTCCTGTCTTATCGCTTTTATAATAAAGGCCCGTAGAGTTTATTTCTTCTTCAGAATATTTTTTCGAAAGTTTTTCATAAAAACTATTTTTCCAAGGAACAAAACCTAATTGAAAATAATCAATAATATCTTTCTTAAGTCTCCTGTTATATAAATAACTTATGGCCTCTTGATTTTCCGGTAAAAATAACTGTTTATTGAAATGTTCCGAATAGTCATTAAAAATATTTTTATAGATCTGAAATCTTTTATCTTTTTTTTGATCAAAATTTGAAAATCTATAGGGCTGCATTCCAGCTTCTGCAGCTAATATTTTTACTGCTTCACCAAAACCCAAGGATTTTGTTTTCATCAAAAAATCGAAAATATTCCCGTGCTCACCCGTGCTAAAACAATGATAAAATTCTTTTTCATCATTTACAGTAAAAGAGGGTGTTTTTTCATTTTTGAATGGTGACAATCCTATAAATTCTTTACCTCTTTTTTTTAATTGTACAATTTTTCCAACAACTTGAGATACTTTCAATCTCATCTTAATTTCTTCTAAATATTCTTTAGGATATTTCATTTATTCAACAGTCCTTTAAGAATCACACTCACTTTAGAAAAATCCAAACTATCTGCATGTTTTGATTTTAAGGCTCCCATTATCTTACCCATATCTTTCATTGATGAGGAGCCCAGAGATTTAATTGTTTCTTCGCATATTTTTTGAGTTTCCTCTTCGCTAAGTTGTTTGGGTAAAAACTCCCCTATTACCTCTATTTCTCTTTTTTCACTATTTAGAAGCTCGTCTCGTCCAGCTTTTTTATACACTTCACAAGACTCATTTCTTTGTTTTATCATTTTTTTAAGCAGTGAAATAACGTCGCTATCCTTAATTTCGGACTGACCTTTAGATCGTCCTGCTATTTCAGCATCTTTTATTGCTGAAACAATTAACCTTAAGGTTGGGTAGGTATTTTTATCTTTTGCTTTTAAGGACTCATTAAGTCTATCATTTATTTTTTTTTTTAAAGACATAGTAAGTCGCAAATTTAATCACAATTCTTGTTCAAAATAAAAAGAACTTTCTTGACGATTTTAATTCTATTTCATATGTTGCGCAAAATCATGTTTATAAGTTTTTTACTTTAACTCATGAGTTGTATTTGAAGAATATTAGTCAAAATATAAACTCTAAAAAAAATCTTAAAAAGATCAACTCCACTGCTATTTTAGTTCTTCAAAACGGTAAATTTTTTAAGGGCTTAGGATTAGGTTACAAAGGAACCGCAACAGGAGAAGTATGTTTCAATACCTCAATTACCGGTTATCAAGAAATTATTTCGGATCCCTCTTATGCTGATCAAATCATTAACTTTACTTTTCCTCATGTTGGAAATGTAGGAACAAATAAAGAGGATCATGAATCTGATAAAATATGGACCAAAGGAGTAATAATCAATACAGAAATAACTAACCCATCAAATTACAGATCTTTAAAGCATTTAGATCAATGGTTAAAAAAGAATAAGATAGTTGGGATAACCGGAATAGATACTAGAAGTTTAACAAATTTTATTAGAGAAAGGGGTGCTCCTAAGGGTACAATTTCATTTTTCAATAAAAATAAATTAAATATAAAAAAACTTATTAATATAACTAATAAATGGAGTGGTCTTAAAAACTTAGATTTGGCGAAACAGGTAACTACTAAGAAAAATTATTTGTGGCAAGACTATAAAACTTGGAAAAAAGAAAATGGATATTTAAAAAATAAAAAAAAAATATTGCATGTGGTTGCTATTGATTACGGGATTAAGAAGAATATTTTAAGATATTTTTCAGATTTTAATTGTAAAATTACAATCGTGCCCTGTGAGACAAGTGCAAATGATATCCTAAAATTAAACCCTAATGGAATATTTTTATCAAATGGTCCTGGAGATCCTGCGGCAACTGGAAAATACGCTATACCAACAATACAAGAGTTAATTAAAAAAAAGTTACCATTATTTGGAATTTGTTTAGGTCATCAAATACTAGCTTTAGCACTTGGTGCTAAGACAGAAAAAATGAAATTAGGTCATAGAGGAGCTAACCATCCTGTTAAAAATTTAATTGAGGGCAATGTTGAAATCACAAGTCAGAATCACGGATTTGAAGTAGTAAAAAAAAATTTACCTAAAAATATAAGAGTTACTCATCAGTCTTTGTTCGACAACAGTATTGAGGGGATCGAGTTAAAAAATAAACCTGTTTTTTCGGTTCAATATCATCCAGAGTCAAACCCTGGTCCTCAAGATAGCGTTTATTTATTTGATAAATTTGTGAAGTGTATGAAAAAAAATGCCAAAAAGAAAAGATATTAAAAAAATTTTAGTTGTAGGTGCGGGGCCAATTATTATTGGGCAAGCTTGTGAATTTGATTATTCAGGAACCCAAGCCTGTAAAGCTTTAAAAGATGAAGGTTTCAAAGTAATTCTCATAAATTCTAATCCAGCAACAATTATGACGGATCCAAACGTGGCTGATAAAACTTATATAGAGCCTATTACAATAGAAGTTCTTGAAAAAATTCTTATCAAAGAAAAACCTGATGCGATCTTGCCAACCATGGGTGGTCAAACCGCTTTAAATTTAGCAATGGAAGCAGAAAAAAAAGGAATACTTAAAAAATACAAAATTGAACTTATAGGCGCTAACTCAAAAGCTATATCCAATGCAGAAGACAGAAAAAAGTTCAGAAAAAATATGATAGAGATTGGTTTGGATCTTCCAAAATCAAAAATAGTAAATAATTTTAAACAATCTTCAAAGGTATTAAAACAAATTGGATTACCAGCAATTATAAGACCAGCTTTCACTTTAGGTGGTTTGGGAGGTGGTATCGCAAAAAATAAAAAAGATTTTTATAAGATAATAAAAAATGGGCTTCACGAGTCACCTGCTAATCAAGTCTTAGTTGAAGAGTGTTTGGAGGGTTGGAAAGAATTTGAGATGGAAGTTGTCAGAGATAAAAATGACAATTGCATTATCATTTGCTCAATAGAAAATTTAGATCCCATGGGTATTCATACAGGGGACTCAGTAACTATTGCTCCTGCACTTACTTTGACCGACAAAGAGTATCAAGTTATGAGAAATGCCTCTATAGCTTGTTTAAGAAAAATTGGTGTAGAAACAGGGGGATCCAATGTGCAATTTGCGATAAATCCAAAAAACGGAAGAATGGTAATAATTGAGATGAACCCTAGGGTTTCAAGATCATCGGCGCTAGCTTCCAAAGCCACAGGGTTTCCAATAGCAAAAGTAGCAGCAAAGTTAGCTGTTGGCTATACTTTAGACGAATTAAAAAATGAAATTACGAAAGTTACACCTGCATCTTTTGAGCCAACAATAGACTATGTGGTCACTAAAATCCCAAGATTTACTTTTGAAAAATTCTCGTCTTCTGCTGCAGTTTTAGGAACATCAATGAAATCGGTAGGAGAAGCAATGGCAATCGGAAGAAATTTTAAAGAGTCTCTTCAAAAAGCCTTGGTTTCTTTAGAAACAGGTTTCTCAGGATTAGACCAAATATTTAACTTAAATACGAAACAAATAAGAAAAAAACTTAAAGAAAATGTTCCAAATAAAATTTTACTTGTTGGAGAGGCTATAAGAAAAAAAATAAATTTGAAGGATATAAATAACCTTTCAAAAATTGATCCTTGGTTTTTAAATCAAATAAAAGAAATCATAGAGAATGAAATTAAAATAAAGAAAAAAGGTCTTCCAAAAAATTTCAATGAATTTAATTATATTAAATCAATAGGGTTTTCTGACAAAAAATTATCTGAACTTACTAATATTTCAGAGTCATTAATTAGAAAGAAAAGAACTGCTTTAAAAGTTTTACCAGTTTATAAAAAAGTCGATACTTGTGCTGCAGAATTTAAATCTTTTACTCCATATATGTATTCTACTTATCAAAGAAATTTCTCATCTAATTCAGAATGTGAGGCTGACCCTTCTAATAAGAATAAGATTATAATACTTGGAGGGGGTCCTAATAGAATTGGTCAGGGCATAGAGTTTGATTATTGCTGTTGCCAAGCTAGTTTTGCTCTTAAGGAAGCTAAATATGAAACTATTATGGTGAATTGTAATCCAGAAACTGTGTCAACAGATTATGATACAAGTGACAGATTATATTTTGAACCTTTAATAGATGAATATGTTTTCAATATTATCAAAAGAGAGAAATCAAAAGGCAATGTAAAAGGTGTCATTACTCAATTTGGAGGCCAAACTCCTATTAAACTCGCGAAATTTTTATATGAAAATAAACTTCCAATTTTAGGAACACAGTATACTTCAATTGATCTAGCAGAGGACAGAGATAGATTTAGAGATCTTTTAAATAAACTTAATTTAAATCAAGCTGAAAGTGGTATAGCTAGAACTTTTCCTCAAGCAATAAAAATTGCAGATAAGATTGGTTTACCTTTAATGGTAAGACCATCTTACGTATTAGGTGGAAGAGCAATGGAGATTGTTCATGAAAAAAGCCAACTCAAAGACTTTGTAAAAGAAGCATTTAAAGTTGCCGAAAAAAATCCAATCTTAATTGATAAGTTTATTGATAACGCAATAGAGGTTGATGTCGACGCAATATCAGATGGTAAAAATGTTTTTGTAGCTGGTATTATGCAGCACATTGAAGAAGCTGGAATACACTCTGGTGATTCAGCGTGTAGTTTGCCTCCGGTTTCAATAAAACCTTTTTTGATTAAAGAAATTGAAAATCAAACAAAAAAATTGGCTTTAGCTTTAAAAGTAAGAGGTTTCATGAATGTTCAATATGCAATAAAAAAAGATCAGATTTATGTAATAGAGGTTAATCCTAGAGCAAGTAGAACTGTCCCATTTGTTTCAAAAGCGAAAAATTTACCTCTTGCTAAGATAGCTTCAAGAGTGATGGCTGGAGAAAAATTAACTAAGTTTAATTTAAAAAGTAAAACAAAAGAAATGTTTGCGGTTAAAGAGGCGGTATTTCCATTCAATAAATTCCCGAATAGTGATCTTTTACTTGGTCCAGAAATGAAGTCCACAGGTGAAGTTATGGGTTTTGATAAAAATTTTGGAATGGCTTTTGCTAAAAGTCAAATTGCAGCATCAAACTCTCTTCCTATAAAGGGCTTAGCTTTTATTTCTTTAAAAAATAGTCATAAAGAAGAAGGTGTTCAACTAGCAAAACAATTAGTTAAGTTAAATTTTAAACTTTGTGGGACTGGAGGTACTGCTGATTATATTAGCAAACATGGGATTAAGTGTAAAAAAATTAATAAAGTAAATCAGGGATCTCCTCATATTGTTGACATTCTAAATACTAAAAAAATAGCATTAGTTATTAATACAGGTGGCGGAAATAGTGAGGCTCAGTTGAGCGATGCGGTAGCTTTAAGAAGGGCAACTTTAGCTAACAAAGTTCCATATTGTACGAATATGTCGACAGCCAAGGTTTGTTTGGAAGGTATTAAATCTCTTAAATTGAAAGATATCAGCGTAACTTCTTTACAAGATCTTTAACTTTTAACTTTCCAATCAGTTTCGAATGTAACATAATTTATTTGAATACACCTTCTCTCTTTTTTAATCTCTTTTTTTTCCATTCCATGCCAAGTGTTTGGTCCACTAGTAAAGAAGTATCCATAATTATGTTTATAAGGAACTGTTTTAACTTTGTTTAATTTTGCATCATAAAAATCAGTTCCTAAATTCTCCGACTCGTTATGTAAATTAACAAAAACTATTGATGACATTAATTTTTCCTCAATATCACAATGAGGCTTTAACCAAAAACCTTCTCTGTCACAAATTACTTCTAGTCTCACGTAAGAACTACTCAAATCTTTTCCAATTAATGATCCAATCTTTTTGTATACTTCAGTTGATCTTAATTCTTCAATAAATTTTGTTAAGTTTGGAAATTGATTAGAATTTTCTTTGGTAACATAACATCTTAGTTTTTTAGCTTTTCCTCCATCTTTAATTCCAGCTCGAAAGGTTCCTTCTCCTCCATCAAGAGCTCTTGTTCCATCATAATTTAAATTTTGTTTTCTAGGATCAGCTATCTCTGCACTACAAATTTCATCAATAGCATTTTGAGTCAGCGGCTGGTTGATTTCAAAATGTTTAAAAGGATCGCTAAATAGTTTAGTTCTTTTTTCTAATGATTTAAATAATTCCATGTTTTTTCATTTTTGCTTTTACAATTGGAGCAATTCTGTTTACCTCATTTAAACTATTGTAACTCCAACTTTCAACCCTATCTTCTAATTCTCTTGTTATACCTAAATCTTTCAATTGTGAATAAAATTTTTTAAATCTTCCCGTTGGCTTAAAAGACTTCATCATGGCAATATAAACAGGTTTTCCAGTCATGGCAGCCTCTGAAATCATTGACGTGGAGTCGCACGTAACAACTATATAATTTGAGATTGCAAGGGCAGAAAGATAAGCTTTTTTATCAATATTTTTTACGACATGATGATTAATGCTAAAGGTATTAAATGCCATTTTTAAAATATTTTCAGGTGTTCTGTAAGAAGGAATTACAATAATTTTAAATTTATCTGGAGTAAATAATGTCTTAACTTTGTTGAAAAGTTCATGAATTTGTTTTTCTGAATAATTATAATATTTGTTTGGCCCTCCGATGATAAATGCTACTAATTCTTTTCTTTTATCTTTTTCAATTCCTAGATACTTTGAATTATCATTAATCTCTTTTTTTGTTAGATAATGGATAGCACCCGTTGTATTAATTATATTTTCACCTTTTAAACGATCATGCTCAGGGCTCACTATAAGGTCAAAGTGATCAAAAGAAACTTTAGGATCTTGTATGTGAATATTGAAAATTTGATTACCTAGTCTCTTTTTTAAAGCTATTGATGGTATTACACTTTTTCTCCCACAAGATATAATGATTTTGCAATCACACACGAATTTATTTTTTACCAAATTTTCTGATATCGGGCTTATTTTAGGAGGAATTAAATTCCAAAAAGATTTTAATTCAATTTTTTGGTGTTTATAACTTAGGCCCAAAGCTTTAGCTAATCCCTCTACTTGACTAACCATACCATGCATACCTTGCGTTAAAAGAAGTGCTTTTAATTCTAACATTAGTTACTATATACCTTTACATAATGAATAATAAATCAACAAAACATACAAAAGTGTTAATTCTTGGATCAGGCCCTGCTGGCTATACAGCGGCTATTTATGCGGCCAGAGCTATGCTTAAACCAATACTTGTTCATGGTTCTCAACCCGGCGGTCAATTAACTACTACCACAGATGTTGAAAATTATCCTGGATACTCAAAAGTGATTCAGGGACCATGGCTAATGGACGAAATGAAAGGCCAAGCAGAAGCTGTAGGCACAGAAATGATACAGGATCATATAAGTAAAGTTGACTTAACAAAAAAACCTTTTATAGCAACAGGTGATAGTGGTCAGGTTTACACTGCAGATAGTTTTATAATTTCAACAGGAGCACAAGCAAGATGGTTGAATCTAAAATCTGAACAAGAGTTTAGAGGATTTGGTGTTTCGGCATGCGCTACTTGTGACGGATTTTTCTTTAAAGAAAAAGAAGTAGCTGTAGTTGGCGGAGGAAATGCCGCTGTTGAAGAAGCAATGTTCCTAACTAAATTTGCTTCAAAAGTTTATTTAATACATAGAAGAAACGAACTTAGGGCAGAAAAAATGCTTCAAGCAAAATTAAAAACTAATAAGAAAATAGAAATTATTTGGGATACAGTAGTTGAGGATGTTATTGGCACTAAAGTACCAAAAACTGTAAATGCATTAAAAATTAAAAATGTAAAAGATAATAAAGTGAAGGATCTTAAAGTTGATGGTTTATTTATTGCCATTGGTCATGATCCAGCTACATCTTTATTTAAAGATCAACTTAAAATGGACAAAGAAGGGTATTTAATTACAAAGCCTGACTCTACTGAAACGAATATTCCAGGAGTTTTTGCTGCAGGCGATGTAAAAGATAAAATATTTAGACAAGCTGTTACTGCTGCTGGAATGGGTTGTATGTCAGCACTTGAAGCTGAAAAATATCTATCCGAGTCTAATTAAGGCTATCGCAAAAAGTTTTAATTCTTTGCATTGCTTTTTTCAAATTTTCCATTGAAGTAGCGTAAGATATTCTAAAGTAACCGTCTAAACCAAAGGCAGAGCCTTGAACCACAGCTACCTCAGCTTTTTCTAACAATTTTTCTACAAAATCTTTATCAGTTTTAAATTTTGTTTTCTTGTTTAGTAATTTTTTACAGTTTGGAAAAACATAAAAAGCTCCTTCAGGACTTAAACAGCTTATACCTTTTATATTATTTAAACTATCAACAACAAAATTTCTTCTCTCTTTAAAAGAATTTGATCTTTCTGAAATAAATTCTTGTGTTCCGTTTAAAGCCTCAACTGCAGCTGCTTGACTTATGGATGTGGGATTACTAGTTGATTGAGATTGAATTTTAGCCATCGCTTTAATAATTTCTTTTGGACCTGCAGCATAACCAATTCTCCAGCCAGTCATCGAGTAAGATTTACTCACCCCATTCATGGTTAAAGTTCTACTTTTTAATTTTTCAATTTGCGCAATTGTAAAAAATTTAAAACCATCATAAGTGATATGCTCGTAAATATCATCACTTAAAATATACAAATTTTTATATTTTATTAAAATCTTCGATAAAGCTATTATCTCATCTTTGGTATAACCAGATCCTGTAGGGTTTGACGGTGAGTTTATAATTATCCACTTTGTTTTCTTTGAAACTGCTTTTATTAATTTTTCTGGTGTTAATTTAAAATTATTTTTTTCATCACACTTTATTATTTTGGGTTTACCCCCGGCTAACAATACAATGTCGGGGTAAGAAACCCAATAAGGGGCTGGAATAATTACCTCATCACCTTTATTTATGGTTGCCATAAAAGCATTATATAAAACTTGCTTTCCACCAGTTCCAACTGAAATTTGGTCAAGGTCGTATGATAAATTATTTTCCCTAGAAAATTTTGCTTGAATAGCTTTTTTTAGAGCTGGGGTTCCATCCACTGCAGTATATTTTGTGTCCCCTTTTCTAATCGCTTCTATTGCTGCTTCTTTAATATTGTCTGGAGTATCAAAATCAGGCTCTCCAGCTCCTAAACCGATAACATCCTTTCCAGCAGCTCTCATTTCCCTAGCTTTTGAGGTAGCTGCTATTGTAGGCGACGGTTTTATACGTTTTAAACTATTGGAAACTATGCTCATTGAAATTTATAATATAATTATTTTATTATTAACACAAAATGCAAAATACTTATCAAGAAAAATTAGCTGGTCTAGAAGTTAATAACTCAAAAAAAATTAAGAAGTTAGAAGGAGGTATTAACTTTAAAATCAAAAGTGCTTTTCAACCTAGCGGTGACCAACCAGAGGCCATTAAGCAAATATTAAAAAACTTAAAAGATAACAAACAAGAACAAGTGCTTTTAGGGGTTACGGGATCGGGAAAAACGTTTACAATGGCAAAAGTTATCGAAAAAGCTAATAGGCCGGCTCTAATTCTAGCACCAAACAAAACTTTAGCAGCTCAATTGTACGGAGAGTTTAAAAGTTTTTTTCCAGATAATGCTGTAGAATATTTTGTATCTTATTACGATTATTATACTCCAGAAGCATACGTTCCTAGATCTGATACATATATAGAAAAAGAGGCTTCAATAAATGAGCAAATTGACCGTATGAGACACTCCGCAACAAGATCGTTGTTGGAAAGAGATGATGTGATAATTGTTGCAAGTGTGTCATGTATTTACGGTTTGGGTTCTGTAGAGGCTTACTCAAAAATGACTATTACTTTAAAGAAAAATTATGAATATGAACGAGATGATTTAATTAGAGCATTTATAAACTTGCAGTACAAAAGAAATGATCAAAATTTTTTTAGGGGAACCTTTAGGGTAAGAGGAGAAAATTTAGAGATCTTTCCATCACACTTAGAAGATAGAGCATGGAGAATAAGTTTTAATTTAAATAAATTGGAAAAAATTGAAGAGTTTGATCCACTTACTGGAGATAAGACAAATGATTACTCAATCATAAAAATTTATGCTAATAGTCATTACATTACTCCTAAGCCCACTATCGAGCAAGCAATCAAACAAATAAAATCTGAATTAGCTGAGACTTTAAAAAAACATAGAGAAAATAATAAACTTTTGGAGGAACAGAGATTGAGAGAACGAACTAAGTTTGATCTAGAAATGATTGAGGCTACTGGAACTTGCGCGGGGATAGAGAATTATTCAAGATTTTTATCAGGAAGAAAAGCTGGTGAACCACCGCCTACTCTTTTTGAGTATTTTCCAGATAATGCAATTATATTTGTAGACGAAAGTCACGTAACTGTACCACAATTAAATGGAATGTATAAAGGTGATCGGACGAGAAAAAGTACTTTAGCCGAATATGGGTTTAGACTCCCGTCATGTATGGACAATAGACCTTTGAAATTTGAAGAGTGGGATTTAATGAGAACTCAAACTGTTTTTGTCTCTGCAACCCCAGGACCTTGGGAGCTAAAACAAACAAGTAATAAACATATTGATCAAATCATTAGGCCAACAGGTTTAATAGACCCGCCAGTTGAAATAAGGCCAGCCAAAACTCAAGTTGATGATCTTATGCACGAGGCAAAAGAGATTGTAAAAAAAGGATATAGAGTCCTTGCTACAACGCTGACAAAAAAAATGGCTGAGGATCTTACAGAATATCTTCACGAAAATGGTCTTAAAGTAAGATACATGCACTCTGACATTGATACTCTTGAAAGAATTGAAATCATAAGAGATTTGAGAATGGGGGTGTTTGATATTCTTGTAGGAATTAATTTGTTAAGAGAGGGATTAGATATTCCCGAATGTGCTTTAGTAGCAATTTTAGATGCTGATAAAGAGGGATTTTTAAGATCTGAAACTTCCTTAATTCAAACAATTGGAAGAGCGGCGCGAAATGTGGATGGTAAAGTAATTTTATATGCTGATAAAGTCACGAAGAGTATTGAAAAAGCAATCAAGGAAACAGACAGAAGGAGAAACAAACAATTAGAGTATAATAAGAAAAATGGAATAACCGCTGAATCAGTAAAAAAAGAGATAAGTGATATTTTAGAGTCTGTTTATGAAAAAGATTATGTTAAAATAAGTGAGGGATCAAACGTAGGCGGAAACCTAAAAAAACATCTTAAAGCTTTAAACAGAAAAATGAAGGAAGCTGCATCTAATTTAGAATTTGAAGAAGCTGCTAAACTAAGAGATGAAATGAGAAAACTAGAAGCTAGTGAACTTGAGATAACTTTAAATCCTAAAATTTCTCAATATAATTTGAAAAGTAAGGTTTATCCAAAGGGAAGATCGACTATGGGTATGCCTGGCACAAAACCAAGAAAAGCGATAAAAAAATGGAAGCCAAAAAAATAATCATCACTGGTGGAGCAACTAGAATAGGATCTGCAATAGCTAAAAGTTTAGTTAGCTTTGAAACAAAAATAGGTATCCACTTTAATAAATCTAAAAGTAGTGCTTTAAAATTAAAAAAAGAATTAGAGGGACTTGGGGCTGAAGCATACTTATTTAAAGCTGATTTAAATAGTTTAAAACAAACCGAAAATTTAATAAAAAAAGCTTATAAAACTCTTAAAGGTTTAGATTGTTTAGTAAATAATGCATCTATTTTTGAAAACGATAGTCTTGAAAATTTTTCCGAAAAATCCTTTACAAAACATATGAATATTAACTTAAAAGCACCAGCAATCTTAGCGCAAAATTTTAAAAGATTAATTAAAAATAAAGAGGGATGTATAATTAATATTATTGATCAGAGAGTTGAAAAATTAACTCCTTTTTTTTTCTCTTACACTTTAAGTAAGTCTTCATTGGCCACTTTTACAAAAACATCAGCCATGAAATTAGCGCCTTACATAAGAGTGAATGGCATCTCACCCGGTCCAACTTTAAAAAATAAAAGACAATCCGAGACTCATTTCAAAAAACAATGGAAATCTACGCTCTTAAGGAAAAAAGTAGACTTAGATAACATATGTAATGGAGTAAAGTTTCTTATTGAAAATAAAAATATAACAGGAGAAATAATAAATATCGATAGTGGACAAAGACTTGCATGGCAAACACCAGATATTGTTAATACAAAAGAATGAAAATAATCAAATTTAAGAAAAAGGAAAAATTTAAATACAAAAGAAAAGTAATTATAAAAGATTTAATTCTAAATATTTCTATAGGAATACACAATTTCGAAAAAAAAGAGAGACAAAGGGTAAAATTTAATATTGAAATTTTAACAAATCCATATGTTATTCCGAATAACAAAGATTTGAATTCCATACTTAATTATGAAGAAATTGTAAGTATGATTGAAAAAATTACTTATCAAAAGCATCACGAGTTACTTGAAGACTTGGCAGAAAAAATTTTTAATATGATATTTAAAAATAAACTTGTTAAAAAGATTAATCTTAAAATAGAAAAGTTAGATATCTTAAAGAAAACCAAAACTGTTGGTATTGAGGTATCAAAGTCAAAAATATGATTAGTAGTTTAGAGTTAGGAAAAAAAGTAATAAAAGAAAAAATACCGCTAATATCAAAAAACCCCGGTGTTTATAAAATGATTAGTTCCACTGGTGAAATTCTATATATTGGTAAAGCTAAAAATATACCAAATAGACTCAAAAGTTATGTCACTGAGTCTAATCTTCCTATTAGAACTGAAAGGATGCTTTCACTTACGCATAATCTTGAGACTACTACAACAAGCAATGAGAGTGAGGCTCTACTTTTGGAAGCAAATTTAATAAAAAAACATAAGCCTCGTTACAACATACTTTTGCGAGATGACAAATCTTTTCCTTATATTTACATTGGTAATAAAGACAAATGGCCACAACTTACGAAGTTAAGAGGAAAAAAATCAAAAACAGGATACTATTTCGGTCCATTTGCATCAATAGGTTCTGCAAATTGGACAATAAAAATTTTACAAAAAATTTTTCTTTTGAGAGTATGTGATGATACTGTTTTTAAAAATAGAGAGAGACCATGCATCTTATACCAAATTAAAAGATGCTCTGCTCCATGTGTTGGACATATAAACGAAAAAGAATACGAATCTACAGTTGCGGACGCTATTGATTTTATTTCAGGTAAATCTAGAAGAATTCAGCAAAACTTGTCCAAAGAAATGGAAAAAGCTAGCAAAGAATTGGATTATGAGAAAGCAGCTATAGCAAGAGATAGAATAAAAGCATTAACTCAAATACAAACCTCTCAAAAAATAAATCAAACAAATTTAACAGAGGCTGATGTAATTAGCATTTATAAAGAGACAGGAAAAACATGTGTGCAAGTGTTTTTTTTTAGGTCTAAACAAAACTGGGGTAATCAGGCTTTCTACCCAAAACATGATCCAGATGACAATGTAGAAGATATAATAAGTTCTTTTATATCCCAGTTTTATGAAAACAAAACTATTCCGAGGCTGATATTAACTAACTGTGAAGTCAAAGATAAAAAACTTATTGAAAAAACATTCTCCGAGAAGGATAAAAAAGATATTATAATTAAGCTAGCAAAAAGTAAAAATGAGATAAATATTTCTAGTCTTGCAGAGAAGAATGCAAAACAATCTTTAAAACAAAAACTCGTTCAATCCGATACTAACAATAATCTTATCGAAGAATTAGCATCTAAATTTAATATTAATAATAATATAGAATTGATAGAAGTTTACGATAATAGCCACATTCAAGGAACTGACTCAATTGGATCGTTAATTTGTTTTAGCAATGAAGGTTTTGTCAAAAAAAGATACAGGAAATTTAATATTAAAGATGAAAAAGTAAAGAATGATGACTATGGAATGATGAAAGAGGTTTTATTTAGAAGATTTTCAAAAGCTATAAAGGAAAAATCTGGTTCTCTGTCATTACCAGATTTAATAATGGTAGACGGTGGAAAAGGACAATACACTGTATCTAGAGAAGTTCTTAATGAGCTAGGATTACATGATTTGCCGATTTTAGCTGTAGCCAAGGGTAAAAGAAGAAACGCTGGAGAAGAAAAAATCTACTATAAAAATAAGGAGTATGTTTTAGAAAAGAATGATCCATTGTTATTTTTTGTACAAAGACTAAGGGATGAGGCGCATAGATTTGCGATAAGCACTCATAGAGCTAAAAGAAAGAAAAACCTTAGTAAATCTTTACTTGATCAAATTCAAGGTATCGGAAAACAAAGAAAAAGAGCTTTGTTAAATCATTTTGGATCTGCAAGGGCAGTTGAGTCTGCAAGCTTTGATGATTTAAAATCAGTGGAAGGAATAGAGGACAATATTGCAAAAAAAATATATGATTATTTTCACGAATAAATGAAATTAAAAATTCCTAATATTCTTACAATTGGAAGAATAATAATCGTTCCAATTTTTGTTTTTACTTTTTTTATACCTGGATTCTTTGGAGATTTAATACCTTTCTTTCTATTTGTATTTGCCAGTTTCACAGATTACCTTGACGGATTATTGGCTAGATTATTCAAAGAGGAATCCAAATTAGGTGAGTTATTAGATCCAATAGCAGATAAAATTTTAGTTTCTGCTGCACTTATTCTGCTTGTTATGAATGGCACAATCAAAAACTATGAGGTAATCGCGGCAGTGATAATTTTAACAAGGGAGATATTAGTTTCAGGTCTACGTGAATTTCTAGCCAAAGGTAAAATTACGATGGAAGTGACAGGGCTTTCTAAATTAAAAACTTTGATTCAAATGTCTGCAATAGCAATTTTATTAACTGGAGATATAGGAAATAAGATAATAAATTTTCAAGATTATAATGCCCAAACTGTTGGAATAATTCTTTTATGGCTATCGGCATTTTTAACTTTATACACTGGTTACGATTATCTAAGAAAAGGCATAGATCATGCAATTAATGAAGATAATAAAGATTAAGCTGCTGAGTCTTTTCTAACTAAATTTTGATAAGCATCATTTAAATCTGAGATAATTTGACAAACTTTAAATTTATAATCATTAATTTGTGAGACAGGTGTTACCTCAGCTGCAGTACCAGTTAAAAAGCATCCAACAAAATTTTTCAACTCCTCAGGTTTTATTTTTCTCTCAATCACTTTTATTCCCTTCGATTTTGCAATTTTGATTACCTCACGCCTAGTGATGCCATCTAAGAAAGAGTCTGGTATAGGTGTATGTAACTCTTCAGACTCATTTTTAAAAAAAACATTCGCTCCAGTCGCTTCAGCAACATTTCCCTCGTGGTCTAACATTAAAGAGTCTGTAAATCCTTTAGCTTCTGCCTCGTGTTTTGAAAGGGTGCAGATCATGTATAACCCAGCAGCTTTAGTATCCCAGGGTATTGTATTCGGAGCAGGTCTTCTCCAACTTGAAATATTTAATTTTATTCCTTTCAATTTAAGTTGAGGATCAAAGTAAGAACCCCACTCCCAAGTAGCAATAGCCACATGAATTTTATTTTTTTGAGCAGAGATTGCCATCATCTCGCTACCTCTCCAAATTAATGGTCTTACATAACCATTTTGAACTTTTTGAATGTTTACTATATTTTTACACGCCTCGTTAATATCTTTTTGTGAAAAAGGAACTTCTATTCCCATTCTTTTCGCAGAGTAGAATAATCTCTCTGTATGTTCTTCAAGCTTAAAAATTTCTCCATCATAAACTCTTTCACCCTCAAAAACACAGCTAGCATAATGAAGACCGTGATTTAAAATATGAATATTAGCATCTTTCCAATCAACGGTTTTCCCGTTGAACCAAATTTTGCCGCTTCTTTTATCGTAAGGTACACTTTCCATTTAATGTAAATATATAGATTTTTAATTTTTAAAAAAGTATATTCCATTTTAAGATAAGTCAATATAACTTACCATTATGAAAGATTTGCTTTATTTAAAAGATGATCAGATAAAAGAATTTATTCAATTACTTTATTATGCCTACAGGGAAACTTTTTCTGATCCCAGAGAGATTTTATCAAGAAAATTTTTTGGTCCCGCCCACTTAAGAGCATTGCATCTAATTGAGAGCAATCCAGGTATAAATTTAGGGGATTTGATTTTTAAGTTAAAAGTCACAAAACAAAGTTTGAACCGGGTTTTACGTGATCTGATCAAAACTAAAATGATAAAGCAAATTCAAGATCAAAACGACACAAGAAAAAAAAATTTATTTCTAGATAAGGAGGGAAAGATTTTTTTCGAGACTGTGTATAATACTCAAAAAAAAAGGATTTTTAATGCGTTAAAAAATTCAAGTTCTGACTCGGTTATAAAATTTAAAGACGTATTAAAAAAGATTATAGATGGAAAATAAAAAATTACACATTTTGGTTGTCGATGATGATGATAGGATTAGAGATCTTTTAAAAGATTATTTATCAGATAATAATTATATTGTTTCTACTGCTGAAAATGCAGAGGAAGCTAAAATAAAATTAGAAATTTTTAAATTTGATATTATGATTTTAGATGTCATGATGCCTGGTCAAAGTGGTTACGAACTTACGAATGAAATAAAATCAAAAATTGAGACTCCTATTATTTTACTAACTGCTAAGGGAGAGGTAGAAAGTAGGATTAAAGGTTTAGAGTTAGGTGCCGATGATTATATTGGAAAACCATTTGAGCCAAAAGAATTACTTTTAAGAATTAATAATATAATAAAAAATAGTAGGAAAATAAATTTAAATAAAAAATATAATGTTGGAAGAGCTAAAATCGATTTAAATAAAATGACTATTTTTTTGAATGAAGTAGAAAAAAAAATTAATAATTCAGAAAAAAAAGTTTTGATTGAAATGCTTTTGAATCCAGGAAAAACATACTCCAGGAAAAAAATAGGAGAAATTGCAGGAATAAATCAACAGCGATCTATTGATGTAATGATAACTAGGCTTAGGCAAAAACTTGAGCAGAATCCGAAAAACCCAAAATATTTACAAACTATAAGAGGATCAGGTTATGTTTTATGGATTGAGTAGAATTTTAAAAATAATTTTACCTAAAAGATTATTTTATAGAGCTTTGATAATTGTAGCTGCACCAACAATCCTTTTGCAGTTTATTATTACTATTGTTTTTTTTGATAGTATTTGGATAAAAGCAAATAAAAATGTGACTAGATCCCTTGTATCTCAGCTCAAGGCAATTCAGGATGTTTATCAAAATGATAAAAAAAATTTAGACTTTTTAACCGATAGTTATGAAAATAATTTTAATTTTGAAATAGGTGTAAACAAAGATGAATTTCCAAGTATATCTGGTGAAAGAAAATTTAGCCCAATGGATAGATCTTTAAGAAGAGAACTTAAATCTACATTTGGTAATAATAATTATTGGTTTAGTACATCTAAATTCAAAAATGCAGTCGAAATAAAAATTAAATCTGAAAATGAAATTATTGAATTTTTAATACCCAAAGATATGGTTGCAACTTCCTCAGTAAGATTATTTGTTTTGTGGACAACGCTTCCGTCTATAGTATTAATTATAATTGCTATAATTTTTTTAAAAAATCAAACTAAACCATTGGTTAGGTTAGCAAAGGCTGCTGAAAGGTTTGGAAAAGGAGACTATGTCAACGATTTTAGGCCTTCAGGAGCACTTGAAATAAGAAAAGCAGCTTATGAATTTGATCGAATGGCAAAAAGAATTAATAGACATCTAAATCAAAGATCAGAAATGCTTTCAGGGATAAGTCATGACTTGAGGACACCATTAACACGTCTAAAACTTCAATTAGCAATGTTAAAACAGAAAGATTTGTCCAATAAAATGTCTAAAGATATTGATGAGATGGAAAAAATGTTAAATGATTACCTTGCTTTTGCAAAAAATCAGTCTCAAGAGGAGACAGAAGAATTAAATTTACTCAATTTATTTGAAGAAATTAAAAAAAATTATAACGATAAAAATTTAAAAGTCAAAAACTTGGAGGACGTTAAAATAATTGGTAGATCTCATGCGTTGAGAAGATCATTTGAAAATATTATTCAAAATGGTTTGACTTACGGAAAGAATGTCTTTGTTGAAATGCAGAGAAGCGCTAATCGAATATTAATAATTTTTGAAGATGATGGTCCAGGAATTCCAGAGGATCAGTATAAAAATGTTTTCAAGCCTTTTTTTAGACTAGATAAAAGTAGAAGTTTAAATCAATCAGGCGTTGGTTTAGGACTTGCTATCGTAGAAGATATAATTAATTCTCATGGAGGAAATATTCAATTGGCAAAAAGTAAATATAACGGATTGCTAGTCAAAATTTCTTTACCTTTTTAGAGTTCTTCTTTTTATTCAATTTCTGGATTATAGCTTCTTGCTTTTGCACCAATTTTTTTAAAACCTCAAATTCTTCTCTTGAAACAAGATCTAATTTATTAATAATTTTATCTTTTTGAAACTTAAAGTCTGTCGATATTTCATTTTTAATATCTTTTGAAGATAAAATACCATTTTCTATCAACTCTGATAAAGTTTTTAAAATTTTTTCTGAATTACTCATAACTCATCTTATTTGATAGGATTGTTAAATTCAAATGTGATATACAGTGGTATGTTTACCCATAATTTAGACCCGTTATTATTCGATTTTGGTTTTTTTGCTATACGGTGGTACTCATTAGCTTATATTTTTGGGATTTTTATTGGTTGGTGGTATGGAAAAATATTAATTAAGAGAAGATTTAAGTTTACGGGCCAAGCATTTGAATTAAAAGAATTTGATGAAATAATTTCTTACTTAATAATCTCTATTATTATTGGTGGAAGAATTGGTTATGTAATATTTTATAATTTAAATTACTTTTTACTGAACCCTTTAGATATCTTCAAAATTTGGGAAGGCGGCATGTCATTTCATGGAGCTTTGATTGGTATAGTAATCGGGACCTATTTTTTCTCAATTAAAAAAAATATTAATACTTTTTTTTTGCTAGATATAATAGCAAGTGTTGCTCCAATTGGGATATTTTTGGGGCGTATAGCAAATTTTATCAATGGTGAATTAGTTGGAAAGGTTACTACAAAGTCTTGGGGCGTGATATTCCCCTCAATTGACATGTTGCCAAGACATCCTTCTCAACTCTATGAAGCAATATTAGAGGGATTAGTTTTATTTATTATTATCAACATCAGTATTAATAAAAGAAATTACAAAATAGGTCACTGCTCTACTTTATTTTTAATTTACTATGGAATTTTTAGAATATTTTCTGAAATTTTTAGACAGCCAGATCCTCAATTGGGTTATTTTTTTGGATTTTTTTCTATGGGATCAATTCTAAGTCTTTCAATGATTTTAATTGGTGTAATTCTTCAATATTACTTTAAAAAAAAAGATGAAAACTAATTTAAATTTTTTTAAAAAATCTAAGTCTTTGTCTGTAGACAATTTTTTTCAAAACGTTCTATACGATAGTAAATTTGGGTATTACAATTTAAAGCATCCCTTTGGAGCTAAAGGTGATTTTATCACTGCTCCGAATATTTCTAAGTTATTTTGTGAAATGATAGCAATATGGATTATTTCTACGTGGGAAAATTTAGGAAAACCAAAAAAACTCAATATTGTAGAACTCGGCCCGGGAGATGGTAGTTTGATAAAAATATTATTAAAAGTTTTTCAAAAGTTTCCAGAATTTGACAGCTCTAAACAGATTTATTTATTTGAAATAAGTAAATTTTTAAAGAAAATGCAAAAAAAAAATATCAAAAGTAGTAAAATAAAGTGGATACAAAACTTTAACCAAATTGGGAAAGGACCTATAATTTTTTTTGGAAACGAATTTTTTGATGCAATCCCTATAAAACAATTCAAAAAAAGAGGTAAAAATTTCTTTGAGAAATTTTACTACCTAGATAAAAATTTTAAGATCAAAGAAAATTACAAACGAGCATTAAATACAGATATAAAATATATTAAATCATTTAGATCTTTAAAAAATTCTAAATTTATAGAGTTTCCTAAATTGGGATTTAAGGAATTAAATAAGATAATTAAAAAAATAAAAAAAAATAATGGATGTATTTTGTTGATTGATTATGGATACTTAAAATCAAGGAATAAAAGCACACTTCAATCTATTTATAAACATAAAAAAAATCATATTTTTAATAATCTAACAAAAGCTGATATAACTGCCCATGTGAACTTTGCCTTACTAAAAGAGTTTTTTTTAAAAAATAATTTAAAAGTTAAAAATATTATTACACAAAAAGATTTCTTAAGTAGTTTGGGAATTAATGAAAGAGCTGAGATAATTTCAAAAAAAATGAAATTTAGTGAACAATCTAACCTTTATTTTAGGTTAAAAAGATTAATGGAACCTAGTCAGATGGGGAGTCTATTTAAAGTAATTTTGGCTTATAAATTTAATAATAATAATTTTTATGGATTTAAATAATGTTTTATTCAAAAAAACTTAAAAAATTTAAAAATATAAAACATTGCTTTTTTTCAAGAAGGGATGGTTTTTCAAAAGGTTTATATAAGAGTTTGAATTGCGGAAAAGGATCGAAAGATAATAAAAAAAATATATTAAAGAATTTAAATTATGTTTCAAAAAAAATGAGAATAAAAGGAGGAAAATTAATTTTGATGCATCAAACACACAGTAATAAAGTAATTGAAATAAAAGAAAATAATCTTAAAAGACAAATCAAATCTGATGCTATGATCACTAAATTAAGAGGTTTTGCTTTAGGTGTTTTGACGGCAGATTGTGTTCCAATTCTACTATTCGATAGTAAAAATAATATTATTGGCTGTATTCATGCTGGTTGGAGAGGAGCATTTTCAGATATTATAAAAAAAACAATTTTAAAAATAAAGTCAATAAGCCCAAATAATAAAATCTATGCTTGTGTAGGTCCGTGCATTGGTAAAGAAAATTATGAAGTTGATACACGATTTTTTAAGAAATTTATAAAAAAATCAAAAAAAAATAAAAAATATTTTTACAAAAAAAATGACTTCAAGTTTTTATTCAATTTAAGAAAATTTGTTGCTGATAAACTTCTAGAGCAAAATATTAAAGCTGATCACTTAAATCGAGATACTTTTGATGAAAGTAATAACTTTTTTAGCTATAGAAGGTCAACTATTATGAGTCAAAAAGATTACGGTAGGTGTATATCTACTATAAAAATGATTTAGATTAAATTTGAAAACTTTTCAAAATAATTGTATAAATAATCACATTTCATGAAAATTTTATCTGGAACTAGCAATTTAAAGCTTAGCAAGGATATCTCCAAAAATCTAAAACTTAAATTAATTAACACTAATATAAGAAGATTTGCTGATGGTGAAATTTATATTGAGATCAATGAGAACATAAGAGGTAACAGTGTATTTGTAATTCAATCAACATCTAATCCTGCTAATGATAATATCATGGAGCTTTTGCTCGTTATTGATGCATTAAAAAGATCTTCTGCTAAAACGATCACAGCAGTTATTCCTTATTTTGGATATGCGAGACAAGATAGAAAAGTTGCTCCAAGAACTTCAATATCCGCAAAAGTTGTCGCAAATTTAATTTCAAATGCTGGTGCTACTAGAGTTGTTACAGTTGATTTACATGCGGGCCAGATACAAGGTTTCTTTGATATGCCTGTAGATAATTTATTTACCGCTCCCCTTTTTGCAAAATACATTAAAAAAAACTTGGGTTCTAAAAAATTAATTTGTGTTTCTCCTGATGTTGGAGGTGTGGCGAGGACTAGATCTTTAGCTACAAGAATAAAAGCAGATCTAGCAATTATAGACAAAAGGAGACCTGCTCCAGGAAAATCAGAGGTAATGAATATAATAGGGGATGTGAAAAATAAAACTTGTATAATTGTTGATGATATAATTGATAGCGGTGGAACAATTGTAAATGCAGTGGAGGCCTTAAAAAAAAATGGTGCTAATGAGGTTTACGTATTTATTACTCATGCAGTTCTTAGTGGAGATGCAGTCAATAAAATTAAAAAATCAAAAATAAAAAAATTGATAATTACAGATACAATTGATAATGCTCAAAAATTAAAAAATAATAATAAAATTCAGGTGTTATCAATTGCCTCACTTATGTCTGAAGCTATTAAAAGAATAGCGAATTCAAATTCTGTATCAGATTTGTTCAATTAGTGCTTGTTTTGATGAAGATCTTGGGTTATACACCCATTTTGTAAAAATGAATAATCTTAAAGCAATAAAGAGAGAAAATAAAAACAATGGCTCAAACAATAAGCTGAGAGCTCAGGGTTTTATACCTGCTATTCTTTATGGTGGCAAAGATCCAAATCAAAGTATATCGATACAGATTAAAGACGTAAAAGATATAATTAGTTCAGAAACATTTCTTTCCAAAGTGCTTGAACTTGAAATAGAAGGCAAGAAAGAAAAAGTAATACCAAGAGAGGTGTCTTTCCACGTAATTTCTGAAGAACCAATGCATATAGACTTTATGAGAATTGTTTCAGGAAAAAAAATTATTTTAGAAATTCCAGTTAAATTTATTAATCACCCAGACTCACCGGGACTTAAAAGAGGTGGAGTGTTAAATATCGTTAGAAGAAAAGTTGAATTGAAATGTCCGGCAGAAAATATTCCAGATGAAATAATCGTAGATCTTGCTGGGAGTGACATAGGAACTAGCATAAAAATTTCTTCCATTAAATTACCAGAAAATGTAATTCCAACAATTACAGATCGAGACTTTGTAGTTGCAACTGTTGCTGCACCTACTGTAATTAAGGAACCAGAAAAGCCTGCAGAGGAAGCAGCTGCCGAAGGAGCTGATGGAGAAGTTCCAGCTGAAGGTGCGGAAGCAGCGACTAAGGAGGGTGAAGCCGCTAAAAAAGATGAGAAAACAAAAGATGGCGCTTCAGATAAAAAACCCGAGGAAAAAAAACCTTCTGAAAAAAAACCTGCTGAAAAAAAATAATTATGATGCTTTTACTTGTTGGATTAGGAAATCCAGGATCAAATTATACCAATACCAGACATAACATTGGTTTTAAAATCATTGATGCAATTAACTCACATTTTAAACTTTCAAAACAAAAACCTAAATTTAAAGGACTGTTAACTACTGGCAATATAGATGAAAAAAAAATATATGCCATCAAACCTCTAACTTTTATGAATAACTCTGGCACAGCTATCAAAGAACTGATTGATTACTTTAAGATAGAGGCCAAAAATGTAATAGTTTTTCATGATGATATGGATATTGATTTTGGAAAAATAAAAGCAAAATTTGGAGGTAGTAGCGCAGGTCACAACGGAATTGAGTCGATAGACAAGTTTATAGGCAAAGACTATTCTAGAGTAAGAATAGGAATTGGTCATCCTAAACAAAAAAAAAGGGTAAACAACCATGTTCTTGAAGATTTTAAAGAAGATGAGGAAGAAAAGATTAAAGAGATCACTGAAAATATAGTAAGACAAATCCCTACCTTAATTGATAAGAAAATGGATTTATTTTCAAGTAAAGTTAATCAAAATCTAAATGGGATTTAAATGTGGTATAGTTGGTCTACCAAATGTAGGAAAGTCAACTTTATTCAATGCGTTGACTGCTTCTAAAAATGCTGAAGCCGCTAATTTTCCTTTTTGCACAATTGATCCAAATGTAGGTATTGTAGACGTAGTCGATGAACGATTAGATCAACTTGCTAAATTATCAAACTCCAAAAAAAAAATATATACCAATATCACATTTGTCGATATTGCTGGACTTGTTAAAGGGGCCTCAAAAGGTGAAGGTTTAGGTAATAAATTTTTATCGCATATAAGAGAGGTAGATGCGATTATCCATTTAGTGAGATGTTTTGACTCCCAAAAAATTTCTCACGTAAATTCAAAGATAAATCCCATAGATGATTTAGAAATAATTAAAACTGAAATTATACTTTCAGATCTTGAGTCTATACAAAAAAAATTAGAAAAGAATAAAAAAAAAATCCTGAGCGATAAGGAGATCAAAATTTTAGAAGAAAAATTAGATCAACTTAACAAGGGTATTGAAATAGAGATCAAAGATGAAAACGAAGAAAAATTTTTAAATAGTATTGGTTTATTGAGTATAAAGCCTAAAATAATAGTTTGTAATGTAGATGAAGAAAATATATCTACCGGCAATACTTATACAAAACTAATTAGAGACAAGTATGCAGATGAAAAAATTATAAATATTTGCGCAGATATTGAAGATCAAATTTCTGGTCTTGATGAAAATGAAAAAGAGACCTTTATGAAAGATATTGGATTAAACAAAACAGGTCTTAATAAGCTTATAAAAGAAGGATATGACCTTTTAAAATTAGATACCTTTTTTACCTCAGGGCCTGAGGAAAGTAGAGCTTGGACTGTTAGAAAAAATACTTTAGCACCTAAAGCTGCAAGTGTAATTCATACAGATTTTGAAAAAAATTTTATTCGTGCTGAGACAATAACTTGCGACGATTTTTTAAAATTTGGCAGTGCTGAGAAATGCAAGGAAAACGGTAAACTAAGGATAGAGGGTAAAGATTATATTGTAAAAGACGGAGATGTATTACACTTCCGTGTCAATCCTTGACCAAATTTTTTTCATACTTAAATAAACAAGAATTGTTAATAAAATTAAATATATAATCACTTTAACTCCTGTTCGATGTCTTTCTTCAAGCTCAGGCTCTGCTGCCCAAGCTAAAAAAGTCGTTACATCTTTAGCCATTTGGTCAACTGTTGACTCTGTTCCATCTGCGTACTCAACCAAGCCATCCACAAGATTGTTTGGCATCTTTATTTTGTTTCCTATCATGTATTTGTTGTAATAAACTCCCTGGTCTAATTTTACATCAGGTGGTGGGTCTTCATAACCAACTAAAACGGAATAAATGTAATTTGCTCCACCTTTTCTTGCTTTTACCAAAACGGACATATCTGGTGGATATGCGCCTCCATTAGCTGCGGCTGCTGCCTCTTTATTAGGATGAGGGCTTACAAATATATCAGACGGCCTTCCAGGTCTTGTGAACATTTCACCTTGATTATCCGGCCCATCAGTTACCTCAAAGCTTGCTGCAATAGCTTTTACTTCTGCCTCTGTAAATTCCGGACCACCAGGCTCTCCGAGATTTCTATAGCTGAGATATTGCATAGAATGGCATGATGAGCAGACTTCCTTATAAACTTGAAAGCCTCTCTGTAGTGAAGCTCTATCAAATGTTCCAGTTATGCCTTTGAAGCTCCAATCCACCTTAATTGGATCAGTCGTTTCAGCGCTATGTAAAGATCCGGTTGTTAAGAATAAAATTGTTATTATGTTATTTATAATTGTATTAAACTTTTTCATTTAATTTCCGTGCGAGCGATGGCTCAGCTCCGCCGGTAATAACAGGCTCAGATATGCTCATTGGGATTGGATCAGTTTTCTCCAAATAACCTACGACTGGCATCACAACAATAAAATGTAGGAAATAATATATAGTACCTACTCTAGCTAATACTAAATAAACTCCCTCAGCTGGCATAGCACCAACATAACCCAACATTAGAACGTCAATAACTAATATCCAGAAAAACTGTCTATAAATTGGTCTAAAGACTGCAGATCTTACTTTTGAAGTATCTAACCAAGGCAATACAAATAAAATAAATATTGCACTAAACATTAATATAACCCCGCCTAATTTATCTGGTACAGATCTTAAAATAGCGTAGAAAGGTAATAAATACCACTCAGGAACAATATGGGCAGGAGTAACTAATGGGTTAGCTGGTATATAATTATCAGAGTGGCCCAAAATATTTGGTGAGAAAAATACAAAGCCTGCGAAAATAATCATGAACATTAATAACGCAAATGCGTCTTTAATTGTAATATAAGGATGAAAAGGAACAGTATCTTTAGATGGTTTCTTTATATCAATTCCAACAGGATTATTATTTCCGGGAATGTGTAACGCCCAGATATGTAAAACAACCAATCCAAGAATTAAGAAGGGAAATAAGTAGTGTAAGCTAAAAAATCTATTTAAAGTAGGGTTGTCGACTGAGTATGCTCCCCACAACCAAGTAGTTATACTCTCCCCTACTAGTGGTATAGCACTAAATAAATTAGTTATCACTGTTGCTCCCCAAAAACTCATTTGGCCCCAAGGTAAAACGTAACCTAAAAAAGCAGCTGCCATCATTAGTAAATAGATCAATAGTCCCAATATCCAGATTATTTCTCTAGGTGACTTATATGAGCCATAAAATAGAGATCTAAATATATGAATATAAACTGCTAAGAAAAACATAGAGGCTCCATTGCTGTGGATGTATCTAATTAACCAACCATAATTGACGTTTCTCATTATATGTTCAACACTTCCAAATGCTAAATCTGCGTGTGCCACGTAATGCATTGCTAGAACTATTCCGGTAACAATTTGTGTTATCAAACAAAAAGTCAAAATTCCACCGAATGTCCACCAATAATTTAAGTTTTTTGGGGTTGGGTAATCAGTTAAATGTGCACCTAAAGTTAATAATGGTAAACGATCGTTAAACCATTTAGCAGCTTTGGACTTAGGTACGTATTCGTGCTCGCTCATAATTATTTTTTATCCAATCTTAATAGTGTTATTATCTACAAACTCAAATTTAGGTATCTCCATATTAGTAGGAGCAGGACCTTTTCTAACCCTGCCAGATACATCGTAATGAGAACCGTGACAAGGACAAAACCATCCATTGTAATCTCCTTTGTCTTTCAAAGGAACACATCCTAAATGGGTACAAACGCCCAACATAACAAGCCACTCGTCTTTCCCCTCTTTTACTCTTTCTTCGTCTTTTTGAGGATCGGGCAAATCGTCCAAGCTAACTGCCCTAGCCTCTTGTATTTCTTCCGGAGTTCTTCTCTTCAAAAAAACGGGTTTTCCTCTCCATAAAACAGTTATTGATTTACCTGGCTCTATTTGGCTTATATCAACTTCTGTAGTTGCTAGCGCTTTTTGTGCTTTATCTGGGTTCATCTGGTCAATCATCGGCCAAATTACTGCCCCAATACCTACCGCCCCAACTGCGTAACTAGCTGTAAATAAAAAATCTCTTCTTTTAACTTTTTTTTCCTCTTTGTTCATCTATGTAAGTGCTTATATTATAATTATTAAATAAAACCATATTTTTAAAAATCTAGGGTCAGAATGACACATAAATCGAGCTAAAATAATGCACATAGCGCTCTATAAACCAGATATTCCTCAAAATACTGCTGCAATAATTAGATTAGGTGCATGCCTAAACTTAAAAATTCATATTATTGAACCTTGCGGTTTTAACTTGAACGATAAACGATTTAAAAGAGTGGTTATGGATTATATGGGTTTAAGTAAAATTTTCAGGTACGATGATTATAATTCTTTTCTAAAAAAAAATAAAAAATGTAGGATAGTTTTAATGACAACAAAGGCTAAAAAATCATATTATAAATTTAAATTTAAAAAAAATGATATGCTTTTATTCGGAAGAGAGAGTGCGGGAGTTCCTGAAGAATTGCATAATTCTATTAAAACAAAAATAAAAATACCAATGCGTAAAAATACTAGGTCTCTTAATATAGTCGTTAGTGCTGCAATAATTACATCAGAAGCTTTAAAACAAAATAATTTATTTAAGTATTTAAAATGATTACAAAAGAATTCAAAAGGAAAATGGCTGATAGTTGGTTTTCTTACCTTCAAAGTCAAATTTGTAAAGAATTTGAATTATTAGAAAATAATAATATTAAATTTATAAAAAGAGAGTGGAAAAAAAAGAAGTATAATGAAGGGGGTGGTATCTCATATCTTTTAAAAGAGGGAAAAATATTTGAAAAGGTTGGTGTCAATAAATCTACTGTTTCAGGTATCTTTCCTAAAAAGTTTAGGTCTAATATTCTTGGAGCTAATAAAAATGGAAAGTACTGGGCCTCTGGCATTTCTGTTGTTGCTCACATGAAAAATCCCAAAATTCCTGCAATACATTTCAACACTAGATTTATTACAACCTCTAAAGAATGGTTTGGAGGAGGAATGGACGTTACCCCAAGTCATAAAGATTTGTTCGAAGAGAAAATGATACATAATTACCTTAAAGACACATGTATTCAAAATAAAAAAAATTACAAAAGATATAAAATATGGTGCGATAAATATTTTTATTTACCACATAGACAAGAAGCTAGAGGAATCGGAGGTATATTTTTTGACTATGAAACTAAAGACTGGGTGAAAAACTTTAAATTCGTAAGAGATCTTGGCTTGACATTTATAGAAGTTTCAAAAAAAATCATTGAAAGAAAAAGAAAATTAAAATGGACAAAAAAAGATAAAGAAAAACAATTGTTAAAACGAGGAAGATATGTTGAATTTAATCTTTTATATGACAGAGGTACAAAATTTGGGTTGTATTCTGGGGGAAATATTGACTCAATATTAATGTCTCTTCCTCCAAAAGCTAAATGGAAATAAAAATGGAAAAAGAACCGATAACAGTTTCTGGACTTAATAGCTTAAAATCTGAATTAGAAAATTTAAAAAATGTTCAGAGGCCAAAGATAGTTGAGGCAATAGCTGAAGCTAGATCACATGGAGATTTAAAAGAAAATGCAGAGTATCATGCTGCGAAAGAACAACAGGCTCTTATTGAAAGTCGTGTAATAGCAATTGATGATTTAATTGCCAGAGCTAATGTAATTGATGTTACAAAAATAGAAAATAATGGGAAAGTAATATTTGGATCCACAGTTAAAGTACAAGATTTAAAAAATAGTAAACAAATTTCATATAGATTGGTTGGTCAAGATGAGGCTGATATTAAGAAAAATTTAATCTTTTTTAAAAGTCCTATTGGTAAGGCTTTAATTGGTAAGGATAAAGGAGACATGATAAGCGCTAGCACTCCTTCAGGTGAAAGAAGTTTTAAAATCTTAGACGTTCAGTATATCTAATTGGAGTTAATACGAATAAGTTCTTTAACTCTATCATCTGAAATTTTAAAATTATTATTAATCCACTCTTCCTCGATAATATTAAGAACCTTTCCTAAAGTTGCATTTTCTTTCATCCCATTTTGTTTAAGGAATTCACCATTAATATGAAAATTAGGCATTTTGAATTTTGCTATCTTATTAAGTGTATTTAAAAATTCTTTATATTTGGTTTTTGAATTAATTGTAAAATTTAACAAGTTTAACGACTCCAAATGATTTTTTCCATTTTTATAAATATTCTTTTGTAAATCTTTATCCAAATAATGTTTATCTTTTTTTAGATCACTTAGGTCTCGTGCAAATTTTTCTAATACGTCTTTTATCTTATTTGAAATTTTATACTTATGTGAAAAATATTCATGATTGTCTTTTTCATCAATTAATAGAATTGCCAGTATAATTTCTCTACTGAATTTGGAATGATGTTGAACTTTTTTAAGTTTTTCCAATCTTTTTAAATATAAAAGCTCAGGAAATATCATTGAAAAAATTTCCTTTAATTGAAAATTATTGTTTATTTCTAAAAGACCTTTGAGATCAAAAATTTTTAATAATTCATTTAATATCCTCTCTCTTGAAATTTTTCTAATGCCATTTAAATTTTGTTTGATTGCATTTAAGGTTGACTGCTCAATGTTAGAGTCATAAATTATCTTAAATCTTATGAATCTAATAATTCTTAAAAAATCTTCTTCAATTCTTTTTTGAGGGTCGCCAATAAATTTAACATTGTTATTTTTAAGATCGACTGTGCCCATTTGAGGATCAAAAATTTTTCCATTTATATCAAGATAAATTGCATTAATTGTAAAATCTCTTCTTTCAGAGTCTAATCTCCAGTCATCAGTATATTCGACTTCAGCATGTCTTCCGTCAGTTTTAATATCTTTTCTTAAAGTTGTTAATTCAACTTTTAAATTATCTGAGATAATAGTAATTGTGCCGTGTTTGATACCGGTCTCAACAACTTTAAAATTTGTATTTTTAAATCTATTTTTTATTTCGTCGGTAGTTAACGTTGTAGCAACATCAATATCATCTATTTTCTCACCTGTAAGATATTTTCTCACACAACCTCCTACAAATCTTGCTGTTGGATTTTCTTTTGGGAAACCTTCCTGTAATTTTTTAAAAATGAATTTAAATTTCTTGTCTTTATAAAATGGAAAAATTTTTTGCTTAATATTTAGTAAAATTTTTAAAACTTGGTTAAGCATAAATACTTGGCTGGGGCACTAGGATTCGAACCTAGGATGGCGGTATCAAAAACCGCTGCCTTACCGCTTGGCTATGCCCCAACTACAAGTGACTGATATATCATAAATAAATAAATTTAAATAGTTTTTGCAATTGAAAACCAAAATTTAGGGTATTTTTTTCTTAAAGAAATGAGTGCGGCTTTTGAACATCTCTCATTAATAAATAAACCAAAGCAAGCAGATCCCGAGCCAGTCATTTTGGATAAATAGCATCCACTTTCTTTACAAATATTTATCAATAATTCTCTTATAATTGGGTTATTTTTTTCTACATTTAATTGTAAGTCGTTTCCGACACTTGAAATAAAATTTAACAAATTTTTCTTGTCTTTTTTACTTTTTTGTAAAAAGACTCTCTTTTTAGAGCGTTGCTTTGTCTTCAAATAAACTTCTTTTGTTGAGGACTTAATTCTTGGAAAGGCTAATAGAAAATAAAGCTTATGTTCTTTTCTTAATTTAACTATTGTTTTAAGGTTTCTTAGAAACCCTTGCTTATAAAAAAAAAGCCTCAAATCTGATCCAATTTTATTTGTTAATTCTTCTATAATTTTTTTTTCAATTTTTTTACCCATTAGGTATTTTAAAATTGTAGCTGCATTACTTGTTCCGCCTCCAAAACCAGAAAAAACGGGAATATTTTTAATCACCTTTATTGAATAATAATTAAAGATCATATTCTTTTGTCTCATAATTCTTAGAATTTTTATTATAGAATTTTCATTTTTTTTTACCATTTTTGAAAAAGGACCTCTAAAAGAAATCTCATCAATCTTTTTATTGTATATTTTTTTTATGTAAATTTTATCTGATAAATCAACTAAGCAAAAAAGTGATTGTATGTCATGGAAACCATTGGCCATTTTTTTTATCACTGATAAAGTTAAATTAATTTTTGCGAAGGACTTTAAAACCATCCTACAAGCCTGTTGTTAATTTTAGTGAAACCTTTTCTCTTAAATCATCTTCAACTTTTTTAAGATTTAGAACATAATTCCAATAATATCTTGCTTGAATTTTACTACCAATTTTCCATAGTACGTCACCATAGTGATCATTAACAATTGGATCCGCTGGCATAAGTCTGACAGCTATTTGGAGATATTCCTTAGCTTCCTTAAATCTATTTAATTTGAACAAAGCCCAACCCAAAGAGTCAATTATATATGGATCGTTAGATTTTAGCTTATTTGCTTTTTCCAACATCTGCAAAGATTTTTTAATCTTAACTCCCTGTTCAATCCATGAATAAGCTAAATAATTAATAACGTAAGCTTGATCAGGACTAGCTTCTAAGGATGATAATAAATCTTTTTCTGCTTTATCCCACATTCCAATTCTTTCATATGATACTCCCCTGCCATCAGTAACCTCGGGGTAAAGCGGATGTTCAGCATCTATATTTTTCAAAACTTCAGTGTAGTATTCTATGGACTCTTCAAATTTTTCATTATTTTTTAAAAACTCAGCATAATCAAATATTTCGTAAATTCCTTTGTTTGCTAATTCCTGATATGATTTTTTTAAAAGCTTTATAGACCTCTCTTTTTTATTTTCTTGTATTAAAATTCTTGAGATTTGTTTGTCAGCAAACCATTTAAAAGAGGTTCCAATTTTTTTCAAATTTTTATAAATTTTTTTTGCCCCTAATAGATCATCAATTTTATAAAGGTTTTCTGCCATCAAAGTATCAAATGGATGAAAATCAGGATTTAAATATTTTGATAAATTTAAATAAAAATTTGATAAAGAATTGAGAGATTGTGAAGAAAGAGCATTAGCTGTTATATATAAGATTTCTGCTGTAACATGATTTATTTTCTTACAATTAAAATTAAAACTATTTTCAGAGTTATTTAAATCGCTTTTATATTGATTAAGTAGAAGATTTCTTGGGTAGCTACTTAATGCATTTGTGATAACAATTTTAGCTTTATCAATTTTACCAACGCTTTCTAAATATTTTGCATAAAAATAACTGTATCGAGAAAAATCAATTTTTTTGTGAAGTGTAAGATCGTTGTAAAGTTTTTCTGTTTTTTTATTACTAAAATAGCAATTTAAAAAAACATTTTGAATTTTCTTTAAATTTTCAAATCTAGAGCCAAACTCATTTAAATTTAACGTAGCTTTTTCTAAATCAATGTCTTGTAAGCTCGACCAATTATAAAGAGAATCCGCAATGTATATATCTAAAAATGATCTATTGTTCCTTTTTTTCGCTTTAAGAAAATAATCTTTTGAGAGATTTAATTTAGAATTTTTAAGGTAGTATATTCCAATTATTAGGTCACTAACAAAACTACCTTTTTGCTGCAGCTCCAGCTTCTTTGAAAAAGTAAACGCTTGCTTCAAATTTCCTGAATTTACTAATGAGTATAAATATTTTGAAGAATAGGTTGAGTGACTTTTCTCTAGACCATCTAGTTTCTTTAAATATTTATATGAATCTTCATACTTGCTCTGATTAAGAGACACTATTCCTGAAAAATAATCAGAAATACTCTCAGCTTTTTCAAATTTGTCTAAATTTTTTGCATGAAGTGTGGAAAAAGTAATAAAAATAATGACAATTACTAAATGATTTGTAAGCTTATATAATTGATGAATATTTATCATAAGTATGCTTAAAAAAAATATGTCAAAATCGGTAAAACGATTAAAATATTACGAATTTCTTAATTATAATTTAATTTACAATAATAAGGCAATCAATAGATATAATAGGGACAATTTTGAATTATCGGAGGATAAATCTAAAAGCTTAGATTTACTGAAAAAATCTATCATCAACCAAAAAAATTGTGATTTAAAAAAACATGCCCAAAATATTGTTTTTAGCGATGGTAATCCAAAATCGAAGATAATGGTTATAGGTGAGGCGCCTGGAGCAAATGAAGACCAGGAAGGATTACCATTTGTGGGTAGAGCTGGGCAACTATTAGATAAAATGTTGTCAGCAATCAATTTGGATAGGAAAAAAGTTTATATTTCAAACATTATTAACTACCGGCCGCCTGAAAACAGAAGGCCAACAGAGGCTGAAATTAAAAGATATCTTCCATTTATTTCAAAACATATTGAAATTATAAACCCAAAAATTTTAGTGTTACTTGGAAGCACTGCTATGAACGCTTTAATTGGCGATGAAATTGTAATTTCAAAAATGAGAGGTAAATGGATAGAAAAACAATTTGGATCTTGTAAAACTTCAGTAATTATTACCTTTCATCCAGCATTTTTAATGCGCCAGCCCGCACAAAAAAAATTGGCATGGATTGATTTAAAGATGATTAGAGATAAAAAAAATAACCTCAAAATTTAATTGAAAAAATTAATAATAGCTGGAGTTGATGAAGTTGGAAGAGGATGCCTTGCGGGTCCTGTTGTATCCGCAGCAGTAATATTAAAAGAAGGTATAGACTTAACAATTTTAAAGGACTCAAAGAAAATATCTTTCAACAAAAGAGAGAGAATTTCTGAACATATTAAAAATAATTCTTATTATTCAATAGGTATTGCATCAGTAAATGAAATTCTAAATCTGAATATTCTTCAAGCTTCTCTACTTTCTATGAAAAGAGCAATCGAGCAATTAACTGTGAAACCCGCTTTGACTTTAATAGATGGAAACTTTGCTCCTAAAGGTTTGGAGAATTATAAAACTATTATTAATGGTGACGAAAAAATTAAAGCCATTAGTGCAGCGTCTATCGTTGCTAAAGTTTATAGGGATAGACTAATGATAAAATTATCAAAAAAATATTCTAATTATGCTTGGGAAAGAAATTTCGGTTACGGCACAAAAGCTCATTTGCATGGTTTAAAAACGTTCGGTGTGACAGTGCATCATCGAAAAGCCTTTCGGCCAGTACACAATATATTGTCAAGTTAGGAATCGCTAACACAAGAAGACTCTTTTTTTTTCAAAATAATTTGACCCTGGATTCAATTTCGGGTTGAATCTAGAAATGTTAAAATTTTCTAATCTAATCGTTAATGGAGATTGCTTAAAGGAAATAAAAAAAATTCCTGATAAGTCTTTCGATTTAGTTTTTGCCGACCCTCCGTACAATATGCAAATTGGTGAAAAATTAACTCGGCCTGATGCAAGCAGAGTGAATGGTGTAAATGATAAGTGGGATCAATTTAATAGTTTCAAACATTACGATAAATTCTGCATTACTTGGCTTAGTGAATGTAAAAGAATTCTAAAAGATAATGGAAGTATTTGGGTAATAGGTTCTTATCATAATATTTTTCGTATAGGATATCACTTGCAAAATTTAGATTTCTGGTTGCTTAATGATGTCATCTGGAGAAAAAATAATCCCATGCCAAATTTTAAAGGTACACGATTTACTAATGCTCATGAAACTCTCATCTGGGCTTCGAAAAATAAAAAATCAAAATATACATTTAATTATCAATCACTAAAATGCTTAAATGATGACTTACAGATGAGATCAGACTGGACATTACCTGTTTGCAACGGAAAAGAGAGACTTAAAAAAAATGGAAAAAAAATTCATTCTACTCAAAAACCAGAGGCACTTTTACATAGAATTATTTTAGCTACCACAAACAAAGGTGATGTTATCTTTGATCCCTTTTTAGGCACTGGAACAACAGCAGTGGTTGCTAAAAAATTAGGTAGAAAATATTTTGGTATAGAAAGAGATAAAAAGTATTTTAAAGCTGCTAGTGAACGAATTAAAAAAACCAAGGTAATTGAGGATGAATACTTAGATACTGTTGAAAACAATAAATCAAAACCAAGAATTCCTTTTGGTTCTCTTGTAGAACTAGGAATATTAAAACCTGGCACTACTCTGTTTGATAAAAAGAGGAAAATTAATGCTAAAATTATGGCTGATGGAAGTATTAGATATAAAGAGTCCGAAGGTTCTATTCATAAAGTGGCAGCAACAATTATGGGCGCTGAAAGCTATAATGGCTGGACTTATTGGCATTGCAATATAAATGGATCTACAGTTGTGATTGATAGCTTAAGACAAAAATTTATTTCCGAAAATAAAGCCTAATTCTTATAAACTTTACCTAAATAACTTTTTACAAAAAATTTACGCTTCACTAAAAACTTTAGAAATATATTTCTTATTTTTTGCATGATCGAGTTTGAAAAATGGAATGCAAAGAAATTAAAGTTTGATCTACTCCTTATAATTTTTGCCCTTTTTGCTCTAACCTCAAAATAATCATTATCTTTATCAAGCTTATCATTTTTTAATAAATTAAATATTTCAAAGGCGCTTTCTATAGATTGTCCAGCACCTTGTGCGAGGGTTGGCAAAAATCCATTAAAAGCATCTCCAATGTAAAATACTTTTTTATTAGTAGAAGGAACAATTTTTGGAGAAAAATATAATGGCCATGTTTTCATTTCTTTATCAAAAATATTTTTTAATTTAGAGTTTTGTTTTAAGATTATTTCTTGAATTAATTGTTTAATATTATCTGGTTCATATTTTTTACATCTCATTATGCAAACCATATTTAGCTCTTTTTTTTTGTTAATCGGGTAAAGAACAATATGACTTCTACTACCAAGCATAAGACTAATATTTTCTTCGTTAATATTAAAATTAGATTTTAAGCTCAATATTACTCTTACTGCTACAGCTTTTTTAAATTTTGGCTCTATTTTTTTCTTTTCAAAAAAAGATCTTGTACTTGAAAATATTCCATCAGCAGCAACAACAAAATCCACAAGATCGTTTGTGTTGTCATCAAATTTTATTAAAACCTTATCCTTTATTTCAGAAACTTCTTTAATTTTTTTTCCAAATCTTAAATGTTGTGTGTAAATATCCTCTTTTAAAAATTCGATTAAGGTTGATCTTTGAAGAGTTGAATATTTTGCTTCAGTACTATTAAACTTAGATAAATTTAAATCACATATTTTTTCGTTTTGAATATTATAAAAATCAATAATTTTTGGGTGAAATATTTTTTCATTATTTATTTTATTAAAATTTATTTGATTTAAAATTTTGACTGCATTCGTTCCTAATTGAATACCGTAACCTTCCTCAAGAGATAAACTTTCCTCTCTTTCATAAACCATGAACTCATGATCTGAATATTTTTTTATAAAATTTGCTAGAGTTAAGCCTGCTATACCCGCACCTATGATAGCTAATTTTTTTTTCATTAAAATAAAGTTGAAACTTGTCTAAATATTTTTTTGGTAAAGCTGGGAATAAATTCTTTATTTTTTTCCAAAGAATACCATCTGTATGATGATGGAATTTTGTTAGAAAATTTGTAATATATTTTTATATTTAATTTTAAATTTGAAATAGAGTTTTTATAACTTTTGAGAAATTTCCAATTTTGAATTTTAATTAAATTATTAGACTCTTTAATTTTTGGCATATTAAAATTTTTTAAGAAACTAATTTGACTATTTTTTGCTAAAGCAATTTGTTTTTTTTTATTTATGTAACAAAAAATATCATAATCTCTGTTTTTGATCATTTTTTTTCTAAAGCTTTTTACCTTTTTATTAGATTTAAAATAATTACAAGATTTATTCAAACAGCACGTAAGACAATTTGGGTCTTTTGGTTTACATTTCATTGCACCAAATTCCATCAAGGCCTCAACAAAGTCGGCGTTTCGATTTGTGTTAAAAAGGTTTTTTTTATTTTTCTCAATTAATTTGTTAAAATTTATTTTTTTTTCTTCTTTATTTAAAATTCTTGAGAACACCCTTTTTACATTACCATCTATCGCTAAAGTGGGTTGGTTATATACTAATCCTAATAATGCGTTACCTGTATAGTCTCCAATACCTGGAAGTTTTTTTAATTCCTCAAGTTTATTTGGAAGCTTTGAGTCATATTTTTTAATTAGTTCTTTTGAGCAAGCTAATAAATTTCTTGCTCTTCTATAGTAACCTAGCCCTTCCCACATTTTTAAAATTTCCTTTTCGTTACTCTTAGACAGAGACTTTAATGAGTTAAATTTTTTTGTGAAATTTTTAAAATAAGGAACAACTGTTTTTACTTGTGTTTGTTGCAACATAAATTCACTTAAAAGTCTATAATACTGCTTTTTAGGTGATTTTTTGCTAACACGCCACGGCAATTTTCTCTTGCTATTATCATACCAAGCTAAAATTTTTTTTGGTAAAGTTGAACTTATATGCATGACAAAAATAATAATAAAACGCAGACTTTCATACAAGGTCTTCGTCCATTTTCAAGCTCAATTCCAAAGACTCTTAAAAAACATTTAAGAAAAGGTGGTTATAACTACTCAAATATAGTTGATAACTGGACAAGAATAGTAAGCGCTGAAATATCTGATGCTTGCTACCCAATTAATGTCAAAATGGGCAAAGAGATGAGAGATGGAACTTTAGTACTTAATGTGACGCATGGTAAAGAGTTGGACATAGAATATTCTAAAAACGAAATTCTAGACAAAATAAATAGTTTTTTTGGTTATAAATGTATTAGTAGTATTAAACTCAAAATTGCAAAAGAAAAAATTAATAGTAAAAAAAATTTTTTACCAAAAATAAAAAATTTGACTAAAATTGAAGAAAAAATGAGTAAAGTAAATGACGATGATTTGAAAAGTTCTCTTAACAATTTTTTAAAGGCTTATAATGAAAAGTATAAATAGAATTTTTTATAGAGTATCCTTAATTTTTTTTATCTTTTTTTCCGCAGAGGCTAGAAGTGAAGTTATAAGTGTTGGTGCTTCAAATGCTAAAGTTGTGGTGAAAGTTTTCTCTTCATTAACTTGCCCTGCTTGTGCAAATTTTCATTCTGAAATTTATTACCCATTAAAAAAAGATTTTATTGATAAAAATTTAGTAAGATTTGAGCACCACCCGTTTCCTTTAGACTTAGCGGCTTTAAATGCAGAAATAATATTGAGATGCAATGTTGATAACAACAAAAGGTTTCAGTTTCTGAGTAAAATTTACAAAAAACAAAGAGTATGGGCTATTGGATCTGATATAATTAAAATTAATGATTCAATAAAGAAAATTGGAACAGAAATTGATTTAAGTAATAAAAAAATGGATGAATGCTTACAAGACGATAAAGCTCAGGATAAAATATTAAGTCAAAGAATTGAAGCTCAGAAAAAATATAAAATTGAATCTACGCCTACAATAATAATAAATGAAAAAAAATACAGCAATAAAATAGATTACTTAAAATTTAAAAAAGTTATAGAGAAAAATTTATAGATGAAATTTAAAAATTTAGAAATGACAGGATTTAAATCTTTTTCAGAAAAAACTACTATTTTGATCGAAAAAGGTTTGACTGGAATAGTGGGACCAAATGGATGTGGAAAATCAAATATAGTCGAGGCATTGAGGTGGTGCATGGGAGAAAATTCTGCTAAGAGTATAAGGGGTTCTGGTATGGAAGACGTTATTTTTTCTGGAACTTCGAACCGACCTTCAAAAAATATTTCAGAGGTATCACTACTACTTGATAATCATGAAAAAAGCGGGCCTATTCAATTTAAAGATTTTGATGAAATATCAATAAAGAGAAAAATCGAAAAAGATAAAGGTTCTAAATATTATATTAATGATAGGGAAGTTAGAGCAAGAGATGTTCAAACTTTTTTTGCCGATCTTTCTACAGGCGCACATTCACCATCTTTGATTAGTCAAGGGAGAATTGGACAATTAGTAACTGCAAAACCTATAGAAAGAAAGTCCATACTTGAAGAGGCAGCGGGTATTTCAGGAATACATGCTAGGCGACAGGAAGCCGAAACAAGATTGAATGCAGCGGAAAATAACCTCAAAAAAGCCGATGACCTAAAAAGACAACAACAAAAACAACTAGATAATTTGAAAAAACAAGCTGAAGAGGCAACAAAATATAAAGAAATTTCAAATCAAATAAGAAAAATTGAGGCTGGATTATATTTTCTTAAAATAAGAGAGATTGAAAAAGATAAAAAACAAATATTAGAAAAAATTAGTGAACTTGATGATGAAATCAGTGCAATAAATATTGATTACAATCACAATAATTCATTACTAGAAGAGGAAACCAAAAAGCTTGCACCTTTAAGAGATAAAAAAATGGAGAGTGCCGCTTCCCTTCAGAAGTTAAATTTAGATATGACTAATCTAGTAGAAGAAGAAGCAAGAGTAAAATCTCTACAAGAAAAATTAGAAAAATCAGTTAAAACTATAGAGTCGGATCTAGAAAGAGAGAAGAGCATATCTCTCGATGCTGATCTTAATGAAAAAAGAATTTTAAAAGAAAAAGAAGATCTGCTTAATACTGAGAATAAATTATTAGAGGTTGAATCAAATTCTTCAAAAGAGCTTCGGGTTTCTAAAACTGAGTTAGAAAAATTACTTAACCAACTGGACACATTGCTTTACAACATTGAAGCAGATATTGATAACGATAAAAAACTTTCTAAAAACACATTTAAAGATTTAAAACAGCTCGTAAAAAAGATAACACTTTCACAAGAGCAATATGCTGAAAAATTCGGCAAGAATAAGTCAATTGAAAGCGACTCGATCAAAAGAAAAGAAAGAATAAAAAATATAGATGTTGAGTTAGAAAATTGGCGGAGTCTCAAAATAAATTCGGAAAAAATGATTTCTGAATTAGATGATAGAAAAAATAAAATTAGAGGTGAAATTAGTGAGAATCAAAAAAACCCAGAAAGAATTGCAACATCAAAAGGTCAAAATTTACAAAACCTAGAAAATATCAAAAGAAGAAATGAGGAAATTGAGAGTGAATTAGTTGAAGCTGAAAAAAAATATGGCGCAATTAATGAAAATCTAAGAGCTATTCAAATAAAATTAATAGATCTTAAAGAAAACAAAGCAAGAAATGAGGCAACAATTGAAGGAATTGAAAATAGAAAGAAAGATTTACTTTTTTCTGTTAAAAATGAATTAAATATTGATAGTGAATCTTCAATCCTACCATTGTCAGATTTAAACAATGTAGAAGTTAATATGTTCCCCTCTATTGAAGCTCAAACTGAAAAAATAGATAAAACGAAAAAAGAGAGAGAGTCTCTTGGCTCTGTCAATCTTAGAGCTGATGAAGAAACTAAAAAATATGAATCGCAAATAAAAAAAATGGAAGATGATAGAGCCGATCTATATTCAGCGATAGTAAAATTAAAAACTAGTATTGATGAATTAAATCAAAAAGGTAGGGAACGACTATTAGATGCTTATACAAAAGTTAATAGAAAGTTCAATGAGGTTTACACAAAATTATTTAACGGAGGTACTGCAAAAATTGAATTAGTTGACTCTGAGGACCCTCTTGAGGCTGGGTTGGAAATGTTTGTTTCTCCTCCAGGCAAAAGACTACAGTCAATTACTTTATTATCAGGCGGCGAACAAGCGTTAACAGCTTTGTCACTTGTGTTCGCGGTTTTTCTGGTAAACCCCTCCCCAATATGTGTTTTGGATGAGGTTGATGCTCCATTAGACGATGCCAATGTGACAAGATTCTGTGGATTGCTTGATGAACTTACAAAGATCACAAATACAAAGTTTATAATTATCACTCACCATGCATTAACAATGTCAAAGATGGATAGACTTTATGGAGTTACTATGGCTGAGCAAGGAGTTAGCCAGCTTGTTTCGGTTAACTTACAAAGAGCAGAAGAATTGGTCGCTTAAATAATCATAATGACAATACCTGAAGATTTTAAAACTCGCCTAAAAATTGCAAAATCTAAAATAAAAAAAAAATTAGATAATGATGAAGGAAAAAAAGGATCTTTTATGGGTAATGCCTTTAAATTGGGCACTGAACTTGTTGCTGCTGTAGTGGTTGGGACAATAATTGGGTTTATTTTAGATAGCTGGTTTGATACTAAACCTTGGCTAATAATAATTTTCTTTTTTTTGGGAGCAGCCGCAGGCATGCTAAACGTGATTAGAGCTGCTAACAGAATGCAGAAAGAGGACTAAAAGGTTTATATGGCAAGCAATCCGATGCAACAATTCACCGTCTTCAGAATTGGACCTGAAATTAAAATTGCAGGTGTAGATTTATCTTTTACTAATGCAAGTCTGTTTATGGTGATAAGTGCCTCTATAATTTTATTTTTTTTGTTTTTTGGTTCCAAAGAAAAAAAAATTATTCCAGATAAAATTCAATTAATGGCTGAAATGTTTTATAGCTTTGTAGCTAAGATGATAAGTGACACCGCAGGCACCAAAGCAAAACCTTTCTTTCCATTTATATTTAGTCTCTTCATGTTTGTATTATTTTGCAATATGGTGGGTATGCTTCCATACTCCTTTACTGTAACAAGCCATATAATTGTTACTCTAATAATGGCATTATTTATATTTGTAGCAGTAACTATAATTGGTTTCGTAAAACACGGTTTTAAATATTTAAGTATTTTTGTACCTAGTGGGGTACCGGCTGTGCTTTTACCTTTAATTACGATTATAGAAATTATTTCTTATTTAAGTAGACCAGTAAGTTTATCAGTTCGTTTATTCGCAAACATGATGGCTGGCCACACAATGTTAAAAGTTTTTGGGAGTTTTGTAGTAAGTTTAGGAATATTAGGTGGATGGTTACCACTTAGTTTTTCAGTGGCATTAACTGGCTTGGAAATTCTAGTAGCGTTTTTACAAGCTTATGTTTTTGCAATTTTAACCTGCATCTATTTAAATGATGCATTAAATTTACACCATTAAATAAAAGGAGGAAAAATGGAGTTAGAAGCGGCAAAAATGATTGGAGCAGGTCTTGCTGCAATCGCATTGGCTGGAGCTGGGGTTGGTATCGGAATTATTTTCGGTAACTATCTGTCTGGTGCAATGAGAAATCCATCTGCAGCTCAGAAACAATTCCCCAATTTGTTATTGGGATTTGCTTTGGCAGAGGCGACCGGATTATTTGGGCTTGTAGTAGCTTTAATTATTTTATTTGCGTTTTAGTAAATTAAATATGAAAAGTTTTATAAGTTTAGCAATAGCTGTTGCAGCTATAGATAAAGAATTGTACGCAGCTGAGGCTGGAATGCCTCAGCTGGATCCAACATATTGGGCTTCTCAAGCATTTTGGTTAGTTTTAGTTTTTTTGATACTTTACATATCAATTTCAAAATTTTATTTACCAAAAATAAAAGAAAATTTAGATAACAGAGAAAATAAAATCAAAGAAGATATAGATAACGCAAGCAAATTTAAAAAGCAATCGGAGGTAAGACAAAAGGAATATGAACTTATTTTAAAAAATGCTAAAAAAGAAGTTTCTAAAATACTCTTTGAATCAAAAAATATTTTAGATAAAGAAATAAAAACAAAGAAAGAAGCTATGGAAAAAGAAATTGAAAAAGAAATATTAAAAGCTCAAAAAGAAATCTCTGAACTTAAAAAAAATTCTATTTCTTCAGTTCAAAATATTTCAGAAAATATTGTGTCTAATATAATTGAAAATATCTCAGGTGATAAACTTAACGAAAGCAGTATTAAGGCAACAGTTGAAGATATATCAAAAAAAAATATAAGTAAATTCCTATGACACTTGACGCAACTTTTTGGGTAACTATTTCTTTTTTTATTTTTCTCGGAATATTAATATATTTAAAAATTCCTCAAAAAATAAAAGGTTTTCTAGAACAAAATATTTCAAATATTAAAGACCAAATTACTGAAGCTGAAAAACTAAAAGAAGATGCAAAAAATATTTTGGCAGAGCATGAAAGAAAAATAAGTAATTCAAAAAGTGAGGTAAAAGAGATGATAAATCAAGCTAATGAAGAAGCAGAAAAAAATGTGATTAAAACCAATGAAATGTTTCATAATTTTATGGAAAATAGAAAAAAGAGTGCAGAGGAAAGAATTAGACAACTAAAGAATCAAGCTGAAAAAGATATTAAAAACGCTTCAGTAAAAATAGCTATAGAGTCTGTTGAAAAATTGATCAAAAACTCTCTAGATAAAAGCAAATTAGATAAAATTTATAGCTCTAGTATAGAGGAAACAAAATTAGCACTTAAGAAGAAATCTAGTTAGAATAGGCCATAAACATATGGCAAAAAAAACTATTATTATTGGTTCAGGTTTTGGAGGGCTGGCTGCAGCGCTCAGGTTAAAAGCCAAAGGTCATAAGGTTACTTTAGTAGAGAAACATCCTGATCTAGGTGGTCGCGCAAGAGTTTTTAAAAAAGGTCAGTTTATTTACGATGGTGGTCCAACAGTAATTACTGCTCCATACCTATTTGAGGAATTATTTTCACTATTCAATAAAAATATATCTGACTACGTAGAAATAGTACCTTTAGATTTATGGTACAGATTTGTATTCAGTAATGGAGACACTTTCGACTACAATGGTGACGATAAATCTATGGAGAAACAAGTTAAAAAATTTAATCCTGCCGATTATGGTGGGTATAAAGATTTAGTAAACTTTACTGAAAAAATTTTTAACAAAGGCTTTACGGATTTATCTGACAAACCTTTTAATAATTTAATTTTTATGATTAAACAAATTCCATCTCTATTAAAATTAAAAAGTTATAAGTCAGTCTATAGTTTAGTCTCGAATTATATATCAAATGAAAAATTAAGAAGAGTATTTAGTATGCACCCACTTTTGGTAGGTGGAAACCCTTTCAGCACCACTTCGATATACACATTGATTTTATTTTTAGAGAAAAAATGGGGCATTCACTACTCGATGGGAGGGACTGGAAGCGTTGTTAATGCTTTAGAAAAACTAATGATAGAGGAAAATATCAAAATTGTTAAAAACGCTGAAGTTACAGAAATACTCACCGAAAACAAAAAAGTAAAAGGTATTAAATTAAATAATTCAAAAATAATTAATAGTGACTATGTAATTTGTAACTCCGACCCACCAAATGTTTATAATAACTTGATAAAATCAAAAGAGGATTATAATTTTTTATTTAAACATAAAATGAAAAGAATGGATTATTCAATGGGATTATTTGTTTATTATTTTGGCTCTAAAAAAAAATATAGCGATGTTGCGCATCATACAATCTATTTCGGAGAAGCTTATGAAAAACACCTTGATAAAATTTTTGAGAAGAAAGTACTCTCTGATGATATAAGCTATTATTTACATCGACCATCCGCAACAGATCCTAATATGGCTCCAGAAGGCCAAGACGCTTTTTATGTATTGGTTCCAGTACCTAATAATTTATCAAAAGTTAATTGGATCGAAGAAGGTGATAAATTTAAAGATTTAGTTTTAGAGAAAATGGATAAAACTGTTCTACCTGGTATTAAAGAAAATGTAGTAAGTGATTTTTATTTAACACCTGATTACTTTGAAATAGATCTAGCGACTCTTTATGGATCTGGATTTTCAATACAACCAAAATTTTCTCAGTCAGCTTATTTTAGATTTCATAATCAATCTGAAATATATAAAAACTTATACTTTGTTGGAGCGGGAACGCATCCAGGTGCTGGAATGCCCGGGGTTCTTTCATCTGCAAAAGTTTTAGAAAATTTATTTTAATGAAAAACAATTTATTAAAAGAACACGCTAAATCTTTTTACTGGGCAAGTTTTTTTTTGTCGAGAAATATTTTGGATAAGTGCTCATCTTTATATAATTTCTGTAGAACCCTAGACGATATTGTTGATGCTGATAATAATCTAAGTGTAAAGAAAGAAATTTTCTCAAAATTTAAAAGAGATTTTGAGGATAAAAATCTAAGCAATCAAATTATAAAAGATATGTGGTCACTCATTGATAGTGAAGGTATTTCTTATCAAATAGTAATAGATTTATTCGATGGAGTTGAAACAGACTTAGAGGAGAAAGTAGTGATTAATTCAAAAAAAGAATTACTTCTTTACTCATACAGAGTTGCCGGAACAGTTGGATTAATGATGTCAAAAATAATGAATGTAAAAAATAAAGTAGCTCTAAAAGGTGCGATTGATCTTGGTATAGCCATGCAACTTACAAATATTGCTAGAGATGTTTGTGAAGATAAAGCGCGCAGTAGACAATATGTTAAACACGATTTTTCATCAATTCGAGCTATTATTAATGAGTCTCAAACATTTTACGAAAAATCATTTACATCTATCAGCAGTATACCAGTTAAATCTAGATTTTCAGTTATTGTCGCAAGACGAGTTTATAGAAAAATAGGTGACTACATTCTCAAACAAAATAACATAGATAATTATAATAAAGCTGGCAAAATCTATGTTCCAGTATTTGAAAAGGTAATTCAGACTTTTTTATCTATTATTGACTTTATTAAGTTATTATTCATAAAAAATTTAAATTACGACAATCAATTAAATCATAATATTTTAGAACAAGAGATTAATTTAAATGAAAGAATTTGATTATATTATTGTTGGAGGTGGATGCGCGGGTTTATCTTTGGCCTATGAGCTTGAAATAAGTGGTAAGTTAAATGAAAAAACTTTAGCAATAATAGAAACCCGCGAAGAGTATAAGAGGGACAAAACTTGGTCATTCTGGAAAGTATTTGCTCATAATTTTGAAGATTGTGTGATTAAAAGTTGGAATAATTTTACAATTAATACTGCTGAAAACTCTAATGAATTAACAAATAAAAAATTTCCTTACCAAAGTATCGATAGTGGAAAATTTTATAAAAAAATAAATTCTAAACTCTCCACAAATTCCAATATTAGTTATTTCCGAAAATTAAACGAGGTCAACTCAGAAAATTCGATAATTTTTAATAGTATTTTTGAAAAAGAACTTGATAAATCTGAGTTATGGCAACACTTTCAAGGTATCGAAATAGAGACACCTAAGAACATTTTTGATGAGGAAATAATAAACTTAATGGATTTTAATTGTGATCAGAGAAAAGATGTGCATTTTTTCTACACATTGCCATTCAGCAAAAATAAAGCTTTGATTGAAACTACTTGGTTATCAGATTTAGAGGATCAGAGCCTCAAAGATTATGACCTTCAGTTAGAAAATTATATTGAGGGTAATCTGGGTATAAAAAACTATAAAATAAATTTTACTGAAAAAGGAGCTATACCACTCTTTTTTCCATCAATAAAAAAAAATAATAAAATAATTAATATTGGATCAGCCGGAGGGATGACACGGTTAAGTACGGGTTATACTTTTTTGAACATTCAAGAACATAGTCGTTATATTGTAAAAAATATCGATAATATTGGTAAAGCAAAAATATTCTCCATAGGAAAAAAATATCAATTTTTAGATAAAGTATTTCTAAGAGTATTAGAGAAACATCCCGAAAAGATGCCTAAAATTTTTTTTAATATGTTTAAAACTTCTTCAAATACGATTATAAAATTTTTATCAAATAAAAGTAATATTATTGAAGACATAAATATTATTAGCAAAATGCCAAAATTAATTTTTTTAAAAGCATTATTTAATTAATGGAAAATATTAACTTTAAGCACTCAATTATATTTTTTAACTTTTGTATTTTGATAAGCCCTCTTTATCTAATGTTCAATTTTGAGCCGGTTATATTTTGCTTGTTTTTAATTTTAATTTTGGGAATTTCTCATGGTGCATTGGATAATATCAAAGGAAAAAAGCTTTTTAAATTATTTGGATACAAACAAACTGTATCCTTTTATCTTGCCTATATATTAATTTCATCGTTGATAATAATATTCTGGTTTATATTTCCAAATACGATTTTATTACTATTTTTGATTGTGGCCTCCTATCATTTTGGGAAAGAAGATACAGTATTTTTTTTTAAAAAAAAGTTTTTTATATCTGAGTGTTTATTCTTCTTAAAAGGATCAACAGTAATTATGGCTCCATTATTATTAAAGAGAGAAGAAACTAATGAAATATTTAGAATTCTAAATTTTGAAGTTTTTGAAGCAGGATTTTTTAGTAATGAATTTTTAATTGGAATGTTATGTCTTGGTTTTTTATCATCTATATACATTTCAAAAAAAGAAAATACAAATCTGAAAGGTGTCATGATCATGGACTTCTTTTCTTTAATCATACTAAATTTTTTTTTGTCACCTATTTTAGCTTTCACTCTTTATTTTTGTTTTCTTCACTCAATTAGGCATTCGATTACTCTTATTTTTGAGTTAGAAAGATCTTTCAAGCCAGGACTTAAAAAATTTATAACTAAAGCTATCCCTTTAACTTTTGTTACTACAGTAATATTTTTATTTGCAATATATTTTTTAAATAATTTTTACAAGCTTGATGAGGCTATTTATAAGGTAATATTTATTGGTTTGGCGTCACTTACTTTTCCGCATATATTGTTAGAATATCTTTTAGAAAAAAATGAAAAAAGAACTTAAAATTTATTTAGCATCACCAAGAGGATTTTGTGCTGGAGTAAAAAGAGCAATTGAAATAGTTGAGAAATCTATCAGCAAGTTTGGAGCTCCGGTATATGTTCGTCATGAAATAGTGCACAATAAACAGGTTGTTGAAGAGTTAAAAGAAAAAGGTGCAATTTTCGTTGATGAATTATCTGACGTAGACGACACAAGTAGACCTGTAATTTTTTCAGCTCATGGAGTACCAAAGTCAGTCCCAAAAGAAGCTAAATTAAAAAATTTATCCTTTGTAGATGCAACTTGTCCATTAGTTTCAAAAGTTCACAGAGAGTCGGAACAATTAAATAAAAATGGTTTCGATATATTATTAATCGGACATAAAAATCACCCTGAAGTTATTGGTACAATGGGTCAGCTTCCAAAAGGATCAATTAAACTAATCGAGACAAAAAATGATGTTGATCTGCTAAAAGAAAACGACTTTAAAAAACCTCTTGCATATATTACTCAAACAACCTTGTCCGTAGATGATACAGCTGAAATAATTGAAGCTCTTAAAAACAAGTTTCCAAAAATTAAAGGCCCTATTAAAGAGGACATATGTTATGCAACTACTAACAGACAGTCTGCGGTAAAAGAAATAGCTTCCAAGTGCGATATGTTTTTTGTAGTTGGTAGCCGCAATTCGTCTAATTCTGTCAGATTGGTTGAAGTTGCAAAAAAAGCTGGATGTAATAATTCTCATTTAATGCATTCTGAAAAAGAAATTCCTTTTAATGAAATAGAAAATTCAGAAACTATCGGGATATCTTCTGGAGCGTCCGCACCAGAAAAACTTGTTCAAACATTGTTGAACAGTTTAAGAAAAGATAGAAATGTTTCTATTGAAGAAGTAATAGTTGCGGAAGAAAAAGTTGTATTTAAATTGCCGAAAGAACTCAATTAATGGCTGTCTATACAAAGTTAAATCAAAAAAATATTGAGGTAATTTTATCTAATTATAATTTAGGTAAGTTGGACTCGTTCAAAGGAATTGAAGAAGGTATTGAAAATACAAATTATTTTTTATCGGTTAATAAAAAAAAATTTATTTTAACTATTTACGAAAAAAGAGTTAAATCTTCTGATCTTCCTTTTTTTTCTGATCTTATGTCATCTTTAAACAAAGCTAGCTTTAAATGCCCTGCTCCTATTTATAATAATAATAATGAAACTATTACAAATTTTGAGGGAAAAAAATTAATGATCGTGTCATTTCTTGAGGGAAACGCAAAACAAAATTTGTCTCCAGCCAATTGCAAATCAATTGGGACTGAAATAGCTAAAATGCATGAACTCACAAAAAATCTAAAATTAAAACGGCAAAATGACCTATCTGTAAATTCATGGAGAAAATTATTTAATTCAGTCAAAAATAAGTGTGAAAATATACATAAAGATCTGCCAAGATTAATTGAGGAAAATCTAGATGATGTTGAAAAAAATTGGCCAAAAAATCTGCCAAGAGGAATAATCCATGCAGATTTATTTCACGACAATATTTTTTTTATTCAAGATAAATTTAGTGGTGTAATTGACTTTTATTTTTCATGTGAAGATTTTTTTGCCTTTGAAATCGCCATTTGCTTTAACGCTTTGTGTTTTGACGGTCTAAAAAGTAATTTAAGTTTCAACGTTACTAAGGCAAAGAATTTTATAGATGGATATACATCTGTAAGAAAATTGTCTCCCGAAGAATTGAAAAATATTAAAGTTTTGTCTCAAGGCGCTGCTTTGAGATTCTTGCTAACTAGAGTATTCGATGCGTTAAATAGAGTAGAAGGAGCTGTAGTTAAAATTAAAGATCCAATGGAATATTTAAAAAGATTAGAATTTCATAAGAATGCAAAAAATCATGAGGATTATTTCTTTTAATGAAATTAAAAATTTACACTGATGGTGCTTGTTCTGGAAATCCTGGGAAAGGAGGTTGGGCGGCAATTATATTAGATGATGCTAATCAATCAAGTATTTCTGGAAGTGAAAGAAATACAACTAATAATAGGATGGAATTAATGGCTCCAATTATGGCATTAAAAAAAATAAAAAAGAAATCAGAGATTATAATTTTTACTGACTCGAAATATGTGAAAGATGGTATAACTGATTGGATTAAAAAGTGGAAAGTTAATAATTGGAAAAGTTCAAATAAGAAACCAGTTAAAAATAAAGATCTTTGGATTAAATTGGATAATGCTTGTCTAAAACATAAAGTTACTTGGAAATGGGTTAAAGCACACGCTGGCAACAAATATAATAATCTTGTTGATGAATTGGCGGTTTTGAAAACTAAATAGATTTTAAAAAGCTTTCAGCTGAAGACAGTTCACAAGTAGCTGTTTCTTTTTCTTCCTCTACTTTTTTAACTTCACCATTCTCAACCAACATAGTGTAGCGATTAGATCTAACCCCTAACCCTTTTTCGGATTTATCTACTTGAGCTCCAATGGCTTTTGTAAATTTAAGAAAAGGGTCACCAGCCATGAAAATTTTTGCTCCTGTATTTTGATTTTCACCCCAAGCCTTCATAACATTGGGATCATTTACAGCGATACATATAATTTTTGTAATTCCTTTTTTAGTAGCTAGTTCGTAATTTTTTATATACCCCGGAAGATGAAGAGCCGAACAAGTTTTAGTAAAAGCTCCTGGCATACCTAAAATAATAGTCTTGCCTTTACATAGATCTAAAATATCAATTTTTTTTACATCGTTATTTTTATCAAGATAAAATAATTCTGATTTTGGTAGCTTATCTCCAATTTTTATTCTCATTGTATTTTTCCTAAAATGTAATTTTTTACTTCTGAATTTGAATTACCGATAATATCAAATGTTTCTTTTTTATCCAAATTCAATTTTAAATGCTCAGGGGAGTCTAAATTTTTTCCTATAGCTTTTTTTATTGTATCACTGAATTTGTAAGGATGAGCTGTACCAAGAACAATTATATCTCCTAAATTTTTAAAACTTTTTGCTGCGCCCACGCCAGTAGCAGTATGAGGATCAATTATAAATTTATGATCTTTATATATTTCATCGATTATAGATACTGTCTCTTCATCTGTAACTTTTACTGCTTCAAAATCTATTTTTATTTTATCGATTTCTTTTTTTTCTAAATTAAACAAACTTTTTGATGACAGATCGCTCATTAATGATCCCACCTTGCTGTCGCTTTCATCTAATATATAGTAAAGTAGCCTTTCAAAATTACTGGCAACTTGGATATCCATACTTGGCGTGATGGTTGCTTTCACTGTATCAGGTTTATATTCACCTGTATTAATAACTCTTTGTAAAATATCATTTTTATTTGTAGCAACTATAAGTTTATTAATTGGTAAACCCATTTTTTTGGCTACATATCCAGCGTAAATATCACCAAAATTTCCAGTTGGTACTGAAAAGCTAATATTATTTTTTTTTAATTTGAAGAAAGAGTAGAAATAATAAACAATCTGACAAACAATTCTTGCCCAATTAATAGAATTTACCCCAGACATATTTATTTTGGTTCTAAAACTATCTTCATTAAAAAGCTCTTTAACAATTTTTTGACAATCATCAAATGAACCTTCTATAGCTAAATTATAAATATTTGCTCCTCCAATTGTTGTCATTATTTTTCTTTGAGTATTAGAAATTTTGTCATGCGGATGCAAAACAAAAAGGTTTATATTTTTTCTATTGCTTAATGCTGCTATAGCTGCTGAGCCAGTATCTCCTGATGTAGCTACTACGACATTTACGGTTTTATTTTTAGCGACTTCTAAGAAGTCATACATATTGCCAATTACTTGCATTGCGATGTCTTTGAAAGCTAAAGTAGGTCCATGATAAAGTTCGAGAAGATTAATATTTCCAATTTTTTTTATATTTACGACTTCTTTCTCTTTAAAATTACTATAAGATTTTTGAATTAGTGATTTAAGCTCTTTTTTTTTTATTTCATCTGAACAAAAATTAAATATAATTTCTGTTGCAAGATCATTATAACTTAACTGACTTAAATTATTAAGCTCTTCTTGATTATACTTCTTTATTTCATCAGGTAAAAACAGTCCTCCACCTGGTGCAAGACCTCTTAAGAAAATATCTTTAAAACTAAATTTTAAAGATTTGTTCCTAGTGCTAAAATAATTCATTTTTTTCTTCTAAAATATAAATAATAAAAAATTATAGAAATTGATATTGCATACCATGTTATAGCATATTTAAGGTGATTATTTGGCACGTCTATACTAATCTTTTTAGGTAGTGGTGTCTTGGCCTTATTATCCTCTAAAAAAATTATAAACTCATTAAATTGCTCTCCTGTAGCTTCTTTTAAATCTTCTAAATTTAATGAAAACCAAATATTATTTGAAATATCATTGTCTGGTTTAAATATACTTGGTTTATATATTTCTCTTAAAAGACCAATTATCTCTCTATCGGTTTCTGATTTAGAGTTTATGCTAGGACTATCTTTTAGTTCTTTTTTAATCCATCCTCTATTGATTAAAACATTTTGATTTTTATCTGTTCTAAAAGGAGTGACTACATCATATCCAGGTTTTCCACTATCGTTCAAACTATAAAGGTAAATCTGTTTATCAAAATTAAATTTTCCTTTAGCACCTACTCTCTGATAATTTTTCTTAATTGAATTTGAGTATTCTATTGGTTTAGAGTCTAATCCAAAGGTTATTTCACTTATAAGCTCTAGCTTCCATTGTAATCTATAAAGTTGCCAAGTTCCTAAAGCACAAAATATTGTTACAAATAGAATTACGAATAGTTGAAATAAAAATGCGCTTTTCAATTTGAGATTAACTTCCCCAAATATAGATCGCAGCAAATAAGAATAACCAAACTACGTCGACAAAATGCCAATACCAAGCTGCTGCTTCAAATCCAAAATGGTGTTGAGGGGTTGAGTGGCCTCTCATTGATCGAAACAAACAAACTGCAAGAAAAACAGTTCCTACAATAACATGAAAACCATGAAAACCAGTTGACATGTAAAATGTGGAACCATAAATTCCACCGTCTAAAGTAAATGTTGCATGATGATACTCATAAGCTTGAAAACAAGAAAATATAAATCCTAAAAATACTGTTGCGATCAAGCCATTTACTAATCCCTTTCTGTCATTTTCTAACATTGCATGATGCGCCCAAGTGACAGTAGTTCCGGATAACAATAAAATCAGAGTATTAATTAATGGTATGTCCCAAGGATCAAAAGTTTTAATATCTGCTGGTGGCCATATACCTCCAATAGATTCTGGAGGAAATAAACTTGCATTAAAAAAAGCCCAAAACCATGCAACAAAAAACATTACTTCAGAGGCAATAAATAATGTCATACCGTACCTATGTCCAATTTGAACGACGGGAGTATGATGACCTTGATGTTCTGCTTCTTCAATAACATCTCTCCACCACATAAATGCACCATAAACCACTAACGCAAAACCAATTAATAATAGCCAAAGGGCTTTAGAGTGAAAATAATAAACTGCTCCAAAGGCTAAGAGTAAAGTAGCGAATGAAACATAGATCGGCCAAGGACTTGGGTCAACTAAATGGTAATCGTGTTTTGGTTTTCCTGCTGACATTATGTATTACTCTTTTCGTAATAGCCTGATGAAAAGAATGTAAAAGATAATGTTACATCAGACATATTTTTAGTTTTATTATCATCAACTACTTTAGGATCCAAGAAAAATGTTAATACAAACTCTTTTTTTTCATTTGGTTGCAAAGTTTGTTTTTCAAAACAAAAACAACCTATCTTATTTAAATAAATACCAAATGGAGATGGAGAAACATTGAATGTTGCTGACCCTGAGGAAATTTCATTACTAGGATTTTCAACGTTAAATTTAATTGTATGAACTTCACCTGGTTTTAAATTTAAAGTATTCATTTCTGGATAAAATTTCCAATCTAAGGTACTATTAATATTTGTATCAAATCTCATTTTATAGTCTTGATTAACTATGATTTTTGGAATTTCTTTGTTAGTAGCATTTTGAGTAGTCCCACCAAATCCTGTTACTCTACAAAATAAATCGTATAATGGAACGGCTGCGAAAGACAGGCCTAGCATTATTAAGAAGATTGATACCAAAGCGATAGGTGTTAAGTTTTTTTTACTTAAATTCATTATATTTCCCGGTTATAAATCCCAATGTTATAGAAAGTAAGCGCAAATAAAAAAATCATAAATAAGATCAATATCAAAGCAGTAATCAAATTTTTTTTCTTTTTGTCCATCATATTATTTTAGAATATTATCAATTAATAAAATTAAAAAAATAAAAAATAAATAAAAAATTGAGTAAATAAATATTTTTCTTGCGATTTTGTTTGAAACCTTAACTATTTTACATCTATATAATTTAAAACATAGGTAGATATAATAAATAGTCATTATAGAGGATAAAATTAAATAAAATGCACTAGCGAAGTTTAAAAAATACGGAGCTATTACTACCGGTGACATAATTAAAGCATAGGCAAGAATATTTATCTTTGTTGTCTTCGCTCCAGAAATTATAGGAAGCATTGGAATTTTTGCTTTTTTATAGTCGCCTGATTTATATAAACTTAAAGCCCAAAAATGTGATGGTGTCCATAAGAAGATAATTAAAAATAATACAAGCGGCTCTAGAGAAATATTCCCAGTTGCTATTGTCCAACCAATAACAGGCGGTAATGCTCCAGCAGCACCGCCTATAACAATATTTTGTGAAGTTTTTCTTTTTAACCAAATTGTATAAATAAAAAAATAAAAAGCAATTGTTGATGCTAATAAAATCGCAGAAGTCAAATTAGCTGAAAAATAAATGACGCTTACTGACAAAGCTGATAAAATAACACCGAAGTATAAAGCTTGATCTTTTCTAACTTTTCCAGTTGGAATAGGTCTTAAACAAGTTCTGCTCATTAGAGCATCTAAATCAGATTCGTACCACATGTTAAGAGTTCCTGCAGCACCAGAACCTATTGCGACTGCTAAAAGTGAAATACAAGCCGAAGTAAAGTTCACGTTAACTGGAGCTATTAATAATCCTACCATGCAGGTAAATAAAACAAGAGACATAACTCTTGGTTTCATTAAGTTGAAAAATGAACTTAAGTCAAAGGCTAAACCGTGTTTAGAGTTTCTAGTTTTTGTACTTATCTGGCTCAATTTATTTTACTTTAGGTAGCTCTTCAAAAGTATGGAATGGTGGCGGTGATGACACTGTCCATTCTAGAGTCGTTGCTCCTTCTCCCCATGGATTTGGTTCTGCTTTTTTCTTTTTCATAAAAGCGTACAATAGATTTAATAAAAATACCGCTAAGCCGATAATAGATATATACGAACCAATTGAAGAAATATAATTCCAACCGGCAAATGCGTCTGGATAATCAGCATATCTTCTTGGCATTCCTGCTAATCCTAAAAAATGTTGTGGAAAGAATATTAAGTTGACTCCAATGAACGTCAACCAAAAATGTAGCTTTCCCAAAAATTCTGAGTATTCATAACCGGTCATTTTGCTAAACCAATAATAAAATCCAGCAAAGATCGCGTACACAGCTCCCATTGATAATACATAATGGAAATGTGCTACGACATAATATGTGTCGTGAAGCGCGGTATCAACGCCCGCGTTAGCTAAAACAACACCAGTTACACCCCCCAAAGTGAATAAAAAAATAAAACCAATAGCCCATAGCATAGGAGTCTGAAAGCTTATAGAGCCGCCCCACATTGTTGCAATCCAGGAAAAAATTTTAATTCCAGTAGGGACTGCGATAATCATAGTTGCCGCTAAGAAATAAGCTTTTGTATCTGTATCTAGACCTACAGTGTACATATGGTGAGCCCATACAACAAAACCTACAACTCCGATTGCTACCATTGCGTATGCCATTCCAAGATAGCCAAAAACTGGTTTTCTTGAGAAAGTAGAAACGATGTGACTGATCATTCCAAAACCTGGCAATATCAAAATGTAAACTTCTGGGTGACCGAAGAACCAAAACAAGTGTTGGAAAAGAACTGGGTCTCCACCAGTTTGAGCTTCAAAGAAAGCAGTTCCAAAATTTCTATCAGTCAAAAGCATAGTTATTGCTCCAGCTAAAACTGGTAGTGATAATAAAAGTAAAAATGCTGTTACTAAAATTGACCATGAGAATAATGGCATTTTGTGTAAAGTCATACCGGGAGTTCTCATGTTTAAAATTGTTGTTATAAAGTTTATTGCACCTAAAATTGAAGAAGCTCCTGCCACGTGTAAACTTAAAATTGCTAGATCCATCGCAGGACCTGGCTGGCCAGTTTTTGAAGATAAAGGTGGATAAATTGTCCAACCACCTCCAACTCCTTTCGCTCCTGGAGGGCCATCTACAAAAATAGATACTAGTAGTAAAATAAGTGCAACCGGTAACAACCAGAAAGAAATATTATTCATTCTTGGGAAGGCCATATCTGGTGCACCGATCATAATTGGAACAAACCAATTACCAAAACCACCAATCATTGCTGGCATTACCATGAAGAAAATCATGATCAGACCGTGACCAGTTACCAAAACATTATATAAATGATAATCGCCTCCAAGAATTCCATCTCCTGGGTGCATTAATTCCATTCTCATTAATACTGAAAAAGCAGATCCAATTAAACCAGCAATAATTGCAAAGATAAGGTACATTGTTCCAATGTCCTTATGATTAGTTGAATAAGCCCACCTCTTCCATCCTGTTGGATTGTGATGATGCTCGTGATCTGCAGTTGTTGCTGACATTATTTTATCTCCTTAATTTTTTTTGCTACTTTAATGTTATTATTAATTTCTTCTTTTGCAAATTTAACTTTAGCCTCTTCTAACCATTTATTATACTCAACTTCAGGCACAACTTTAACTGTGATTGGCATGAAAGCGTGTTTTATTCCACATAGCTCAGAGCACTGGCCGTAAAAAGTTCCAGTTCGGTCAGCTTTAAACCATGTCTCATTAATTCTTCCAGGAATTGCATCTCTTTTAACCCCGAAAGATGGTAATGCCCATGCATGTAGAACATCATTTGCAGTTATCATAACTTTTACAACTTTGTTAACGGGAACGTAAACCGCATTGTCAACCGCTAATAATCTTGGTTGATTTTCTTTTAAATCTTTTTCATCAATCATATAAGAGTCAAAAATGATATTTTCATCTGGGTATTCATAGCCCCAATACCACTGATATCCGACAGCTTTAATTGTAACATCTGCTTTTGGAATTTCGTCTTGTGAATATAAAACTTTAAATGAAGGAACAGCCATAACAATTAAAATCAAACATGGAACTAAAGTCCAAATAACTTCGATTAATGTATTATGGCTTGTAGTAGACGGTACTTGATTCCTAGAAGCTCGGTATCTTACACATACATATAAAAGTAAAAATAAAACGAATGCAGTGATTGATGTAATTATCGGGACCAACATATAGTCGTGAAACCAAACGATATCGTCCATACTTTTTGAGGCTGATTTTTGGAAACCTAACTGCCAATCCTTTGGCTCACCAGCTAAAAGAGCACCCGGCCCTAAGAATAAAAGTAAGTATGAAATTTTTTTAATCATTAGTTTTTATACAGCTTTTAGATGATTTCACAATTTCAATTAATGCGACAATTAATTAAAGTTATTGATAAAATTTATCAATGAAATAGCGCTTATTACAGCAGTATCAGACCTTAGAATGTTTCTAGATAACGTAAAAGGTTTGACCGCAGAATTTTCAAGTATTAACTCGCGTTCCTTAGGGGAAAAATCGCCCTCAGGACCAATTAAAATACATAAAGGATTAATATCATTTAAATCTTCAGTTTTTAAATTATCATTTGACTTAATATCAGCAAATAAAATTTGAGAACTTCTGTCAAAGGTTTTTAAAAAATCTTTTAATTTTATAACTTTTGTAATCTCAGGAGGGACAAGCTGATTTGATTGTTCTGTTGCCTCTACTACAATTTTGTTCGCTCGATCATGATTTAACTCTTTAACCTCTGTTCTATCAGAAATAATCGGAATTATTTTGCTTACACCAAGCTCTGTCGCTTTTTGCAAAATAATTTCCATTGGATTTTTCTTCACTAAACATATTGCTAATTCAACTTTTGAAAGCTTGTTAACTTCTTTGATTTTTTCTAAAAATTTAACCTCTACTCTATCTTTATCTAAAAAAATTATCTCACTTTTCCATTCTCCATTTTTATTAAAAAAATTTAAGGTCGATCCTCTTTTAAGTCTCATAACGTTAACTACATAATGAGTATGTTCTTTGTTTAGTAGGCTAGTTGTATTTTCCAGTATACTGTCTGGATGATATAATCTAATATTCATTAGCTTATATAATATAAATAAATTGAAAAGATATAAAGGAGCATTAAATGAAAAAGGGTAAAAGAGCTGGAGAATCCCCAATAGGTATTGACGTGTTAGAGGGAAAATCTTATTTTTGGTGTACTTGCGGTATAAGTTCTAAACAGCCTTTTTGTGACGGCTCACATAAAAATACTGAATTTTCACCCTTGAAATATGTGGCTGATCAATCAAAAAAAGTTTTTTTCTGCACCTGTAAACAAACAAATGATCAACCATTGTGTGATGGTTCTCACAATATAAAATAAATTATGAAAACAAAAGCTATAGTATTTGATGCTTACGGTACACTGTTCGATGTAAATTCAGCTGCAAAAAAATGTAAAGATAAAATTGGAGATAGGTGGGAAGAGTTTGCAAATTTTTGGAGAACTACTCAACTAGAATATACTTGGCTAAGAAGTTTAATGAATAGACATAAGAACTTCTGGGAGGTTACGGAAGATAGTTTAGATAAATCTATGAGAATATTTAAAATCGATAAAAATTTAAAAAATGAGTTGCTTAATCTTTACAAAGTTTTATCTCCTTATCCGGAAGTTAAAAATGTTTTAAAAAATTTAAAAAAGAACAATTTTAAACTTGCTATACTATCTAATGGAACCCCTGAACTTCTAAAAGAGTTAGTTAATTCAAATAGCTTGGATAATTTATTTGATGACCTTTTTTCCATTGAGGAAGTAAAAGTTTATAAACCTGACTCTAGGGTTTATGAAATTCCAATTAAAAGGTACAAAATAAAAGCAAATGAAATTACTTTTCTAAGTGCTAATACTTGGGATGTTTCTGGAGGTGGAAACTATGGTTATAATTCTGTTTGGGTGAATAGAAATAAATCAGAGTTTGATATCCTTGATTACCAGCCAAATAATGAAATTAACAATTTAACGCAGCTACTTGATATAATCTAAACATTTGTTGTATACATGCGAATGGCTAAAATTAATGTAAAAAAAATTATCAAAGCTTTAAGCGCATCAGATGGTGCTGGTGTAAAATTGAAAAGAAGCATTGGGACTCCAGAAGCAGATTATATTGATCCATTTTTAATGCTTGATGAGTTTGGTTCTGAAAATAAAGATGATTATATTGCTGGCTTCCCTCCTCATCCTCACAGAGGAATTGAAACAGTCACTTATATGTTAAGCGGAGAATTTGAACATCAAGATAGTACTGGGGCTAAAGGAGTAATGTCATCAGGCGATGTGCAATGGATGAAAACTGGTAGAGGTATCATTCATTCTGAAATGCCTGCTATGAAAGAGGGAAAATTATTAGGATTTCAGCTTTGGATCAATATGCCTGCTAAAATGAAAAAGAACAAGCCTGAGTATCTTTATATTAAGGGTAAAGAGCTTGGTGAATATAAAGACAATGAAAAAACTATTAAAGTAATTGCTGGCAAATATAAAAAAACTGAAGGTCCTGAAAAAAATCATAACGTTGAACCGATTTACTTTCATGTTATCTTAAATCAGGAGAAAGAATTTAATTATGAAGTTCCAATAGGACATAACTCTTTTATATATTTATTAAAAGGTGAATTAAAAATTGGAAAAAAAGAACACAATAAAACCTCTGACTCAAATTTGATATTACTTGAGCGAGGCACTGAGCTCAAAGTAGTTGCAAACAAAAAATCTGAATTTTTATTTATCGCTGGCAAACCAATTGGTGAGCCAATTGCTAGAGGTGGTCCATTTGTTATGAATACAAAAGCCGAGATACTTGAAGCTATTCAAGATTATAACAACGGAACATTTGCTAAATATTAAAACTTAAAGTACGTTCCAAAAAAATGCCAAAATCTATTATTATTAATAAAAATGGTGGCCCTGAAGTTTTAGTGCTTCAAGATGTAGAAGTTGGGTCGCCTGGACCAGATGAAATTAAAATAACAAATCACGCAATTGGTTTGAACTATATAGACACTTATCATAGATCAGGCCTATATCCGATAAAGTTACCTAGTGGCATTGGTTTAGAAGCTGCGGGAAAAGTAGATGAAGTAGGATCTAATGTTACTGAATTTAACAAGGGTGATAATATTGCTTACGCCTCTACTCCCCTTGGTGCTTATGCTCAAAAAAGAATAATCCCCTCAAAGATAGCTGTAAAGGTTCCTGAAGGAATCTCTCATGAACTTGCTGCAACTTTAATGACAAAGGGTTTAACAACAAATTATTTAATCACAAAAACATATAAACTCAAAGCTGGAGAAACTGTATTGTTTCATGCTGCGGCTGGTGGAGTAGGACAAATCTTTGCCCAGTGGGCAAATAGTATTGGAGCAAAAGTGATTGGAACAGTAGGATCCAATGAAAAAATAAAGATAGCTGAGGAGAATGGATACTCAAATGTAATTAATTACTCTAAAGATGATTTCTCTCAAGAAGTAATGAAAATAACCAATAATGAGGGTGTAACAGCAGTATTCGACGGAGTAGGTAAAAATACTTTTCAAAAATCTTTAGCTTGTCTTAAAACTAGAGGAATGATGATTAGCTTTGGTAATGCTTCAGGGCCTTTAGATCCTGTTAATGTACCTAAAGATATTCAACCAAAAGGGCTTTATCTTACAAGACCATCAATTGCACAATATTTTACAAACAGAAAAGAACTTCAAGCTGGTGCTGACTCAATTTTTGAGAAAATAAAATTTGGTAAAATAAAAATTAGAATTGCAAAAAAATATAAACTCTCTGAGGCTAAACAAGCTCACGCAGATTTAGAGGCAAGAAAATTACTTGGTCCTGCAGTAATTATTCCGTAATGTCTGACAAATTAATATCTCCGTGTATTAGTATATGTAAAACTGACCCAATAACAGGCTTTTGTTATGGATGCGCTAGAACTCATGAAGAAAAAAAATTATGGAAAAATGAAAATACCTCAAATGAATGGAAAAAAAATAATCTAGCAATAATTGTTAATAGGATGGAAGGTTGGCAATTAGAAACATTCAAAGAATCTTACAGGCATAAAAAAAATGAAGGCATTTCAATCTTTAAAAAAAAATTGTTAGAAAAAAATAATTAGAGATCTTTCTTCATTGAGTCCATATCACTTAGATGAAATTTTAATGCTTCATTAGAGAGTCTTATTTCCTGTAAAAACAAAAAAATAGAAAAAATCATACATATACAACAAAAGGCAAAGCTTAATCTTGCAAAAAAAACTAAGTCTAAATAGAGCAATAGAACTGTTAACATATTAAATAAAAACCCAAATGCGGAAAATCCCATAACAAATTTAAGATAATTTGTCCTTTTATTAAGCACATGAAGTTGGTTCTCCCACTCTGGAGGAACTTTTTTTTCAAATGTATACTGATCGTGAATTTTCCTAATTAAAGCGCTTAAAGTATGGAAACGATTGCTATACATAGTCATCATTAGCGGTATAGCGGGAAACATTAATGCTGCAACAGTGTAATCAATATCCATAACGAATCAAATTGATTATGAAGATAGTGTTTGGTATTTACAAGTAATATTTCATGGAGCAATTAAAAATTTTTATAGATTTAACAAGATTAAATAAGCCAATTGGTTTTATGCTTTTGTTTTGGCCATGCTCATGGGGATTAGCATATGCACTATACTATGAAAAAAATACTAATACATTCTTTTATTATTTAATTCTATTTTTTTTTGGGTCTGTATTAATGAGAAGCGCTGGGTGTATATTTAATGATATAGTAGACAAGGATTATGATAAAAAAGTTTTAAGGACAAAAAAAAGGCCGATCGCGAACGGTAAGATTTCAGTAAAAAAATCTTTAATTTATGTAATGCTATTGTGTCTGGTGGCTTTCATAATTTTAATTCAATTTAATATTCTAACAATATTACTTGGAATGGGATCAATGTTATTGGCATTCACTTATCCTTTCATGAAAAGAATAACTTATTGGCCTCAGTTATTCCTAGGTTTAACATTTAATTGGGGGTTAATAATGGCTTGGACAGCTATAAATGATAGTATTTCACTTGAAATATGTTTGCTTTATCTCTCAGCCATATTTTGGACATTGGGCTATGACACCATTTACGGAGCTCAGGATATGTCGGATGATGAAATCATAGGTCTTAAGTCAACCTCAATTAAATTTAAAAATCATATGAAATTATTTGTGTCAATTTCTTATGCCATTTCATCACTTTCCTTGATTTACATTTTTAAAAATTATCTAGGAGTAAATTATTTTACAATAATGCTTGCTTTGTTTGTATGTAGTTTATTTTATCAAGTAGTTAAATTTAACAAGGAAGATTCAAGTAGCTGTCTGAAGATGTTTAAATTAAATAATTTTTCAGGTCTTGTACTGTTTTTAGGCGTTTTAATTATTGATTATTAAATGAAATTTGAAGAAGTAAAACTTATTCTTAAAAGATTATTTAGAGAACATGTAAAAAAACACATGAGAAGAATTCTAATAGCTTTAATTTTATCTATAATAGTTGCAGGAAGTACTGCAGGCATAGCATGGCTACTAGATCCTGCAGTAAAAAAAATATTTATTGAAAAAAATGAAGTATTTGCTTGGACGATTCCAATTTTAATTGTTTTAGCTTTCTCAAGTAAAGGATTATCTTTATATCTTGCAAGGATCAATATTATCAGAGTTGGTGAAGAAGTTGCTGGAGAACTTCAAAAAAAAATAGCTAAAAATATTTTAATTTCAGATATTCAAACTCTAGATAATCGCCATTCTGGTAGATACATTTCAAATGTGATGTACGATTCAAACCAAATAAGAAATTTAGTTAGCACTGGCGTTTTAAATTTAATGAAAGATACTTTCTCAGTAATCGCATTAGTGTCTTTAATGTTTTATCAGAATTGGAAGCTAGCTTTATTCGCAATTATTATGATGCCACTTGCAGGTGGTTTAGCTAAATCATTAGGAAAAAGAATTGGTAAAGCAACTTCTAAAGCGGGAAAATCATCTGGGAACTTAGCAACTTTTTTATCTGAAATATTTAAAGGTTCAAAAATGATCAGAATTTATCAAAAAGAGGAAGAGGAAAAAAATAAAGCTAATGAGGTTATTGATGATTTGGTCGAAAAGAATATCAAAATTGGAAGTGTTATAATCCGAGCTACTCCAATAATGGAGGCTTTAACAGGTTTTATGATTGCAGGATTTATAGTTTTTTCTGGCAAACTTATTGCAGCTGGTGAGCTCGGAGTAAATAATTTTTTTTCCTTTTTAGCTGCTATGATGTTAGCTTATCAACCAATAAGGTCTTTAGCCACAATCAATATGGTTGCTTACCAAGGAGCGGCTGCATTTAAAAGAATAATCAATATAATTGATAAAAAAATTGAAATTAGTGATGACAAAAATCTTCCAGATTTAAAATTAAAAAACTCCCAAATAAAATTTAGTAATGTTGGCTTCAAATATGAGTCAACGAATGAGCGAGCAATAAAGAATATAAACATAGATATAGAAGGTAATTCTATGACAGCATTTGTCGGACATAGTGGCGCTGGTAAAAGCACAATTATGAATCTTTTGCCAAGGTTTTATGATCCTCAAGAAGGATCAATTAAAATAGATGGGCAAGATATAAAAAATATATCATTAAAATCTCTAAGAAAAAATTTGTCTCTGGTAAGTCAAGATATCATCTTATTTGACGATACGATTAAAAATAACATATCGTATGCAAAAAGTGATGCATCGAACGATGAAATAGAAAAAGCATGTAAATATGCTGCTGCAGATGAGTTTATTAATAAAATGCCTAATAAGTATGAGACCTTAATTGGAGAAAATGGAATAAGATTATCTGGAGGTCAAAAACAAAGGATTTCAATAGCTAGAGCGATACTTAAACAGTCACCTATAATTCTATTAGATGAAGCCACATCATCACTAGATGCTGAGTCAGAGGAAATAGTTCAAAATGCAATCGTAAATTTAACAAAAAATAAAACAACCTTAGTAATTGCACATAGACTATCTACTATTAATAATGCTGATAAGATTTTTATCATGAAGAGTGGAAAAATTATAGACTCGGGTAAACATGAGCATCTAATTCAAAATTGTGAAGAATATAAAATACTGTATAATAAGCAACTTAGATAAACTTAATGATTTCAATTTATAGGTTTATTACAACATTAATATATCCGTTACTAATTTTTGTAATCTTTTTAAGAAAAGTGCTTAAAAAAGAAGATCATAAAAGATATAAGGAAAAAATTTTTTCTAGCCATTTTAATGTAATAAGAAAGGAAAACTCTAAGTTAATATGGTTCCATGCAGCTAGTATTGGAGAGTTAAAAAGTATTTTGCCAATTATAAATGAATTAAATAAGGAAAATAAAAATTTTGAATTCTTAATAACTACTGTAACTCTCAGTGCAGGGAATCTGGCAAAAAAAGAGATTAAAAAATATACGAATGTACAGCACAGATTTTTTCCATTAGATGTTAATTTTCTAATTAAAAAATTTTTAATCAAGTGGCAACCTAATATAATATTTTTGGTAGATTCTGAAATCTGGCCTAACTTAATTTTAAATGCAAGCCAATCCAAGATACCTATCGCGCTTATTAATGGAAGAATAACAAAAAAAACTTACAAAAAATGGAAGTTTTTTAAGGAAATTTCAAAAAAAATCTTCGGTACATTTGGATTATGTTTATCCTCAAGTATTGAAACAAAGACTTACTTAGAAGAATTAGGCGCGAAAAATATCTTCCACTTAGGAAATATAAAACTTTTTAGTAAAAATACTTCTAAAGAGACAAATGATCCAAATGAAATATTTTTATCTAAAATTAAGTATTGGTGTGTTGTAAGCTCTCATAGAGGAGAGGAAAAATTTTGTTTAGACACACACAAAATACTAAAAAAAAATATCAAAAATATCCTTACGATTATTGCACCAAGGCATATAAACAGAGCAAATGAGATAAAAAAATTATGTGATGAACATAATTTGAATTCACAAGTATTAAACAATGATCAAAATATTCAAGGGGATAAAGAAATAATTATTGTTAACGCCTTTGGTGTTTTATCAAAATTTTTCAAAAATACTAAAAGTGTTTTTATGGGGAAATCATTATTTAAAAAATTCGTAAACGAGGGTGGTCAAAACCCTATTGAAGCGGCACAACAAGGGTGTAAAATTTATCATGGTCCTTTCGTTTATAATTTTAAAGAAATTTATAATATTCTAAGTAAAAATCTAATTTCTCAAGAAATTAATGACTCAGTGGAGTTAGCGAGCTATATCAATAAAGATTTTGAAGAAAAGATTGATAGTGATCAAATTTCTAATTTAATTCAAAATCTTGGACAGAAAACACTGGCTGATACAATGAAACAAATAAATTTTTTTTTAAAAAATGAAACTTTATAAGCCAAAATTTTGGGATAAGAATATTGGTTTTTTTTCAATAATTTTGGCACCCTTAAGTTTGATAACTAGTTTTGTGGTTTTTTTGAAAAAAAATTTTAAGAAAAAAATTAAATTTAAAATACCAATAATATGCGTTGGTAATATTTATATTGGAGGGACCGGAAAGACACCTACTGCAATTTTGATAGCTAAAGAACTAAAAGCTAGGGGAAAAAAACCTGTAATTGTCAGAAAATATTATAAAAACCATAAAGATGAATATAATTTAATTAACCACAATCTAAAAAATATTATTTTTAAGAATGATAGAGTTGCCGCAATAGATGAGGCAATAAAAAAAGGTTTTGATATCGTAATATTAGATGACGGCTTCCAAGACCATAGAATAAATAAGAATATGAATATAATTTGCTTTAATAGCAATCAACTTATAGGCAATGGTTTAATTTTTCCTGCTGGTCCCTTAAGAGAAAACTTAAAATCACTTAGAAAAGCACAGATTGTAATCATAAATGGTAAAAAAAATAAAAACTTTGAAAATAAAATTAAATATATTAATAAAAATTTATTTATTTTTTATTCAAGCTATAAACCGGAAAATAATATAAATAAAAGAAATAAAAATTTTTTTGCTTTGGCTGGAATAGGAAATCCAGGAAATTTCTTTGAAATACTTCGTAAAAATAAGTTTGTACTTAAAAAAGAAATTTCATTTCCAGATCATTATCAATTTAGTAAATTCGAGCTTAAAAAAATAATTGATGAGGCAAAAGGTAAAAAATGTCAAGTTATAATGACAGAAAAAGACTTTTTTAGAATTAAAGATTACAAAATTAAAAAAATTAAACACCTAAAAGTAAATTTAAAAATTAAAAATAAAAAGAATTTTTTTGATATAATTTTAAAAAAAATATGAAATTAATCAGGTACTTCATTCAAGCTTTGTTTGTTTATTTTTTTTACTTTTTTGCAAAATTGATTGGAATAAAAATAAGTCGTAAAATTTTTTCTTGCCTTTTTTTTTACGTAGGAAGATTATTTAGATCAAAAAAGATTATAGTAAAAAATTTACAATTTTTTAAAGAGAACATTTCAAATAACGATAAAGAGAACATTATTTCTAATATGTGGAAAAATTATGGGAAAACATTTATTGAGTACGCATTTCTGGATAAATTAAGAAAAGATAATTCACATATTAAAATTTCAGGTGAAAATATTATTAAACAAATAATAGCGGACCCTAAACCAGTGATTTTTGTCTCGGGCCACTTCGCTAACTTTGAATTAATGTCAATGGAAATAACTAAAAGAAATATTCAACTAGCAACTATTTATAGACCGCTTAACAACTATTTTTTAAATCCCTATATGGAATATTTAAGAAAAAAATACATTTGTAAAAATCAAATTAAGAAGGGCATAAATGGGGTGAGAGAAGCAATTAAGTTCTTAAATGATGGATGTAGTTTAGCTATGATGATCGACCAGAGGGTTAGTGAAGGGGAAAAAATTGATTTTTTTGGTAAATCTGCACTAACCTCAACATTAACAGCACAACTTGCGATTAAGTTTGATTTAAAAATTGTTCCAGTTTTTATTGAGCGAAAAAGTAATAATAGTTTTAGGATAGAATTTCAAAATCAAATTAAAGCTTCAGATTTTAAAAATAAAATTGATTTAACCATTAAGCTTAATAAAATTTTGGAAGAAATGATTACGAGAAATCCAACTCAGTGGATTTGGACGCACAATAGGTGGAAATAAATTTTATTTATTTTTTATTTAAAACCAAACTTTTTTTAACCTCTTCTGGAGAAAAGTAAGCCTCTTGTAGATCTACATTCCAATAGTTTAAGTCTTTTAACATTATCTCTTTTCCGGATATTGCACACAACACGTGGTCTCCTTCCTCAACTATTTCAAAAGAGTTGTGTTTAAAAATAAGTTTAGCTTTTTTTTTACCCATCAATAAATTATACAATATATAAATTAAGATGAATATTGGATTAATAGGCAGCGGTGGTAGAGAACATGCAATATGCGAAAAATTATTAGAATCAAAATTAACTAGTAAAATTATATGTTTTCCAGGAAATGCCGGAACAGCTAAAATTGCAAAAAACGTAGATATTGACATTCTTAATTTCAATCTATTGCTTAGGTACATAAATTTTTACAGAATCAATTTAGTTGTAGTGGGTCCCGAAGAACCTTTGGTAAAAGGATTAGTTGACTTTCTCATGAAAAATAAAATCAAGGTGTTTGGTCCGAATAAATTTGCTTCAAAATTAGAAGGTTCAAAAGGTTTTATGAAAAAATTATGTGAAGAAAATAATATACCAACAGCAAAATTTAAAATATGTCAAAATAAAAAACATGTTTTTCAATTTTTAGAAAAATCTAATTTACCTTTAGTGGTAAAAGCAGATGGTTTAGCTGCAGGAAAAGGCGTAACAATTTGCAATTCCAAAAAAAAAGTTTTGCAAATTTCCGAAGAAATTTTCAAAGGTAAATTTAAATCATCTAAAAAAATTGTTTTAGAAGAGTTTTTAAAAGGTGAAGAAGCAAGTTATTTCTTAATTGTTGATGAAAAAGGTTTTAAATTTTTTGGCACTGCTCAAGATCATAAACGTGTTGGTGAAAAAGATATTGGCCCGAATACTGGTGGAATGGGAGCCTACTCACCCGCGCCAATTATTAATAAAAAAATTGAAAAAAAAATCATTAATAAAATTGTAAAACCTACTTTAAATGCTCTTAAAAAAAAGAACAATCCCTACAAGGGTATCCTTTATGTGGGGTTAATGATAAAACAAAACGAACCCTATCTTATTGAGTATAATGTTAGAATGGGTGATCCAGAATGCCAGGTTATCTTACCAAGACTAAAAACTGACCTAGTTAAAATTTTACTTAGCGTTATTAAAAATAATTTAAATAAAATTCAAATAAAATGGAAAAAAGAGAAGTGTATGACTATTGTTATTTGCTCAAAAGGCTATCCGGGAAACTATAAGAGAAATGTTTTAATTAAAAATCTTTCTTCAATAAGATTAGATAAAAAAAGCTTTGTTTATCACGCAGGAACTAAGATTGAAAATAATTTACTTTTATCTAATGGTGGGAGGGTTTTAAATTTTTCTTCATTAGGTAAAAGCTTTTTTGATGTTAGAAAAAAGATTTTAAAATTAATTGATAAATTAAATTGGAAAAGAGGTTTTTTCAGGAAAGATATAGGTTGGAGGATTATTTCTAAATGAGAGTAATTAGTGGAAAATTCAAAGGTTATAAAATTGAGTTTACAAAAAACTCTCTCACTAGACCCCTTAAAGATTCAGTAAAAGAAAGTATTTTTAATGTTCTGGCTCATTCTAATTTATTTAAAGTAAGAGTAGAAAAATCTAAGATACTTGATTTGTACTCTGGGATAGGATCGTTTGGTATCGAAGCAATATCGAGAGGTGCAAAAAAAGTTATGTTTATCGAACAAGATAACCACAATGCAAAAATTCTAAAGAATAATTTAATGAGGATTTCTCAGATTGATCAGGTTAACGTAATTAATGATAAAATAGAAAATACTCTAAAAAAAAAGTTTGAGGATAAATTTGATATTTTTTTTTTTGATCCGCCTTTTTCAGACTTCAACTTCTTAGAAAATCTTAAAACTTTAAGAAATATAAAAATTTTTAAGAAAGATCACATTATAATTATTCATAGAGAAAAAAATGTTAGTGATAATTTTCAAAATATATTAGACATTACGATGACAAGAAATTACGGTCGATCTAAAATTATTTTTGGAAAATTTAATTAAGTATTTTTTTAGTAAACTTTTTTACTTGTTCAACAGCTGGTTGATCAAAGGGATTAATGCCTGATAGTTTAGCAATCATCACTGTTTCTAAAATAAAATATGAGAATAATTCACCTAGTACACTTTCATTCGTATTAAAAACTTTAAATTCTCTAAATGGAATTTTATTTTTTTTAAGTGATTGTATTAAGGCATCTTTTTGAGAATTTTTTATTTTCTCAAGACTTTTTTTATGTAAAAATTTCAAATCATTTGAAATTTTTTTTGCGTTTATGGTTTCAGAGGTTTTATAATTTTTAAGAGAGAAAATATAAAAAATTTTATCTTTTGGTCCATCCAAATACAATTGTAAAAGGCTATGATGGTCTTTAGGAACGCTAGAAATTATTGGAAGAAATCCCATACCTTTTTTTCCTAAACTTTCAGCAATTAATTGTTGACCCCAAAAAAGAAATTTTTCAAGACTAGGAGCATAATTTAAGAATATAATATTTGTGTATTTTTTTTTTAATAAAATATCCGATAATAAAACCACATTTTTGTTTAAGATTTTTTTAAAATCCTTTTTTTCTAAATATTTCTTAGTATTTTTTCTAAATAAATTTATATTTAAACCCATCAGATATGCCGGCACCATACCCACCTCGGATAAAACTGAGTACCTTCCGCCTATAGAATTCCGATGTTGAATATAAAATAAATTAAATTCCTTTGATAAATTGTATAAAATATTATTTCTTTTTTCGGATATGATAATAATATTTTTTTCATTTCTTTTTAAAATATTAAGTGAAAGTAAATTTGAAATTGTTTCAATCGTATTACCTGATTTAGAAATAACTAAAAAAAGCGTATCTTTTAATTTTACCTTTTTTCTAAATTTAAAAATTTTTTTTTCATCAATATTATTAAAAAAATAAACTTTTTTTTTAATTTTTTCATTTAAATATTGATAAATTGCTTCAGCACCTAAAATAGACCCTCCCATTCCAATCAAAACTATGTTTTGATATTTTTTAAATTTACGAAGCTCATTAATTTTAAAATTTAAATCAATTTTGTTATTTAGAATATGTAATGTGTTATTTTCATTTTTTAAACTTTTTAAAATATTTTTATTCAAACTTTCTACCAAAGAATTTTTTTTTAGATTTTTTTTCAGAAAATATTTCTGTTGAAAATTAGTTATTAAATTAAAATTCTTTGTATTCACTTTCTAATTCTATCTAATATTGAGTCTTCGACTGATGATGATTTGTTGGTATTTCCTGTTTTGCTTTTATTTGGTGCCTTAAGTATTTTTTTTATATCATCTCGATCATCCTTTTTTTCAGTATCTGTAGTTCCAGGTTTTGGCAATTTGTCATAATCTGGAGGCAAAACTAAAGGTTCTTTTTTTTTAACTAAAAACTCGTCTGTGGTAGTCGTTTTCTCATTTCTTAAAACTTTCCCTGCATCTTGAAAACCGCCACATGAGTTTAAAAGTACTAAAAAAACAAATATTTGAGTAATTTTTTTCATTTAATTATTTTTTATAAAAAAACCCTTCATAATAAAAGCAATTATACCTGATGTTATAAATATATCTGCAATATTGAAAGTAAACCAATGAAAGTTTCCATGATGTAAGTCTATAAAATCAGGAACAGCCTTATAAAGCAATCTGTCATAGAAATTACCTAATGCCCCTCCAATAATTATTGAAAAGGTAAATTTTTCATATTTATCTGATTTTAGAAAATAATATCCTAATAAGATAATTACAGCAAAAATTAAAAATGAGATAAGATTATAAATTAACAAAGAGCTTGAACTCAAAATGCCGAATCCTATTCCCGTATTCCAAATCAAATCAAAATTTAGAAAATCGTTAAAATAAAATGATTGATTGCTGAAATTTTTTATAATTTTAATTTTAGAGTACCTATCTAAACTAAAAATTAAAAGTATAATTATGAGAAAATAAAAATTTTCTTTTTTAATTAGGTTATTTTTTATTTCTTTAAAATAAATCAATATTGACTTTCTATTTTATTGGACAACTCTCTCTTTGGCATTTTTTCTCTAAAATTTTCCAACATCTTTCGCATTTTTGTCCTTTGGCCTTTTTCACTTCAATCCTAACTTCATCATTATTTGACAGTTCTTTTTCAGCTTTTGAAACAATAAAGTAATCTTCTAAATCTAATTTATCGAGAAGTTCAAATTTATCTTTTTTCAAGATTAGTTTAATTTCTGCCTCTAAACTCGATCCGATTTCTTTATTGGCCCTTTTCTCCTCAATTGCAATATTTGCGTCTTGTTTAATTTCAAAAAGATCCGACCATTTTTTATTTAATTTTTCATTCTTCCAGCTTGATGGAATTTTTACAAAATTATTTTCGTGAATGCTTTCTGAATTATCTTTATTTACTAAACTATAGATTTCCTCTGTAGTAAAAACTAAAATTGGAGCAAACCACTTTAATAAACTTTCTAAAATTATGTTTAAAACAACTACGCAATTTTTTCTCTTTTTTGAATTTATACTATCGCAGTAAAGAACATCTTTTCTTATATCAAAATAAAAAGAAGAAAGATCCAGCGTGCAAAAATTCAGTAGTTCTTTATATAGTTTATGAAAACTATAATTTTTCAAATTTTCGCCAACAGATTTATTTAATAGAAATAATTTATGTAAGATAAATTGCTCTAATTCATCTAATTCATTCAGTTTTATTTTTTCAAAGTTTTGTTTTTCAAAATTATCTTTTAAATTTCCAAGCATGAATCTAAAAGTATTTCTAATTTTTCTATAAGATTCTGCATGCTGAATTAAAATATTTTTATCTATTCTTAAATCTTCGGCATAATCTGATGCAGAAGCCCAAACTCTAAGGATGTCTGCCCCATAGTTTTTCAATATGTCATCTGGGGAGATAACGTTACCCATCGATTTAGACATTTTCATACCTCTGCCGTCCACAACGAAACCATGAGAAAGAATGCTTTTGAATGGTGCTTTGCCTCTAGTTCCACAAGACTCTAATAAAGAGGAGTGAAACCATCCTCTGTGTTGATCAGATCCTTCTAAATACATGTCAGCAGGCCATTTCAAATCTTTTCTTTTTTCCAAAACAAAACTATGTGTTGAACCGCTGTCGAACCATACTTCAACAATATCGTTGAGTTTTTCATAATCATTAGCATCATAATCATCACCTAAAAAAAATTTTGCATCGTCTGTAAACCAACAGTCAGATCCCTGCTTTTCATAAATTGAAGCAATTCTATCTATGATCTTTTGATCTCTTAGTGGTTCTTTTGTTTTTTTATTAATAAAAATCGGCAAAGGCACTCCCCAAACTCGTTGTCTTGAAACACACCAATCTGGTCTTCCTTCAATCATTGATAAAAGTCTTTCCTTGCCTTTGTTTGGATAGAAGATGGTTTCATTTATTGCTTTAACAGCTTTATTTCTCAAATTGTTTTTTTGCATAGAGATAAACCATTGAGGTGTAGCTCTGTAAATTAATGGAGCCTTAGATCTCCAAGAATGAGGGTAGCTATGATTAAGTTTATCATTTTTAAGTAATTGTTTTTGTTCTTTTAGTTTATCTATAACAATCAGGTCAGCTTTAAATACATGAGTATTAGTAAAATAAGGTACCTCATTAGTGTAAACACCTGAGTTATCAACTGTATAAAGTGATGGTATATTATTTTTCAAACACAAATTAAAGTCGTCTGGACCGTGACTCGGGGCACAATGAACAATCCCTGTTCCCTGTTCTAAATTTACAAACTGAGCATCCAACATTGGAACATTATAGTCAAAATTCATTTTTACAAATGGATGACTACATAACGTTCCTTTAAATTCAGAGCCTTTAAAAGTCTTAAGCTCCTTATAATTTTTAATCTCACAATCTTTAATTATTGTTTCAATTAAATTTTTGGCAACTATAATTTTCTTATCTTTAAAGTGTTCAAGGTGTTCAATTTCCAAAACTGCGTATTCAATATTACTATTAAAAGCTAATGCTTTATTAGCAGGTATAGTCCATGGTGTTGTAGTCCAAATTATAATACTTGAGTTTTTAAGAAAGTCTTTGTTAGTCTCCTTTACTTTAAATGCAACATAAATTGTATTTGAAGTATGATCTAAGTATTCTACTTCTGCATCAGCTAAAGCAGTTTTTTCAACAGTAGACCAAAGAACTGGTTTAAATCCTTGATATAAACTTCCGTCTAATAGGAATTTTCCTAATTCTCTTACGATTTGGGCCTCTGCCTCGTAACTCATTGTAGAATAATAATTTTCAAAATCTCCAACTACTCCTAATCGCTTAAACTCTTTAATATGAACTTCAATCCAATTTTTTGCAAAATCTCTGCATTCTTGCCTAAAGTCTTTAATAGGCACTTCATCTTTATTTTTTTTCTTTTTTTTGTATTGTTCTTCTATTTTCCATTCTATTGGGAGCCCATGACAATCCCAGCCAGGAACATATACAGAGTCTTTACCATTCATCTGGTGAAAACGAGTAATCATATCTTTCAAAATTTTATTCAACGCGGTACCCATATGAATATGTCCATTCGCATAAGGCGGGCCATCGTGAAGAACAAATTTTTCTTTTCCCTTCGATTTTTTTCTAAGCTTTTCAAAGATTTTATTTTCTTCCCATTTCTTTAAAATCTCAGGCTCTTTCAGCGGTAAACTAGCTTTCATCGAAAAAGCTGTCTTAGGAAGTTGTAAAGAGTCTTTGGACATTATTTTTTCGCCTGTCTTATATCAAGTTTGATTTGTTTTTTTAAATGTTTCAAATTCTTAAATTTTTTTTCTGGTCTTATAAATTTTTTAAAATTAATACTAATTACTTTATTATATAAGTTTTTATTAATTCCAAAGATATTTGTTTCCAATAACAATTTTTGTCCATTAAATGTTGGTCTATAACCTATATTTGTAATGCCGTTTCTATATAAATTCTTTATTTTAACTTTAACAGCGTAGACCCCAAGCTTAGGAACAACATAATCACTCAATTTTAAATTACATGTTGGAAAACCAATTTTACGTCCTCTTTTATCTCCCCTGATTACTTTGCCATTAATACTCCAATTTCGATTTAATAATTTATTTACTTCGTCTATTTTGCCTAATCTTATTTTCTGTCTTAAAAATGTAGATGAAATTATTTTATTTCCTTTTTTAAAAGGTTTTGTAACAATATTTTTAAAATTATATTTTTTTTCAAATTTTTTAAGTGTTTTTATATTTCCTTGTCGTTTAAAACCAAACTTGAAATTTTTACTCACATACAAAAATTTACATTTGGTTTTTTTGAAAATTATTTTTTTTATGAACTCTTCCGCTGATTGAGACGAAAAATTTTTATTAAATTTAACAATAATTAAGAAATCTAATTTAAGTTTTTTTAATAGGTTTTTTTTCTGTTCTAAAGAATTTATTCTATGATTTTTAATTTTGTTATTAAAAAACATAACGGGCACGGGCTCAAAAGTCATAACTCCAAAAGGTATCTTATTTTTTTGGGCTTTCTGTTTTGCCTCTTTTATAACTTTTTGATGACCTAAATGTAGTCCATCAAAATTGCCTATAGCTATCACGCCATTATAATGTTTTTTATTTAAATTTGGATTGTTGTAAATTTTCATTTTACCATTTTAACTCTTTTTGAAAAAAATTTGCTTTTACATTGTATTTTTCTAAAAGTTTATTTAGTTCGGAAAAATTATTGAATTCTTTTCTATGGACGCCTTCAGTTATAAAAATACAATCTATTTTTAAATTATTTGCTCCTTTAATATCTGTTCTTAAATTGTCGCCTATAGCTAAAACTTTTTCATTGGAGCTAAAACACATATTATAAACCTCTTTATGTGGTTTGCCAAAATATATAACTTCACCTCCAAGGTCCTCAAAAACCTTCGCTACTGAACCTGCACATAATTCCTCAACGTTTCCCCTGTGAACTATTAAATCTGGATTAGTACAAATTAATTTTTTTGAAATATGCTTCAATAAAAATTTTTTATAATAATTCAAATCATTATCATAATCATCGAACAATCCTGTACATAAAATAAAATCACAACTTTGAAGATCAGTTCTATTATCTTTTTCTTTTTCAAATACTGAAATATCTCTAGCTGGCCCAAGGTGGTAAAATGTCTTTCCAAATTTTTTTTGGTTTATAGCGTGCATCGCTGCTTCACCTGAGGTCATGACATTTTCTAGATATTTTTTGTCCATTTTCATTTTAAGTAAAAAATTAGTTACTTTCGAACTAGGCCTAGGTGCATTAGATAAAAATACAATTTTTTTCGAATTTTTTTTCAGTTTGTCTACTGCCTCTATAGCTTTAGGATTAAGAGAAACTCCATTATGCATTACCCCCCATAAGTCTATAATAAAAGTATCGTAGGTTTCGAATATATCTGCTAGGTGATTTAGTTCTTTCAATTTACTATTTCTCTCCTTTTAATGCTTATTAATATAGTATTTAATGGTTTTTTTAATGATTTTTGCCTCTTGAAATATGGTTAAAACATACCATATCAACACTAAGTAAAAATTTATAGGAGAAAAATATATGAAATTTAGACCTCTGCACGATCGCGTGCTTATTAAAGTGCTAGACAGTGAAGAAAAAACTGCTGGCGGGATTATCATACCGGACACCGCTAAAGAAAAACCTCAAGAAGGTGAGATTGTAGCTGTAGGGCCGGGTGCCAAAAACGAAAACGGTAAAGTTTCTGCAATGGACGTAAAAGTTGGAGATATAGTTTTATTCGGAAAGTGGTCTGGAACTGAAGTCAAAATTGACGGCAAAGAATACAGCATTATGAAAGAGTCTGACATAATGGGAATTTCAAAAAGTAAAAAATAACCTTGATAGGAGAAAAAAATGGCGAAAATAATTAAATTTGACACAGAGGCAAGATCAAAAATGCTAACTGGAGTAAACACACTTGCAAATGCTGTTAAAGTTACACTAGGTCCAAAAGGACGTAATGTTGTGATGGATAAATCTTATGGTGCTCCAAGAACTACAAAAGATGGTGTTTCTGTAGCAAAAGAGATTGAGCTTGAAGATAAATTTGAAAACATGGGTGCTCAAATGGTAAAAGAAGTTGCTAGTAAAACGAACGATAATGCTGGCGACGGAACAACTACAGCAACAATTCTCACTCAAGCGATAGTAAATGAAGGTCTTAAATATGTAACTGCTGGAATGAACCCGATGGATATCAAAAGAGGCATCGATAAAGCAGTTGAGCAAGTAATTGATAAATTAAAAACATCATCAAAAAAAGTTAAAGCTAATGAAGAAGTTGCTCAAGTTGGAACTATTTCAGCAAATGGTGAAAAATCTATAGGTGATATGATTTCTAAAGCTATGCAAAAAGTTGGTAATGAAGGCGTAATTACAGTTGAGGAAGCAAAAGGAGTTGAAACTGAATTGGATGTAGTTGAAGGTATGCAATTTGATAGGGGATACCTTTCTCCTTATTTCGTGACTAATACCGAAAAGATGACAACTGAGCTTGAAAACCCTTTAGTTCTTTTAGTTGAGAAAAAATTAACGAACTTACAACCAATGGTGCCATTATTAGAGTCAGTGGTTCAAGCTAATAGACCATTGATGATTATTTCTGAAGATGTTGAAGGTGAAGCTTTAGCAACTTTAGTTGTGAATAAATTAAGAGGTGGTCTTAAGGTTGTAGCTGTTAAAGCTCCCGGTTTTGGTGATAGAAGAAAAGCAATGTTAGAAGATATAGCTATTCTAACTGGAGGACAAGTCATTTCAGAAGATCTTGGAATTAAATTAGAGAACGTTAAAATTGGTGATCTTGGTTCTTGTAAAAAAGTAAAAATTGATAAAGAGAACAGCACAATCGTAGCTGGTGAAGGTAAAAAATCTGATATCGAGGCAAGATGCAATCAAATAAGATCTGAGATCAATGAAACAACATCTGATTATGATAAAGAAAAACTTCAAGAGAGATTAGCTAAACTTGCTGGTGGTGTTGCTGTAATTAAAGTTGGCGGAGCTACAGAAGTTGAAGTGAAAGAAAGAAAAGACAGAGTTGAAGACGCTCTTAATGCTACTAGAGCAGCTGTTGAAGAAGGAGTGGTAATCGGTGGTGGTTGTGCTTTACTTTACGCTGCACAAGATTTAGATGGTGTTAAAGTGAAAGGTGATGACCAAAAAGCTGGTGTGGAAATAGTTAAAAAAGCTCTTCAAGCTCCAATCAGACAGATTACTGCTAACGCGGGTGTCGATGGTTCTGTTGTTGTAGGAAAACTCTTAGAGGGAAAAAAAGCCTCTCAAGGTTATGATGCTCAGAATGAAGATTATGTAGATATGTTTGCTAAAGGAATTATTGATCCAACTAAAGTTGTAAGATCAGCATTACAAGATGCTGCTTCAATAGCTGGATTATTAATTACAACAGAAGCGATGATCGCAGATAAACCTGAAGAAAAAGATGCCGGTCCTGCAATGCCTCCAATGGGTGGTGGCATGGGTGGAATGGGCGGCATGGGCGGCATGGGCATGTAAATCCATAAAACATTAAAATTATTTTAAAGGGCGGGTTTCCGCCCTTTTTTTTTGAGGTTATTCGCTATCCTAAAATTTCTTTACAAAGTACTCTTGAGTGAGAATGTATTTCTTTATTAACATTTTCTAACACCTGAACTTGTTTAAAAATATTTTTCAAGTCTTTAGCTCTTATTGTATCGAAAATAAAAAATGTTTGCTTATGAGAGTTTTTTTTCAAGAAGCTCTTATAAATTTTTAGATCATAGTGATAATCCATTGAGTAAAGAGAGAAAATAAAATCATATTTTTTTTGAATTAAATCTAAATTTTCAAAATCAAAAATTTCAAAATTATTATTATTACTGTTCAGATTGATAAATTCTTTAGTTAAAGAAAGTTTATTATATGCTTCATTTGGATTCCAAAAATATTTAATTTTTGTTGATATGAAATTTCTTTCAATCATGTCTAAATTAAAATTTTTATGCCGAGATAAGATGATGCTTTCAACACCGCCTACGCCGCCTCCTATAGATAAAACATTTTTATCAACCTCCCTAAAAAAATTTTTTAAAAATAAATACTCTTTTAAAGAAACTTTATAATATTCTTTTGAAATTAAATCTTTATCATTAAAATAAGAAAAAAGTTGAGTAAAAAGATATCTACCAAATAATTTTCTTAGTTTTTTTTGAGAAGCAGTCATTATTTCATTTCTTTGAAAAAGAATTAACCTAGACATATTTTTTTTTAAATTAAATTGCATTTTAAAGATCTAATTTATTCGAACTGAATATTTTCTTTTGGAAAAAATTCAAATATAGAAAATAAAAAATTCTTTTAAAATTCCATATCTTAATTGTTCGCGAAACATTTTTTTTATTGGGAAATTGAAGCTCTTGTTCATTTATTTTTAGTATGTCAGAGAAATCAACAAAAATTTTTTTTCCCGATTTTTTATCAAATTTTATATATATGAAGTCTTTTTTAAAAATTTTTTTCCAATTGTTAATAATCTTTCTATTATCTAAGTAATAATTTTGGCTTAAGTAATAGTTTTTATTTTTTTTGTTAAAATAATATCCAAATTTCTCAACTTTTTTTTTAAATTCAAATACACTATCAATTTTAATATTATGCCTTTGGGTCAACTGTTGTACATATAAAGAGTATAAATAAGAGTAGTCTGATCTAAAGTAAAATATAATAATAGGTTGAAAACCAAGTTGTAAAATAGTTTTTTTCAAAAATAAAATCTTTTCGAGATCATATGATAGACAAGAAAAAAACTCAGAGCTCAAAATTAAGTTGGCGTTATCTTTCTTTTCGGGGAAATAATTTTTTATCTTCTTAAAGTCCTTGGTATCAAAATATTTGAAAAGTTTTTGATTGTGTATTGTATTTTTAAAAAAATTATTTTCTTTAATGACCCTAAAATTCTCTCTTTTTAATTTTTCTTTATTTAAAAACAGAAAACTTTGAAGTGAAGTGCTACCTGTCTTAAAATTTCCAATATGCAGAAAGCACTTTTTCATTAATTAAATTTCAAACTTTGATTTTAAATCATTTAATATCAAATGTTTTATAACCTCTGCGTTTTTCTCTTTAACTTCAAAATCAATCTCTTGGTTGTCTGGTATTTCAAATATCTTATTTGTGTCCTCAAATCTTCCTTGATCAATAGTATTCATCCAAATAATATAATCTGCACTAAATTTTTTCCGAGCATCGTTAGTTGGGCATACAAAGTCGGTTACTACGTTGTTGTTGTTTTTAATCTCTTGATCAGAAAGCTCATTCATTCTGTTTGATTGCCTTATTCTACCTTCTAAACTGAAATCCCAATCGTTAAATTTTTTTCGTACCTCATCAGCATTTACCCTACTTGCTTTAATTAAAGGAGCGAGCTTATCACTTAAGGTTGTTTTACCAGAACCTGGGAGTCCCATAACAAGGATTTTAATTTTTTTTCTCATATTTTTAAATTATTTAAAAAATTGTTAATTCTTTTTTTTACTTTTTTTGCTAATAGTAAACAAGCACAAGATTGAAGTATCACTCCATCTTTAACAACTCTCAGATTATTGTCTTCTAAAGTTTTTCCTGAGGAAGTAATATCAGTGATTATTTCAGACGAGCCTATAAAAGGATATGTTTCAGTTGCGCCTAGGCTTGATATCAGTTTGTATTGAGTGACACCTTTTGAGATTAAAAAATTATTTGTTAGGTTGGGATATTTTGTTGCAACTCTTAATCTAGTATTTCTTTTAGATCTTATATCGAAAGATACCTCCTCTAGATCTGCAATAGTTTGTACATCTATCCAATCATCTGGTACTGCAATTACGAGATTTGCATATCCAAAATCTAGTTTTTTTTCAATTAAAATTTTATCACGTAAAGTTTTTTTTGACTCATTAAGAAGATCTAGACCAGATATACCGATATCTAAAGTACCATCTCCCAATCTTTGTATAATCTCTTTAGCATGCAAATAAATTATTTTAAGATTAGGCTTATTCTCAATTTCACCAAAATAATTTCTTTCTTTATTGCTGTTTAAGATTTTAAGTCCTAAATTTTCGAAATAAGATTTGGCTTTTTCTTTTAATCGGCCTTTACTTGGTAATCCAATTGTAATTATATCTCTCATAAATTCTTTAAGTTGATTGCAGCCCCAACTGCAGGAATACTTTTTTTTGCACCTAAACTTTTGAGAAGATCATCATATCGACCTCCTCTTGCAATTTCTTTTTTGCCTTCAAATACTTCAAAGACTATTCCGGTATAATATTCTATGTCCCTTCCGAAGTTTGAAATAAAATTAACATCTTCTTTAAGTTTTTTAAGATTTTGAATTGATTGTAAATTTTTAAATATATCTTTTTTGAGATTATTATTTTTTACAAAATTAAATAACACTTTATCAATAACAGATAATTTACAATTTATTTTAAGAAATGATCTTATAATTCTTACTATTTCTTTGCCCTCTCTGAATGATCTTGGATCTTTAATTTTTTTATTAAATCTTTTTAAAATCTCTGAAACTTTGCGACCAGCAATAATTTTATCTTGGGGCATAGTTTTCATATCAAAAAACTTTTTTTTATCAGTATCAAATTTCGCTGCATCAATATCTGAATTTTTTTCCAATCTTTTTAAAAGTTCATCAAAATATTTTGGCCGCCAAAAATGTCTTATCAATCTCAGTTTCCACCTCTCAGGCATATCTAGTGAGTTAATTAAGCTTTTGAATAGGCTAACATCACCTACTTTTATCTTAGTTTTTTTATTTTTAATTTTTTTAACTGAATTTAAAATAGTAGAAACGACTTTTAAATCGTCTTGTGCTTGATTTTTTGAGCCGAAAATTTCAATACCGATTTGATTGTGTATAAAATCAAAATTTTTATTTCTCGATCTTCTATACGCTTGACCTGAGTAATAAATTTTTGAGTTTGTTCTTGTTTGTAGAAAATTTAAACAAGAGGCTACTGTTAAATCAGGCCTCAAACACATAACCTTACCTCTTTCATTTTCAAAAGTAAGCATTGAGCTTCTAAACCCTTCGCCTGATCTTTGTATAATATATTCTGAATCTAAGAAAACCTCTGGCTCAGATAAAACAAAACCATTACTCTTAAATGTTTTTACTATTTCTTCAGATAATTTTTTTGATTTCATCTGCTAATTTTTTAATTTCTATTTTTGTTTCTTTGCCTGTTCTTAAATTTCTCAAAGTTGGTTTTCCTGATTTAATCTCATTATCGCCAAAGAGAATCACTGCAGGAGAATTAATTTTGTTAGCATATTCCATCTGTTTTTTTAATTTTCCATCTCCAGGATATATTTCAACACTTACGCCATTCTTTCTAAGCACCTTTTGCAAATTTATATACTCCTTCATTGAGCCTTTATCAAAAATACAAATTACTACTGGTTTTGTTTGTTTGACTTTAAATTCTTTTTTTTGCATTAAAGCATAAACTAATCGATCTAAACCAATTGAAATACCAGTTGCGGGAGCATCATAATTACCAAAATTATTTATAAGATTATCGTATCTGCCTCCACCACCTATTGAACCAAATTGGATGACTTGACCTCTACTATTTTTAACATCAAATTTCAAATTTACTTCAAATATAATTCCCGTGTAATATTCAAGACCTCTTATAATTGACGGGTCTGTTTCATAATTGTTAAAATTATAATCTTTAAATATTTTTAATAGATACTCTAAATCTTCTGTTAAAGGTTTTTCTTTTCTTAACTCACTCTCAATAATTTCAATTGTTTTTGAATTTAAGTCCGCTCCCTTAGTGAAGTCCCCAGATTTATCTTTTCTCCCGCTACCCAACAACTGTTTTACGCCATCCCATCCTAAACGATCAATTTTATCTAAAGCTCTTAAGGTGGTAAGTTTTTGTTCACTGTCATTTAAATTTATTTTTTTGAATAATTCCTCTGTAATCTTTCTTGATGAAATTTTAATTACATATTCTGATTTACTAAGCCCACAACTCTCAAGAATTTCAGAAATCATGATGCATAATTCAGCATCTGCTTGTAAACTTTTAGTTCCAACAAAATCAGCATCGAATTGAAGAAACTCTCTAAACCTACCTGGACCTGGCTTCTCATTTCTCCAAACTGTTCCGAGTTGATATCTCTTAAAGGGTTTCGGAATTTCCAAGAAATTTTTTGCTACATATCTTGCTAAAGGTGCTGTTAAATCATATCTTAAAGACAACCACTTTTTATCATCTTTGAAAGAAAATACTCCAGCATCTGGCCTTTCCTTATCAGGTAAAAATTTTCCAATGCTTTCCGAATACTCAAAGCTTGGAGTTTCAAGATACTGAAACCCATACCTGATCATGACTTCCTTAATTTTTGAAATTATGAAATCTCTAACAAGTAATTCTTTTTCTGTTCTGTCTACAAAACCCAAAGGCAGTTCTTTTAAGGGTTTTTTATTTTTTTGTTTATTCATTTTTTGGTACAGCAGGGTGGATTCGAACCACCGACCCCTAGTTCCACAAACTAGTGCTCTAACCAACTGAGCTACTGCTGCATCCTTTTTATTTTTATCTTAATTTTAATTAAATTTATATATGTTTGATTATAAGCTAAGCAAAAGCCTAGCGTGCATTCTGTGAGAATGTGATCTAAAAGTAGAATTGTTTAAATCTATTAACATAATACCTATGTAGAAAAAAAATGTGTCTTTTTCATGAAGAATTATCGGGACAAAAAAATAGTTTACCTAAATTTAAGTCCCGTTAATCAGTGATTTTGGAAATTAGATTAAGATGTTTTCTGCAGTTTGACTGCTGAAGGACCTTTTTCTGTGCTCTCCACTTCAAACGTTAACTCATCACCCTCGTTTAAATACTTTAAACCAGCTTCTCTTACCGCAGAAGAATGGACGAACACGTCTTTTTCTTTGTCTTCTCTTTCAATGAAACCATATCCTTTAGTACCATTGAACCACTTTACTTTACCTTTTAGTGTACTCATATTTATTATTTTCCTTATTATTATTAACTTTAACTAACTAAAAGTTAGTCTTGATCACCTTAAATAGATTTGCTTTGTAAAAGTCAATAGGAGAATTATATTATTTGACGCAATTGTTATTTTGCAACAATATTAAGATAATACAGCAATTAAGCCAGCAATAGCTACTAGTCCTAGTCCTAGATAAATAAATTTGTTCTTTTTTAAATGAGTTTCGAATTTTCTTAACCCATTTTCTTTATAACTTAAGCCGTCACCGTTTAAACTAGAAGATTTACTAAACCCTTGATTTCTACCAATTTGCAAAAATTTTGCTTTTCTGTGATCGTAAATTTCGTCTTTGCTGAAATTTTCAAAATTTTTTAAGTTTTTTATAATTGAATGTTTTATATCAGATGCAATATTTTCTGGATCTCTATGTGCGCCCCCTAATGGTTCTGGGATAATTTCATCAATAATTTTTAATTTTAATAAATCTTTGGCAGTAAGTTTCATTGCTTCTGCTGCTTGTAAAGATTTACTAGGATCTCTCCAAAGAATTGATGCACAACCTTCTGGAGATATAACTGAATAAATTGAATTTTCTAACATTATAACTTTATTTGAAGAGGCCAAAGCTATGGCTCCTCCAGATCCACCTTCTCCAATTATGATTGAAATGTTGGGCACTGTTAATGACATACAACATTCTATTGAATTAGCAATTGCTGATGCTTGTCCTCTTTGCTCCGCGCCAATACCTGGGTAAGCTCCAGGAGTGTCTATAAAACTTATCACAGGTATTTGAAATCTATCTGCCAATTTCATAAGTCTTATACATTTTCTGTAACCTTCAGGACGCATCATACCAAAGTTTCTTTCGATTCTGCTATTAAGATCTTCTCCTTTTTCCTGACCAATAATCAAAACAGATTTATTATCTATTAAACCAAAGCCTGCAATAACTGATTTATCGTCACCAAAATATCGATCTCCTGAGAGTAAAGTAAATTGTGAGAATATTTTTTTTATATAAAAATTTGCTTTTGGTCGATCTTCATGACGAGCAACTTGTGTTTTTTGCCAGCTATTTAAATTTGAATAAATCTCATCTAATTTTTGATTTATTTCTCTTTGAGTATCTTTAATTTTGTTAGTGTCTACCTCAGAAATTCCCTCAGAACCAAAAGGGCTTTTTAAACTATCTACTTCTTGCTCTAAAGCTTTTATTTCTTTTTCAAAATCTAAATAATTTTTCATGTAAAATGATACAATATTAATAGTATTATTATATTATAAAATAATGTAAAGGTCGTCACGATATGAATTTAGTAGAGAAAAATGGGTTAAAAATTAGTTCAGCTTTATACGAATTTATTAATAATGAAGCTATTCCGGGCACAAAAGTTGATTCTGAAGATTTTTGGAAGAGTTTTTCTAATGTTGCTCATGAACTTGCTCCTATAAACAAAAGTTTAATTGAAAAAAGGGAAGTAATTCAAAAAAAAATAGACGAGTGGCATAAATCTAATCAAGGAAAAGAATTCGATAAAGAAAAATATATCAAATTTTTAAAATCAATTGGTTATTTGGTTGAAGAAAAAGAAGATTTTGAAATTGAGACACGTAATGTAGATAAAGAAATAGCTTCAATAGCTGGACCGCAACTTGTAGTTCCAGTGGATAATGCTAGATACGCCCTGAACGCAGCAAATGCAAGGTGGGGAAGTCTTTACGATGCGTTGTATGGAACGGATGTTATTCCAGGAGATAAATTTAAAGATTATAACTCCCAAAGAGCATCGAAAGTTGTAAAATATGTTAGAGATTTTTTAAATAAAAGTTTTCCACTCAAGGATAAAACTTGGGAAGAAATTTCAAAAATAATAATAAAAGAAGACAAATTAATTTTTCTAATTGATTCAAAAAAAACTGAATTGAAAAATAATGAACAATTTATTGGTTTCAATGGTGAGAGGGATAATCCCAATTCAATTCTATTAAAGAATAATAATCTACATGTTGATATTTCAATTGATCCGAGTAGCATTGTGGGAAAAAATGATAAAGCATCTATATCTGATATTATAGTTGAGTCTGCGCTATCAACAATAGTAGATAACGAGGACTCTGTAGCTGCTGTCGATGCCAAAGATAAAATTAAATGCTATAGAAATTGGCTAGGATTAATGAAAGGTGATCTAATTGCTGAATTTCAAAAAGATGGTAAACAAATCTTAAGAAAATTAAATCCTGATAGAAGCTATACGTCAAAAAATGGCAAAAAAATTAGCTTACATGGAAGGGCGCTTCTTTTGAACAGAAACGTGGGTCACTTAATGACGAACCCTTCAATAATTTTAAAAGATGGTTCAGAAATACCGGAAGGTATTATGGACGCATTTATCTCAAATTTATGTGCTTTGCATGATTTTAAAAATAAAAAAAATTCAAGAACTGATTCAGTCTATATTGTTAAGCCAAAAATGCATGGTCCAGAAGAAGTTGCTTTCACTGATACTCTATTTGAAAAAGTGGAGGAAGCTCTTGGTATAAAAAAATATTCTATTAAGGTTGGTATAATGGATGAAGAGAGAAGAACTACTGTAAATCTCAAAGAATGTATAAGAAAAGTAAAAAATAGAATTGTTTTTATTAATACTGGTTTTTTAGATCGCACAGGAGACGAAATGCATACATCTTTTGAGGCTGGGCCAATGATTTTTAAAGGAGAGATGAAAAAATCAAAATGGTTGAATGCTTATGAAGATTGGAATGTTGATATTGGTTTAAAATGTGGTTTCTCTGGTAAAGCACAAATAGGAAAAGGTATGTGGGCAATGCCTGATCAAATGGCAAATATGATGGAGCAAAAAATTAATCATCCAAAATCTGGGGCGAATTGTGCATGGGTACCATCGCCAACTGCGGCTACTCTTCACTCTCTACATTATCATAAAGTCAATGTTTTTAATGAACAAGCAAAACTTAAATCAAGAGATTTGGCTAACGTCAAAGATATTTTGGAAATACCTAAAGCCGACAGACCTAATTGGTCTATGGAAGATATAAATCGTGAACTAGAAAATAATGCCCAAGGAATTTTGGGATATGTCGTTAGGTGGGTCGATCAAGGCGTTGGTTGTTCTAAAGTTTTAGATATTAATAACATAGGTCTCATGGAGGATAGAGCTACACTCCGAATATCTTCTCAGCATATTGCCAATTGGCTTCATCATGGAATTTGTAAAAAAGAGCACGTATTAGAGGTGATGAAGAAAATGGCAAAAACTGTTGATGAACAAAATAAAAATGACATTAATTATAAAAAAATGTCTGAAAATTTTGAAACATCAATTGCTTTTTCTGCAGCTTGTGATTTAGTTTTTAAAGGAAGAATTCAACCGTCTGGGTATACAGAGCCACTTTTGCATAAAAAAAGATTAGAAAAAAAAGCTGCAAATTAATTATCAGTTACTGGAACTCTATTTTTAAAAGCTGAGAATAAAGTTCCATCATCCAACTGTTCTATTTCTCCACCTACAGGTAACCCTTGAGCTAATTTAGTAATCTTTATTTTATCGTTTTTGATTGTATCCTCAATGTAATGAGCTGTAGTTTGCCCCTCAACAGTTGCGCTTGTAGCAATAATTACCTCTTTAAGATTATTTTTTTTTATCCTTTTTATTAAAGACTCGATTAGCAAATTTTTTGGCTGAAAGTTTTCATTGCTATTTAAAGTTCCGCCCAAGATATGATAATGACCTTTATAAATATTAGCTGAGTCGATAACCCACATATCCGCCAAGTTTTCTACCACACAAATTTTATCGTAAGATTTATCAGACGAGCATATACATATTCTATCAATTATTTTTAAGTTTCCACAGTCAACACAACGAACTACTTTTTTATAAACTTGAGCTAATGACTTAGCTAAAGGCTTTACCATAGTGCTTTTATTGTTGATTAATTTTAATATAATTCTTTTCGCAGATTTAGGTCCTAGTCCAGGTAACTTTGAAAATTGTTGTATAAGCTCGTTTATTTCTGGGATATCGTTATCCATTAAAATGGTAATTTAAAATCTGATGGCAGATTTAATCCTCCAGTCACTTTTGAAAGCTCTTCTGCAGATCTTTTTTTTAAGTTCTCCTTGGCGCTATTATATGCAGCAATTATTAAATCATTAATAATTTCTTGATTTTCTTTTTTTGCAGCTTCAGTAATCTCGATTGATTTTATTTCATAATCTCCAGTTAAAATAACTTTAACTAAATTTCCACCAGACATACCTTCGACTTCGATCTTTTTTATCAAATCTTGAGCCTCTTTCATTTTTTCTTGCATAGCTTTAGCTTTGGATAACATATCCGAAAAGTTATTCATTTATTCCTCCATATCAATTATTTCTATTAATTTCGCATCAGGAAAGTTAGTTTCAATATCTTTTGCGATTTTACTCTTTTTAAATTCACTGATTTCGACATTTTTACTTTCTAAAGCTTTTTCATATAGGCTTTTTACTTCTGAATTCTTACTAAGCGAGATAATCCACCTTTCACCTGTCCATTTTAGTAATTTTTCACTTAAATTTTTTATAAAATTTTTATTAAGTTTTTCATTAAAACTAATGTCAATTTTGCCTTTATTAAAACTTACTAATTTTACATTTCTCTCTAAGTCAAATTTAAGCTCAATTTCTTTTTCTTTATTTGACTGATCAATTAAATCTTGAAAACTTGAAATTTCAATTTTTGAGTTGATCTCCTGATTTTTGATATTTTCGATCGGATTTGATTTTACTTGATTGGTGCTTTTTAATTGTTTTTTAACTTTATTTTGTATTTCTTTCTCTTTAGAAATCTCAGTTGAACTTTTATCAGTTAAGATTTCCTGGCTATTACCTATCAAATCACTTTCTTCAACAACTCCTTCTCTTTGATCCAGACTATTAAGATGAACTAATTGCATGATGTACATTTCGAGAGTCAAGTTTTCATTTCCAACTGTTTTAAGATCATCAATAGTTTTTATTGTGAGCTGCCAAAATAGTCCGATATCTTGCATATCTATATTTTTAGAGTATTCATTGATCATTTTAGCCTCTGTTTCAGAAATAGACATATCGTTTTCAATAGGACCTAGATTTACCCTTCTACTAAAGAAATATAATATCTCTAGAATATCATTGAGAAAATTTTTTGCATCTAGACCATCATCAATTAATTCTTTTAAAAAAATTAAAGCATCTCTCTCGTTTCCACTTAAGACTTCTTTAAATAAAGATATAATTTTACTTTTGTCAGCAAGCCCAAGCATTCCTCTTACATCTTGCTCACTAATTTCTTTTTCTTTTTCATTTAATTGTGAGATTAAAGCTCTATCTAATAAAGAAATAGAGTCTCTGACTGAGCCTTCTGCTGTTTTAGCAATTAGTTTTATAGCTTCATCGCTTATATTGCCTTTCTCTTTAATTGATATATCTTTCAAATGTTTACAAAGTTTATCGACACTTACTCTTTTAAGATCAAACCTTTGACATCTGGATAGGATTGTTACAGGTATTTTTCTCACCTCTGTAGTGGCTAAAATAAATTTCAAGCTTGAAGGTGGTTCCTCTAACGTTTTCAGTAATCCATTAAAAGCTTGCTTTGACAACATATGAACTTCATCAATTATAAATATTTTATATTTTGCGCTAGTGGGGCTGTATTTTGAGTTTTCAATTAGTTCTCTAATATCATCAATGCCAGTCTTAGAAGCGGCATCCATTTCTAAAACATCCATATGATTAGAGTCGACAATTTCTTTACAATGACACTTCTCACTTGCGTTACACTTTTCTCCTATAGAAAAATTTTTTGTACAATTTAAAGCTTTTGCAATTAAACGAGCTGTTGTGGTTTTACCAACACCTCTAATTCCAGTTAATAAATATGCGTTTGGAGTTTTTCCAAGTTTGATTGCATTAGTAATGGTTTGTGCCATAACCTCTTGTCCAATCAAATCTTTAAACTCTTGTGGTCTATATTTAAGTGCTAGAATTTTGTTTGTCATTTTAAAGAGGCAGGCAACAACCTGAAAAATTTTCACTACGGCTGCTTCTTTTCAGACCTGACCGGGTTTATGAAACATCCACCTGATGCCAACCTCAATATGAGTATAACAAGATAAAATTAAATACTACAGGGGTAGAATTAAATTTTGTGGACTATTTTTGCCTAAATGCAGATGCTTCGTAAACTCCCAAAATATCTAAAGTTTCAGTATGAAAGCCAAGTTCTTCTAGAGCTTTTTTTACCCCAGGTTGTTCTATATGACCTTCAAGGTCAAGGTAAAAATTAGCCTGATCAAAAGTATTTTTCACAGAAAAGCTTTCAAGCTTTGTTAGATTTACTTGATTAGTGGCAAAACCGCCTAAACATTTATAAAGGGCAGATGGCTCACTTTTAACTCTAAATATACAGCTTGTTATAAATTTTTTTTTACTTACGAATTCAGGTTGTTCTATATTTTTTCCCATGACTAAAAACCTAGTAACATTACCTTTTTCATCTTCAATATTTTTTTCTAAAATTTTTAAATTATAAATTTTTGCAGAGAGTTCAGAGGCTATCGCTGCAATAGATTTATCTTCACCTTCTGCTAGATCCTTTGCAGATCCTGCAGTATCTGCAGAAATTATTGGTTTGAATTTTCTTTTATTAATTAAGTTTTGGCATTGTCCAATAGCTTGTGCGTGACTTCTTATAAATTTAATATCATCTATATCTGCATTTTGTTTACTTAAAAGATTATGCTCTACAGTCTGAAAATGTTCGCCATGAATTTGCAATTTGTACTTTGGTAACAAGTAATGAATATCTGCAACTCTTCCAGCCAAAGAATTTTCTATAGGTATAACTATTTTATAATTTGAGTCTTTGTATGCTTGTTTAAAAGTTTCCTCAAAAGTTGTACAGGTTTTTATTTCAGCTCCCTTGTATAAATTTTCAGCAGCGATATGCGAGTATGCGCCTAATTCACCTTGTATTGCAATTTTGATCTTACTCATTTTTTTCCATAATTTTTTTAACTTTAATTAAATCTTGATTGGTATCTACACTTAAAGGTGAACTATTAATGTAGCCAACGTGTATACTCATATCATTTTCCATGGCTCTAAGTTGTTCAAGCTTTCTACTCAATTCAAGTTTTGATCTTTTCAAACTTACATACCTCAATAAAGCTTTGTTAGTAAAGGCATAAATACCTACATGATGATAGATTTTAAGTTCTTTGGGGGGATTTATTCTAAAAAAATCCAAAGCTTTAACAAACATTCCTGGCTCCATTTTTTCTTTTACTAAAGCTTTTACAATATTAGGATCTTCTATTTCAGATATTGAATTTAATTTGCTTACTAAAGTTCCTATATCACATTTTTTTAGGGTCATGTAATCATTCAAACTTTTAATATCTTGAGGATCGATATTTGGCATATCTCCTTGAAGATTTACAATAATATCAGGGCTACTATTTAATGTTTTTTTAAATACTTCAAATACTCTATCTGTGCCTGTCTCATGATTTCCGTTTGTCAAAATTGCTTTACCTCCAAAGCTTTGAACCAAACTTGCAATTTTTTGATCTGGAGTAGCTATAAATACATCTCCTACATTTGATTTTTTTGCAGCTTCATAAACATGAAGAATCATCTCCTTATTGTTTATAAGTTTAAGCGGTTTGTTAGGTAATCTTTGAGCGTCTAATCTTGAAGGTATTATTATTGCAGTTTTATTCATAATTATGCGTCCTAGAGACGCAAAAAAATTTGGTAATTTTAAGTTTTTTTTTTAAATCTCGTGTTATACGTCTTTAAGTATTTACCAAAAATATGGACAGTTTTGAAATAAATAAAGTTATAGCTGCGGTGCTTCTAACGGCTCTTATAGTTATAGGTATTGGAAAATTCACTGACATATTATTTCACGTAGATAAACCAGAACAGTCGGCTTATAAAGTTGAGGGTTTAGAAGTTGCCTCAACTTCTGGAGTTAAAGAAACATCCGAAGAGGTTGTAGATGTGGTCGACATAAAAGCTTTGTTGGCGATGGGGGATTTGGCTCATGGAGAAAAAGTTTTTAAAAAATGTAGCGCATGTCATATGATTGCAGCTGGTGGAAAAAATATGATAGGTCCAAATTTATGGAATGTGATTGGAAGAACAGCTGGTTCCGTAAGTGATTATAAATATTCTAAAGCAATGGTTGCTTATGCTAAAGAATGGTCTTTTGAAGAGATGAACAGTTACTTAATAAAGCCGCAAGCATATATTAAAGGAACTAAAATGGCATTTGCCGGACTAAGAAAAGAAAAGGATAGAGCTTCAGTTATTTTATATATGAATTCGAAAGGTGATAATCCAAAACCTTTACCTTAATCAAGACACCACTTTATGATACTTTTTTGAGCGTGCACTCTATTCAACGCTTGTCTCCAAACTACTGAATGCTTTCCATCTATTACTTCATTTGTAACTTCTTCCCCTCTTCCTACTGGAAGACAATGCATAAAAATAGCATCTGAATTCGCTTTGCTCATTAATTTTTTATTAACTTGGTAAGGCTTTAAAGTTTTCTTTTTGGAAACTTTATTTACCTTATCATTCATTGAGATCCATTTATCTGTCATTACACAATCAGAGCCTAAAACTGCTTCTATAGGTTTTGAAGTAATTGTTAATTTTACTTTTTCTTTTTTAGCAAGTTTTAAAATACTCTTATTTGGAGAATATTTTTTTGGACAACCAATATTAAGTTTAAAATTAAATTTTCCTGCAGCTTCAATTAAAGAATTAGACATATTATTGTTACCATCTCCAATCCAAGAAACAGTTTTACCCTCGATAGAACCATTACTTTCTTCATAAGTAAGAATGTCAGACATAATTTGACATGGGTGGCTTACGTCTGAAAGGCCGTTGATAATTGGGATATCTAAATGCTTTCCAAATTCCTCTAAATTTTTATGAGATGAAGTTCTCAACATAACAATATCGACATACTCAGATAAAACTTTTGCCGTATCTTTTAAAGTTTCCTCTCCCTTACCGTAATGTATACCGTCTGGATTTAAAATAATTGATGATCCACCTAATTGTTTAACAGCGATATCAAACGACATTCTTGTTCTTGTTGAGGGTTTTTCAAAAATCATAGCCATCGACTTACCCTCAAAGGGCTTATCTTCATCAGGCGCAGATTTATTTAATCCAGATCTATTTTGTTTTCTCTTCTTTGCTTCTTCAATAATGGCTCTAAGCTCTACTGAAGAACAGTCAGAGATATTTATAAAGTTTTTCATTTAAAATTTTTGCAAACTTTCTCTATTATTTTTAAACCTAAGTTAATCTCGCTCTTTGTTACATTTAAAGGAGGCAAAAGTCTGACAACATTTTCAGCAGCTCTTACTGTCAACAAATTATTATCTAAAAGTTTTTGAATAAATTTTACTTGATTTACGTGAAGGCATAGTCCAATTAGCAGTCCTTTACCTCTTACTTCTTTTATAACTTTGGGATACTTATTTTTAATTTTATTAAGTTGACTAATAAAATATTTTCCATTTTTGCTTACATTATTTAAGAAACCTTTTTTAAACATAATATCCATCACTGCATTTCCGGCGCTCATTGCTAAAGGGTTTCCTCCAAATGTTGATCCATGAGTTCCCGGCTTCATGCCTGATGCTACTTTTTTATTAACTAAAACTGCACCTATTGGAAAGCCACCACCGATACCTTTTGCTATTGGGACAATATCAGGTTTTATTTTTGCATATTCAAATGCAAAAAATTTGCCACTTCTTCCAATGCCGCATTGTACTTCATCAAGAATTAATAAAATTTTTTTCTTATTACATAATTTTCTTAAGCCTTTGAGACAAAAATCTGGAATAACTTTAATGCCCCCTTCGCCCATGATTGTCTCGACCATGATAGCAGCTGTTCTGCTAGTTATCGCTCTCTCTAAACCTTTGTGATCACCAAAGTTAAAATGATCAAAACCATCCACTTTAGGTTTAAAACCTTCAATAGCTGTTTTACTATTGCTAGCAAAAATAGCTGCGATAGTTCTCCCATGAAAACTGTTATTGATGCAAAGAACTCTATTTTTTCTTGGTTGACCTTTTGAATAAAAATATCTTCTAGCGAATTTTATAGCTGCCTCTGTTGCTTCAGCACCAGAATTTTGAAAGGTTACATAATCTGCAAAAGTTTTTTGAGCTATTCTTTTTGCCAATCTCTCTTGCTCAGGAATAGTAAAAACGTTTGAAACATGCCATAATTTTTTCGATTGTTTATTAATAGATCTTATTAAATAGTCATTAGCGTGACCAAGGCAGTTAACAGCAATCCCTTGGACGAAATCTAAATATTTCTTTCCATTCGTTGAATATAAGAAACTTCCTTTTCCTTTAGAAAAAGAGATTTTCTTTCTGTTATAAGTATTTAAAATTTTACTCATGATTTTATTTTATAACCTTTTTTATACAATAAATAACAAACAAGCCAGCTCACAAAGCTTAGGACAGTTAAATATACCAAACCAACAGAGATTGAACCGTCTGAAGTGCCAATAAAACTATATCTAAAACCATCAATCATATAAAAAAATGGATTTACTTTACTTACTACTTGCAAAAAATCAGGAAGTCTCTCTATTGAATAAAAAGTGCCTGATAAGAAAGATAATGGCACTATTACAAAATTAGTGACGGTTGCCATATGATCGAATTTTTCAGCCCATAACCCGGCAATTATTCCAATATTTCCTAAAACAAAAGAAGAAAGCAAGGTGAATGCTATAAGCGTTAAATAGTTTTTGATTTCAATATCTATAATTAATTTAAATACTATAATCGAAACTATTCCAATTAATACACTTCTAGTTACAGCCGCAAGAGAAACAGAAATTATAACTTCTCCAGCTGACAGAGGAGCAAACAATAAATCAACTATAGTTCCATCAATTTTTTTAATCATAAAAGATGAAGAAGAATGAGAAAAAGATTGTTGAATTACCTGCATTGAAATCAACCCTGGCGCTAAAAAAGTAATAAAAGGTACACCAAGAACATCTCCTCTATCAGCACCAATGGCTAAAGATAAAACAAGTAAAAAGAGTAATGATGAAATTAGTGGGGAAAAAATAGTTTGTATCCACACAATTAAGAATCTAAGAACTTCTTTTTTATATAAAGTCCATGTTCCGTACCAATTAACTAATCCAAATCTTCTTTTTCCAATTTTATATTTTTTCGAAATTTCAACCATTGATAGTCTTATAACCTGTTATTAAAAAAACTGTGTAAAACTAAATCTACTCACAGCTTTGATGCGTTTTAATGTTTTAAACCCCAATATTATGCCCTAAGTTTTAAATAATTACTAAATATTGTAATTATATACTATGAGTTGGACAGAAGAAAAAGTCGCTAAATTAAAAGAACTCTGGTCTAAAGGGCATACTGCAAGTCAGATAGCTGAAGCATTAGGTGACACAACTAGAAACGCAGTAATTGGAAAAGCTCATAGATTAAATTTAGAAGCTAGAGCTCCTTCTAAGCAATCTAATTCACCTAGAACCAATGATAATAAGCAGATTAGAAGAGGCCCTGCGCCAACATCAAGAAAAGCTAAATTTCAATCAATATTATTAGATAAAAACTTTGAGCCAGAAAACCCTAAATCACTGGAAGAACTTACAGATGAAACGTGCAAGTGGCCTATAGGTCATCCCAATGAGGAAAAATTCTATTTTTGCGGTAGAAAACCTGAAGGTGATTTTCCTTATTGCAAACTTCATGTTTTATACGCCTTTCAACCTAAAAATCAAAAAGATGATGATCTTGATGATGAAATTCCAGAATTTATCGAGAAAAAAGTTAAGGCCTCAGGGTAATTCAAGCGTAAATGGAATTTATTAAAAAATACCTTAAATGGTTAAGTACTTTTTTAGTCTTAACCGGAATACTATTAACTAACTTAAATATTTATCCAGTAAATATAATGTTCCATGGTGCAGGAGTTGTAGGTTGGACGATAGCTGGTTTTTTATCAAAAGATAAAGCTATTCTTACAAACTTCGGATTACAAATTCCTTTATTTTTAATAGGGTTTTATCAAATTATATTTCATTAAATAACCCCGTGAAATTAAGCTGTGAAATTTAATTATATAAGATAATTTGTGAATTAAATTTTTAAAATTTGATTTTTAAAAAAAAATTTTTATAAACGATCCAAGGCCCAAATCAAAAAAAAACAAATAAATTTTCCCAGTAGACAAACTTTTTTAGAAAGTTATAAAGTGAATCATCTAATGGATATAACTTTAGTATATACAATAATTGGTTTCGGTCTTGCTGGTTACAGTGTAATAGCAAATGACTCTATACAAACTTTAGGGACATTTATTGCATCTAAGAAAAAGTGGTTTGCTTGGTATATTCTAGCGGGATCAGCTTCATTAGTTATGATTTTTGCCCTAGCTTGGGGATGGTATAATTATGATGGAGATATTTCTTATGGCAGATTAACGAGAATTCCATATCAAGAAATTCAGTGGTACCACGCTGTTGCGCCAGCTATTCTTTTATTATTAACAAGAATTGGAATTCCAGTTTCGACTACTTTTTTAGTTCTGTCTGCATTTGCTTCAACAATTGTTTTGGAAAAAATGCTTGTAAAAAGTATTGTTGGCTACGGTATTGCAGCCACAGTTGCCTACATATGCTGGATTGTAGTTTCTAAATTTATCAATGAAAAACTCGATGAGGTAAAAGGAGATACATGGATTTCTTTTTGGCGTAATTCAGTTTGGGTAACGTCTGGATGGTTATGGTGGGTTTGGTTATCTCACGACGTTGCTAATATTGCGGTATTTCTACCGAGGCAGTTGGATCTAACATTGTTATTAATTGTTATGGCGTATTTTACAGCCTTACTATTTTATATCTTTTATATTCACGGAGGGCCAATTCAAAAAGTTGTATTAGAAAAAACTGGGACTAGATACGCAAGATCAGCAACAATTATAAATGTAATCTATGCAGCAGTTTTATACTATTTTAAAGAGTTAAATGATTTACCAATGTCGACAACATGGGTGTTTGTAGGTTTATTGTGTGGAAGGGAGCTTGCTATTTCAACAATGAACAAAGAATATAAATTCAAATATGTGTTCCCATTAATTGGTAAGGATTTTGTAAAAATGTTTTTTGGTTTAAGTGTTTCAGTGGCAATAGTTCTAGTGATTCACTATTTCATTATTCCACGAGGACTATTTTAGTTATCTTTGTTTTTATCTTGAATTTTATCGTATAAGTCTTTCAAATCTTTTTCGGACAAATTTTTTCTTTTTAATTCATCTAAAATATCTTCATCCTCTTGCTTGAGTTTCTCTTTTCTTTGTTCTTCTTTAACCTCACCTCTAGCATCAAACCCTGCTTTAATAAATTTGGCTGATACAAGAATAACAATGATAGCAATGATACCAGCTAGTGATAAAAACAATAAAGTCATTATTGAGTTATACCTGATATTTGATGATGTGTTAAATGAGTTTCGTTAGTATGTAAATTTGTAGCAGTAGAATTAAGAAAGGTAAAATAGTTCTAATAAGCTCCATTGTATGGTTATATTCATCAAGTTTTCTCTCTAACCAATTTCTTTGATATTTTTTTTTTGCCATAGGTTTATTTACACGATGATAAATATATTTTCAAGTTTTCAGGCTTAAAACCAAGAGATATTTTTAGATTTACAAATTTCTTGAACCTTTTTTGGATAGTCAGTGATAATTCCATCGACTCCGTACTCGATCATCCTAATAATATCTTTTTCTCTATTCACTGTCCAAACACAAGTAGCTAAACCATGTTTGTGTGCTAATTCTACATTTTGTTTAGTCACATCACGGTAGAAAACACTCCATACATGTCCCTCTAATGATTTAATAATATTTGGTAATAAAAATAATTCTTCCATTGGGTAATTTTTAACCATCCAAGGAGAGTTCTCGTAAATATTCTTTTTAGTTATTGAAAGTCCTTGTTGTAAGGTAATAAACCCTCTTAAAATGTTTGGATTTTGTTTTTTAAGGGCGTAAAGAATTCTAAAATCATAAGAAGTGATTAAAGTTCTATCCTCAAGATTAAAGTCTTTTATATCTTTAAGGATTAAAGAAACCATTTTCTCTGGATCTGGTGTTACATTTTGTTGGGTAGGAGTTGATTTAATTTCTAAATTTAAAAATACATCTTTATATTTGTCTTCCGTCACTAATTTAAAGAAATCAGTTAATTTTGGTATTTTTTCACCTGTAATAGGTTTTTGATCTTTAAATCTTTTTGCGTACTTTGTTTCGGGCTTTACACTTCCAATAGTATACTTGCTAATTTCTTCATAAGTAAGTTCTACTAATTTCATGCTTTTATCTGTGATCCAGTTCCCTGAAGCATCTTTAACTAAATCAGGATTTAATCTGTAATCATGAAATATTGTTGGAATATTATCTTTTGAAATTACAACATCAAACTCAACAGCTTTGATACCAAGATCAAAAGTATATTTAAAACCAGACATTGAGTTTTCAACAATATCGCCTCTAGCTCCCCTGTGGCCGTAAATTCTTATGTAATTAGGTTTCGTTAAAAATGGATTGATCAATTAATCCTCAAATCAGTATTAGTATCAAACAGGTGTAGTTTGTCATTTTGAATGGAAAGATTTATATTTTTTCCAATAGTGTCTTCTTTAACAACACCTGAGATACTTGCAACTAAAATCTCATTACTATTTTCAAGTTTACCATGAATAAGTGTATTCGCTCCGATCAGCTCTACAAGTTCAACTTTTAACTTGATTGGACCATTTTGATCTAATTCAAAATCTTCTGGTCGCATACCTATATTAACAGGTCCATTAAATTTCGAATTCACTGAAAGTGTAGCTTTGTTTGCCAAAATCAATTTGTTACCTCCGCAATTACCTTTTAAAATATTCATTGCAGGACTTCCGATAAATTGAGCCGTGAATAAAGTTTTAGGTTTCGTATATACTTCTAAAGGGGTTCCAATATGCTCTACATTACCTTCGTTCATTACAATCATTCGATCAGCTAAAGTCATAGCTTCGACTTGATCATGTGTTACATACAGAGAGGTAGTTTTTAGTTGAGTTTGAAGTTTTTTAATCTCTAATCTCATTTGAACTCTTAATTTGGCATCAAGATTTGATAATGGTTCATCAAATAAAAAGGCTACAGGATTTCTTACAATGGCTCTTCCCATTGCAACCCTTTGTCTTTGTCCACCAGATAATTGATTAGGCTTTCTCTCTAATAATTCTCCAAGCTCTAAAATTTCAGCAGCCTTTTGAACTCTTGATTGAATTTCTTCTTTTGTCACTTTTGCAATCTTTAAACCATAAGCCATGTTACCAAAGACAGTCATGTGAGGATAAAGAGCATAATTTTGAAATACCATTGCTATATTTCGCTCCATGGGTTCAAGTTCATTTACTTTTTTATTATCAATTAAAATATTTCCTTCATTAGCATCTTCTAGGCCTGCAACCATTCTTAATAGAGTTGATTTTCCACATCCAGAGGGTCCAACTATTACAATCAGCTCACCGTCTTTAACATCAATACTCAGATCATGAATAACCTGCGTTTTTCCGAAAGATTTCTTGAGATTTTGTAAGCTAATTTGAGACATTATTTATCGCTTTCTAATAATCCTTTAACAAAAAACTTTTGCATACTTATTACTACTATGACTGGAGGAACCATAGCTAACATTGCAGTCGCCATAACCGTTGGCCAGTGTGCATAATCATCACCTGTCGGTATCATTGAGTCAATAGCCATCACAATAGTTCTCATGTCAGGATCGGTCGTCATTAATAGTGGCCATAAATATTGATTCCAACCAAAAATAAATAAAATAACAAATAAAGCTGCAATATTAGTTTTACTAATTGGAACTAATATATCAAAAAAGAAACGCATTGGACTACATCCGTCCATTCTAGCTGCTTCAACCATTTCATCAGGTATCGTCATAAAAAATTGTCTAAATAAAAAAGTAGCCGTCGCTGATGCAATTAACGGGAAAATTAATCCTGTGTAAGAATTTAGTAGATTTAAATTTGCAACAACTTCATAAGTTGGAACTATTCTCACCTCTACTGGAAGCATTAGAGTAATAAAGATTAACCAGAAACATAAATTTCTGAATGGAAATCTAAAATAAACAAAAGCAAAAGCTGATAATAATGAAATGATTATTTTTCCAACTGTAATACCGATTGCCATGATTGCAGAGTTCATCATCATCTTTATCACAGGAACTTTGGCTCCGTATCCCTCTGGTGAACCTCTAAATAATGCATTTGCATAATTTTCAAAGAATTCTGTACCAGGTAACATTGGTAATGGAGGATAAATAATTGCATCTTGTGTTACCGTGGATGCAACAAAAGTTAACCAAACTGGAAAAAATATAAATAACACACCAAGAATTAAACCTAAGTGAGTTAACCAGTATCCGGATTTCTTTTTCTCAACCATTAATAATGAACCTTTCTCTCTATATATTTAAATTGAATAACGGTTAGAATTCCAACTAAAACTAGTAGGATTACGGACTGAGCTGCACTTGATCCTAGATCTTGGCTCACAAACCCATCAGAGAATACTTTATATACAAGAATGGTGGTCGATTGTTCAGGTCCGCCGGAAGTAATTGTATGTATTACTCCAAAAGTATCAAAGAAAGCATAAACAATATTTACGACTAATAAAAAGAATGTGATGGGTGAAAGTAGAGGTATTACAATTGTACCAAATCTTTTCCAAAAACTAGCTCCATCTATTGCAGCAGCTTCAATAATTGATTTTGGAATGGCTTGTAATCCTGCTAAAAAAAATAAAAAGTTATAACTTATTCTTCCCCAGGATGAGGCTAAAATAACTAAAAACATTGCTTGATCACCTTTTAAAGTATGATTCCATTCATAACCTAAAGCTTTAAGATAATAAGATGCTAAACCAATATTTCCATTAAACATAAATAACCAAAGAACACCTGCAATCGCTGGTGCTATAGCGTAAGGCCAAATTAGTAATGTTTGGTAAACTCCTGCTCCTTTAATTAACCGATCTGCTAAAGCTGCTAAGTATAAACCTAAAGCCATTGATGAAACCGATACTGCGGTTGAGAAAATAACTGTCGTTTTAAAACTTGCTAAATAATAGGGGTCAGATAATAAAAATCTAAAATTATCTAAACCTACAAATTCCGTTTTCAAACCGAAAGGATCTGGTAAAAATAAAGAATTCCAAATAGCTTGGCCTGAAGGATAAAAAAAGAAAACAAAAGAAATCAGTAGTTGAGGTGCAACTAGTAGCGCTGGTAACCACCAGCCTTTAAAAAAAACTCTTTTTTCCATTTGATCTTAAGAATGATACTAGGGGCTTTCGCCCCTAGTAAATTAAATTGATTTATTTATTTGCTCTTTCAAATCTTCTTAAAAGAACATTACCTCTTTTTACAGCGCTGTCTAAAGCTACTTGAGCAGTTTTCTTACCGCTGTAAACTCCTTCCATCTCTTCATCGATAATACCTCTTATCTGATCAAAAGATCCAAGACGTAAGCCTTTAGAGTTTTGAGTAACTTTATTTCTCATCATCTGTATTCCTGCTAAATCAGTTCCAGGATTTGCTTTGTAGAAACCTGAACTTTTAGTTTTTTTAGCAGCAGCAGTTGTTACACCTAAATAACCAGTATCTTGGTGCCACTTAGCCTGAATATCAGTTCTTGATAAGAAAGCTAAGAACGCAGCTGTTGCTTTGTTCTCTTCTTTAGATTTTCCAGATAATGCCCATAAAGATGAACCACCAATAATTGTGTTTTGAGGTGCTTCAGTTGCTCCATAGTAAGGTAAATGTCTAATACCAAATTCGAATTTTGCTTCTTTTTTGATACCCGCATAACCAGCAGAAGACTCTGTCATTAACATACATTCACCGGCTCTAAAATTTTTACCAGCTTCATTTCTTCTACCCATATATTTAAATTTACCTTCTTGCGCCCATTTACCTAAAGTTTGAATGTGCTTGATATGAACTGGGCTGTTAAATGCCAACTCAGTGTCTAAACCAGCAAATCCATTAGCTTTAGTTGCAAATGGTATGTTGTGATACGCTGAAAAGTTTTCTAAGTGTACCCACGAGTGCCAGCAAGTGCAAAATGGCATATCAATTCCCTTAGCTTTTGCTGCATCAAGTGCATTTCCAACTCTCTTCCAAGTGCTTAAGTCCATTTCTGGATCTAAACCTGCTTTTTTCATTAAGTCTTTATTTACCCAAAGAACAGGCGTTGAAGAGTTATATGGCATAGATAACATTTTGCCATCTGTAGTAGTGTAATAACCACTCACAGCAGAAACAAATCCGTTTGGATTAAATTTCTGGCCAGCATCTTTCATAAGTTGGTACATAGGAACATATGCTCCTTTTGCTGCCATTAAACTTGCAGTTCCAACTTCAAACACCATAAGTATATTTGGATGTTGTCCAGCTCTGAATGCAGCAATTCCTGCGTTAAGAGTTTCAGAATAGTTTCCTTTTCTAGTATGAACTACAGTGTATTTGTTCTGGCTTGCGTTAAACTTGTTTACTTGCTCATCTAGTAATTCTCCAAGTCGTCCACCAAAAGCGTGCCACCATTGTATTTCTACTTTTGCTTGAAGCGAAGTTCCCGCAAACATTGCGAAAAGTGCGATCGAAGCAATTATTGCTTTCAAATGTTTCATTTTATCCCCCCGTTTTCTTTAAAAAAGAAAAAAGCTAACACAATTTATATATAAAGAGGAGTCGTTGATTAAAAATTAATTTCTACCTAGGGTTTTATTTTACTTTACCAAAAATATTTAAAAGCACTACCCCTATAATAATAAAGACTAATCCGAGAGTCCCGTAAAGATTAGGTGTTTGATTATATTTAAAAATTCCAAATAAAGTTACTGCAGTGATTGTGAGCGCTCCATAAGTAGCATAAGTAAATCCAACTGGAATTATAGTCATCGCTTTTGAGATACAAAAAAGGCAAATTATAATACTTGAGACACAAAATATTGTAGGATTAAGTTTCGTAAAGCCTTCAGTAGTTTTTAAAAACCCATTAGATGCAATGCCAGTGACAATAGCAAAAACTAAATAAATATATCCGCTTAATAAACTAATACTTTTCATCAGGCTTTAGCAAACTGCCCTCCATCTTTATATCTCCATAACCATTTTTTCATCTCCTCTTGAACATCTTTTGGATTTATATCAAGATCCTTAAGTGTTAAATGATTGTTGGAAACAACGTTATCTGCCTCAGACAAAATTTCACATTGGTCTCTAGTTAAAATCGGAGGTAAAGGAAGTAAATCTGTTATACTACTTTGTATTTTTGCTATAGCCATTGGCATTTCAACAACAAATCTTTTTTTATTAATCGTTGATAAAATTGATTTAATCATATCTCCAAAACTAATTATTTTTGGTCCCCCTATTTCATAAATTTTACTTTCGTTATTTTTAATTTCAACAGCTTTTAAAATTGAGTTAGCGACATCTGAAACTAATATCGGTTGAAACTTATAATTTTTGCCAACAACTGGAATTACAGGCAATATACTTAATTTCGAAAATAGATTAGTAAAATTATCTTCCGAACCACAAACTACACTTGGTCTTATAATTACTGTTTGTTTAAAATTCTCCAGTGCTTTTTGCTCTCCTAAAAATTTTGATTTTTGATATAGAGATTTTGATTTATCATTAGCACCGATAGCACTGACGTGAATAAACTTCTCAACATCTGACTCTGAACAAATCTTAGCAACAGCTTCAGGGATTTTTGAATGAATATTATAAAATTTTTGTCTTCTATTCTCGAAAAGAATGCCGATTAAATTTACGACAACATCTGAATTTTTAATTGCTTCTTTCAAATCTGAAAAATTATTTGGGTTCCAGTCTAATAGTTCGATGGCGCCTGGAGTTGCCTGAGTCTTTAAATAACCTTTTTGGAAGGGTTTTCTAGTCGTAATTATACATCTGTAGTTTTTCTTGGTCAAATTTCGAACAAGATATCTCCCTATAAATCCACCACCACCTAAAATTGTGCAAATTCGATTTTTCATGGTATTTAAACTTATATATGAAAATAACTAAGATAAAAGAGGACATCAGTTCAGATATTGCAAAATCTTTAAAAAATAGCATAGCAATTGACACTGAGGCAACTGGTCTACAAATACCTGAAAGAGACAAATTAAGTTTAATTCAAATTTGTGATGAAAAGGGTAATGTCTACATTATTCAACCAAATAAAAAAAGTTATCATGCTCCTAATTTAGTTTCTGTTTTGGAAAATGATAAAATTTTGAAAATTGGACATTTTTTAAGATTTGACAAAAATGCCTTAGAATATTTTCTCAAGTGCAAAATTAAAAATATATTTTGCACAAAAATTTGTTCGAAAATTATTAGAACATACGACTCAAATCACGGGCTTAAAGATTTAGTGAGAGAGTTTTGTAATAAAAACTTAGATAAACGTCACGGAAGTAGTGATTGGAATAAAGAATTGGATGAATTAAGTGACAAACAATTAGAGTATGCAGCTAATGATGTAGTTTATTTACATAAAATAAAAGACGAACTTGAAAAAATGTTAATAAGGGAAAAAAGGATGGATTTATTCAAAAAATGTATGAGTTTTTTAGATACCAGAATAGAATTGGATCAAAAAGGTTTTAAAGAGGACATTTTTCATCATTGAGTTTAAATGAATAAAAAAAAATATATATCGTTAGCTAAAAAATCTGCCAACATTCAGATTAATGAGCTCAAAAAAATTAAAAAAACTTTTAATTCCTCCTTTATCAAGGCTGTAGATCTTATTTTGAATAATAAGGGAAAAATAATTTTTGCAGGGGTAGGTAAATCCGGATTAATTGCCCGAAAGATTTCAGCAACATTTTCTAGTGTTGGAATTCCTAGTTTTTTTTGCGATCCCGCACAAGCACTACACGGAGATATGGGTCAGATCGAAAAAAAAGATCTTTTAATAATTTTTTCTTATTCAGGAAACACATCTGAATTAAAAAATATGTTAAGATATGCAAATCGATATAGGATTAAAATAATCGGCGTTGCTTCAAAACCCGAGAGTATTTTATTAAAAGCTAGTGATGTTAAGATTTTAATTCCTAAAGTAAAGGAATCTGATGTAACTGGTATGGTGCCAACATCAAGCACCTCAATTACTCTTCTTCTTGGAGATTGTTTAGCTACAACAGTAATGCAACTAAAAAAGTTCTCTAAAGAAAAGTTCAAAGTCTATCATCCGGGAGGTGATATTGGTAATTCTTTGCTTTTAGCAAAAGATATCATGGTATCTGGAAAAAAAATGCCAGTATTAAATTATAAAAAAAATTTCAAACAGGCATTAAAAATAATAAATCAAAAGAAACTCGGAATAGTTGTTGTCTTAAAAGGAAAGTTTATCTTAGGGTTAATAACTGATGGCGACCTTAGGAGAGAACTTAAAGATTATTCAAACGACAAGGATTTAGTTAAATTTATGACAAAAAAACCTTTAGTGGTTAATGAAAATATGCCAGCCACAAAAGCATTGGCCATTATGAATGAAAAAAAAATTACTAGTCTTTTAGTTGTTCAAGATAAAGATTTAAATAAAAAAAATAAAACTCTTAAAGGGGTTATTCATATTCATAATTTATTAAATTATGGAATAAAATAATGATTAGAAAAAAGAAATTAAAATTTATCCAAATTGCATTAATTTTATTAGGCCTTATTATTATTTTTTTTACTTATTCAAAAAATTTTCAAAAAGATCAAGGTAAAGAGATCCTTAGTAAAGATGCAAAAATTAAAATAACTAAAGAATTAGATTCAAAAAAAAATAATAGCGAAGGAAATAAATTTTTTAATATTGAATATTCAGGTTTTGATTTATCAGGCAATAGGTATATCCTAAAATCAAAAGAGGCAACCATAAATCCATCGGATGAAGAATTAATTTTCATGGTAGATGTTGAAGCAATTTTCTATTTTAAAGATGATACAAACTTACAAGTCTTTTCTAAATCAGGGATTTATAATAATAAAACTTTAGATATGAAATTTAAAGAGAATGTAAAAGCTTTTTATGAAAACAGTAAACTTTTAGCAAATGAGGCAGAATATTCAAATTCCTTAGGCTTTTTGACAATTTCAGACAATGTAAGAGTTGACGACACTAGAGGAAATTTAATTGCCGACAAACTTTTCTTTGATATAAAAAAACAAACTTTAAATATAGACTCCTTTAATGATGGTAAAATTAATGCTAATATAAAATTAAAATGAAAAAAGGTTTTAGAATTTTAAAATTCAAAAAAGACAAACCAATTTTTGAAGTAAAAGACATAAGTAAATCTTATGATGGGAGACCGATACTAAAAAAACTTTCACTAAAAGTCTATCCTGGAGAATGCGTTGGGGTGCTTGGGCCTAATGGTTGTGGTAAAACAACTTTATTTTCAATGTGTATTGGTGAGCAATCCCCAGAAGGCGGAAAAATTTTGATTAACAATAAATCAATTGAACAAATACCAATTCATTTAAGAACTAAAGAAGGTTTAGGATACTTACCTCAACAGAGAAGTGTGTTTGACATGTCAGTTTATGATAATGTTTTAGGTGTTGCGCAAATTTCAATTAAAGGGGCAGAAAACCAAAGAGCTATTACTGAAAAACTTCTTGATGAATTTAATTTACAACACTTGAGAACGTTAAATGCTTCTGTTTTATCTGGGGGTGAAATAAGAAGATTAATGATGGCAAGAGTTATGATTAACAAACCAAAAATTGTTCTTTTAGATGAGCCTCTAGCCGCCCTAGATCCGTTAGTAATACAAGATATTCAGAAATATATTTTAAAAATACAATCAAGCGGAACCGCAATACTTGTTACAGATCATAATGTAAAAAACTTATTTGATATTACTGATCGAAGTTATGTTCTTGGCGAACATACAGTCATTGCTGAAGGCACATCGAGAGAGCTATTAAAATCTACAAAAGCAATTGAGCATTATTTTGGTTCTCAATTTTCTTAAAAGTAAATGCCAATAAAAAGTTTCAGTTTAAGAGTAAAACAAAAAATAACTCCTTTCTCAAAAACAATCCAAGTCGACTCGGATAAATCTATGTCTATAAGAAGTTTTTTAATCGGCTCAATTAGCCAAAATATTACCTTAACGAAAAATGTATTGGAGTCAGATGATGTTATATCAACTATAAAATGTTTGAAAAAATTAGGTGTTAAGATTTTAAAAAAAGGATCTAAATCTTATCATATTTATGGCAAGGGATTAGGATCACTATATGCTAAAAAAAATTTAATTTTGAATTTTGGTAATTCAGGAACTCTAGCAAGACTTTTAACAGGTATATTATCAACTACGCCAAGTATTGAGGTAAAGCTAACCGGCGACCAGTCTTTAAAAAAAAGAAATATGAGAAAACTTATAGAGTTAATGGAAGAATTTGGGGCAACATTTTTGCCAAAAAAAAAATATTATTTTCCTCTTAAACTTATTTCTACCGAGATGCCACTAGGAATCGACTACAAAGCGGGCGTGTCAGCACAATTGAAAAGTGCAGTAATTTTTGCTGGATTAAACTCATATGGAAAAACTAGCGTGCTCGAAATTGAAAAAAGTAGAGATCACACTGAAAATATGCTTTTAACAAATTCACAAAACTTTAAAGTAAGAAATGAAAAGAAAAAAATAATTGAAATTAATGGAAGAAAGTTTTTGAAGCCTTTGAACATAAACATTCCAGGTGATCCCTCTTCAGCGGCCTTTTTTACTGCTTTAACACTTTTAAATAAAAAGTCTTTTTTAAAAATAAAAAATGTTGGATTGAATAATACAAGAATTGGATTCTATAAAATTTTGAGAGAGCGTGGAGCTAAAATAAAATTTAAAAATATTAAAAAATTTAATAATGAAACAAGGGGTGATATTATTATTAAAAGCTCAAAACTAAAACCTTTATATACGTCAAAAAAATATTATGTGAATTCAACTGATGAGTATCCTATTCTATTTGTAATCGCTGCACTTACTAAAGGTGTTTCAGTGTTTAAAGGTATTGAAGATCTTGCCAATAAAGAAAGTAACCGTATTAAAGAAATGCAAATAGCTTTAAAACAAATTGGAATAAAAAGTATTTTTAAAAAAGATGAATTAAAAATTTTTGGCACAGGAATTATTGATGCAAAAAATAAAAATATTTTAGTTCCAAATTTAGGTGATCATAGGATTTGTATGTCTACTTTTATTTTGTCTATTTTAACTGGAGCTAACACAAAAATTAAGAATTTTGAAACTGTCTTTACATCCTCCCCGTCCTTTTTAAAAATCATGAAATATTTAGGAGCAAAATATGAAATCCAAAGATAAATTTATACAAGTATCTTGCGATGGAGGAGCAGCAACTGGTAAATCTACTGGTGCTAAAATGATATCAAAAAAATATAATTTAAAGTTTTTGTCATCAGGTTTGTTATATAGATACGCAAGTTATTTGATCTTAAAATTTAAACCAAAAAAGGAATTGAGTTTTCTCAAAAAAAGATTTGTTAAGTTAAATTACTCAAGACTTAATAAGATAAATTTACATTCTCCCATAATTTCAGAACACAGCGCTGTTATTGCTAAAAAAAGAGGTATAAGAAAAATATTAAAATCTTATCAAATAAAATTCGCAGAAAAAAATAAAAATTGTTGTATAGAGGGAAGAGATATATCTACAAAAATTCTTCCGTACTCTGACGTGAAATTTTTCTTTAAATGTGATCTTAATATTGCAGCTAGGAGAAGATACAAAGATTTCAAAAGAGTTAATTCAAAAATTAAATTTAATGAAGTTAAAAAAGCCTTAAGAATAAGGAATATTTTAGATATCAAAAGAAAAAACAGTCCTTTACTTAAACACAATGATTCGGTATCTATCGACACCGGAAAATTGAACAAAAAGGCTATGCTAAATAAAATGTCAAAATACATAGATAAAGCGATAAAACTTAAATATGGCAACTGAACAAGAATTAAAAAAATCAAGTTCATTACATAAAGAGTTTCAAAACCTCTTAGATAAAGACTTCAAAGACAGAAAATTAAAAGAAAACGAAATAATCAAAGCTAAAGTTACTGAAATAACAAAAAACTTTATAGTTGTTGACTGTAAGGCGAAGATGGAAGGAATGATTCCTGTTGAGGAGTTTAAGAACGATGATGAGTTGGGCAAACTAAAAGTTGGATCTGAAATTGATGTTTATCTTGAGAGAATTGAATCTTTTAAAGGAGAGATAATTATTTCCAGAGATAAAGCTAGAAAGATGAAAGCTTGGAAGAAAATGGAAAAAGTTTTTGAAACTCAGGAAGAAATGACGGGTTATATTACAGGTAAAGTAAAAGGTGGTTTTGTCACTACAGTAGAAGGGCTTCCGTGTTTCATGCCATCTTCACAAATAGATGTAAGGCCTCTTAAAAGAATAGATCATCTAATGAATACCCCTGTAAAAGTGATTGCAACTAGAATTGATAAAAATCGGGGAAATGTTTGTGTTTCAAGAAGAGCTGTTTTAGAGAAAAGTAAAAATGCAGAAATAACTGAAGCATTAAAAAATATAAAAGAGGGTCTAATTGTTGAGAATGCTATTGTAAAAGCAACTACTGACTGGGGAATTTTCTTAGATATTAATGGTATTGATGCTCTATTACATGTTTCAGACTTAAGCCATGGAAGAGTAAAGAAACCTTCTGACCTTGTGACGATAGGACAAAAATTAAAAGTAAAAATTACAAAAATTGATGAAAAGACAAACAGAGTTTCAGCTTCGGTCAAAGCTTTAACTGAAGATCCTTATGAAAACATAGAAAAGAAATATAAAATTGGAGAAATATATGAAGGTGTAGTTACCAAAATAATGGATTATGGATGTTTCGTAAAAATTGAAGATGGAATTGAAGGACTAATTCATAATTCGGAATTAGATTGGACAAACAAAAACATAAAGCCAAACAAAATTTTGTCTGTCTCACAAAATATTAAATTCAAAATAGTAAATATTGATAAAGAAAATAAAAGAATTTCTCTATCTTACAAAGCTACATTGTCGAATCCATGGAACAAAATAAAAGACAAAATTGGAAAGGAAGTTGAAATCAAAATTAATAATATTACGGAAAAAGCAATTTTTGGGGAACTAGTTGACTCTAAACTAACAGGTATGTTGCATTACAAAGAGATATCGTACGAGGAAAATATTGAAGACTTAAAAAGATTTAAAAAAAATGACTTATTAAAAGTTAAAATTATAGAACTTAAAGATGATAAAATAAGATTTTCGAAAAGAGCTCTTGATAAAGACCCATTTGATTTTTTCAAAGATAATAATAAAAAAGTTGGTGATGTAATCACTACAAGAATACACGAAGTTTTGAAGACAGGCGTAAAAGTATCTCTTGATAAAGATAAAAAGCTAGTGGTCACAATAAGAAAAGCTGATTTAGCCAAAGATGCTGCGGACGCTAGGCCAGAAGTTTTTTCACCAGGAAATGCTTTAGATGCAAAAATAATTGAAATTGATATTAAAACTAGAAAAATCAAATTAAGTGTTAAAGCAGCTCAAATAGATGAAGAAAAATCTTTAATTGCTAAATTTGGAGAGGGAGCAACAAAATCAGGAGCTACACTAAAAGGAATCTTTGAAAAAGCAATAGGTAAAAAAAAAAGTAAAAAAAAATAATTGTCACGAAAAGAATTAATCAAAAGTCTTAAAAAAAAAAATCCAAATCTTAATAAATCTGAATTAGTGAATATCATAGACACTTTTTGCAAAGTTATTCAAAATGCCCTTAATAATGATAAAAATGTGGAACTCAGGGGTTTCGGCTCTTTTTTTAAAAAAAAATTGAAAGAGAAATATTCAGCTAGAAATCCAAAAACAGGAGAAATAATTTATGTTCCAGAAAGAAATAAGGTAAGATTTAAAGCAAGTAAAAAACTTAACAAAATTATCAATCGATGAAAAAATTAAAAATTTTTATAGCTTGTGACACGCAAAGTCATACAAAATTAAAGCAAATAATTAAAGAGACTAAAACAAAATATTTAGATATTGGTTATAAAATCGGTCTTGAGTTTTTTCTAAGTCCTTCGGGTCGAAAGATTATTTCAAAATTGAAAAGTAAAAATATATTCCTTGACCTCAAACTCAATGATATTCCAAATACCTGTGCAGCCGCTATAAACTCCATTAAAGATTTAAAAAATATTTCGTATCTTACTGTTCATATTAATGGAGGTTTTGAAATGTTAAAAGCTATTCGTAAAGAGTCTAAAAAAAAAAATAAAAAACTAAAATTAATTGGTGTTACTGTGTTAACAAGTTTTTCAAATTCGTCTATTAAAAAAATAGGTCACACTAAGTCGGTAAGAGATTTAGTAAAACAACAAGCTGCTCTTGCTAAGAGAGCTCGATTGGATGGAATTGTTTGCTCAGGTCATGAAGCAAAATATGTAAAAAAAATTTGTAAAAATATGGAAATTATTACACCAGGAATAAGATTGCCAAATGATAAAAAAGATGACCAAGAAAGAGTTATGACACCAAAACAAAGTATCAAAAACGGTGCAACTTCACTTGTTATAGGTCGCAGCCTTTTAAAAGGAAGTATTAAATCTAATATTAAAAAACTAGTTCAATCATTAAGCTGAAAATGAAACTTAAAGTTTGTGGGTTATCAAGTGTCAATGAAGTTAAAACTTGTGTTTTAAACAATGTAGATTATTGTGGGTTCATCCTTAACTACCCAAAAAGTCATAGGTTCATTTCGTTGAATAAGGCTAAAGAAATTACCAGCGTAGATAAAAAAAACACAAAATTTGTATGTGTACTAGTAAATCCTACTGAAGGGGAATTAGAAATTTATTCAAAATTAAATTTTGATTATTTCCAGCTTTATGGAAACTATAAAGATTTAGACCTGAAAAATATTAAAAATAAATTCAGAAAGAAAATAATTTGTGCTATCCAGGTAAAGACGGAGCAAGATGTTTATAATTATAAACAAGTAGAAAACGAGTCGGATATTATTTTGTGGGATAGTTCAGGTTACGAAAAAAGTTTAAGCTGGGATTTTAATTGGATAAAATCAATTTCAACAAAAGTGAAAAAAATGATAGCTGGAAATATCACAATTGAAAAATTAAACGTTTTAAAAGGTGTGGCTGATATTATTGATGTTTCTGGAGCTTTGGAGACAAATAAAGTAAAAGATATTAACAAAATCAAAGAATTTATCAACGAGATAGGAAAAATTTAAAATGAAAATAAAAAAAGGAGTGCCATTAATAGACCAACACGACAAAAACTTTATGTATGGTGGAAAATTTGGTGGAAACTTCATACCAGAAACTTTGAAAAAACCTATAAATGATTTAACAAAATTATTTTCAAAATTAAGAAATAATAAAAATTTTTTAAAAGAAAGAGATTTTTATTTTAAAAATTATGTTGGAGCTCCTACTCCATTTATCAAATTAGAAAATCTAACAAATCACCTTGGCGGTGCTCAGATTTATGCTAAAGTTGTTTCTGAAGCAAATGGGGGGGCACATAAAATTTATAATGCCACTGTACATTGCTTAATAGCTAAAAAAGCTGGAAAAAAATTTATAGTTGGCGACACTGGTGCTGGATATGCAGGTAAAATGCTTTCGATGGCCGCAAGAAAGTTTGGACTAAAATGTAAAATCTTTATGGGAGCAAAAGATATAAAAAGGCAAAGACCTAATGTTGAGGCCATGAAAAAAAATGGAGCAAAAATCGTACCTGTGACTACTGGCAGTCAAACACTAGTAGATGCAGTAAGTGAATGCATGCGTTATTGGGTGTCCAACTGTGACACTACACACATGTGTGTCGGCTCTACAGTCGGTCCTAATATTTTTATAAAAATATGTGCCTGGAGTACGGCTCAAATTTCTAGAGAGCTAATTTTACAGGTAAAAGAGGAATTTGGAAAAATACCAAAAAAATTAAAATTGATTAATTGTGTAGGAGGAGGAAGCTCAGCAATGGGATTTTGGAATGAGTTTATGGACACTAATGCAGAATTTATTGGTGTTGAAGCTGGTGGACCTACAAAAAGCAAATTACACGCTGCTCCATTGACTAATAATTCAAAAATTGGAATTTTGCATGGAGCTGCTCAGTATGTAGTTCAGGATAAGGAAGGCCAAATAGGTTCAACAGAATCAATTTCAGCTGGTCTAGACTATCCTGGTATCTCACCCTTGCATTGTTTTTTAAAGGATACAAAAAGAGCAAAATATACCTCTGCTAGTGATGAAGCGGCATTAAAAGCTTATCAGTTAGTTTCTAGCTTAGAGAACATTTCACCTTCCTTAGAACCTTCGCATGCTTTTGCAGAAGCAATTCGTATCGCTCCAAAATTGAGTAGTTCTGAAATATTGATTGTTGATAGCTGTGGTGACTCTTTAAAAGATAAAGACATTATTATTCGAAAAATAGGTTCGTACTCAAGATGAAATCAAAAATAAGTACAGTATTCGAACAATGTAAGATGGAAAAACGACCAGCTTTAATTACTTACACAGTTGCTGGGGATAATAGTAAAAATAATTCATTAAAAATTTTAAACTCTATTTCAAAACATGCAGATATTTGTGAGTTAGGTTTTGTACATAATTGCCCAATTGCTGATGGGAGCCAAATTCAAAATAGTTCTTACAGAGCTCTAAAGAATGGTATTAATCTTAAGGATACCTTTGATATTGTAAAAAAATTTAAAAAAAATAGACCCGAGAAACCTTTAATTTTGATGGGGTATTATAATTTGATTTATCAGATGGGAGAAAATCTTTTTTTAAAAAATTGTAAATCCTCTAAAGTAGATGGATTAATTATTGTTGATTTACCTTGGCCTGAAAATAAAAAATTTGCTAAAAAATGTAAACAAAAATCAATTAGTTTTATTCAACTTTTGTCACCTACTACCACAAAAGATAGAATTAAAAAGATAATAAATGACTCCCATGATATGATTTATTATATTTCAATGTTGTCCACGACTGGCGGGAAATTGAAAGTTTCACCAAAAAAAATATTGCAAAATTACAATAAAATTAGAAGAGTAAATCCTAGTAAAAATCTAGTAATTGGATTTGGGATAACTGATAAGACTATAAAATCACTTAAATCTGCAAATGGCTTGGTTGTAGGAAGTATGTTGTGTAAAAGTATTACTGATTCGCTCAAAATGGGACAAAATCCTGTCACAAAGTTAGATAAAGTTGTGTACAATCTAAAAAATAAAATTTTATGAATTGGATAACAAAATTTATTAAACCAAAAATTAAATCGCTTTTTACTAAAAAGTCCTCAAAAGTAGAGGGCAATCTTTGGACTACATGTACCTGTAAAAATTTAATTTACATAGAAGATCTAAAATCGAATCAAAAGGTTTGTCCAAAATGCGGGGAGCATCATAAGCTTACTTGTAATGAGAGATTTGCAACTTTTTTTGATAATAAAGAGTTTGAGTTAATTGAAACTCCTCAGCCCAATGATGATCCTTTAAATTTCGAAGATAAGAAAAAATATACTGACCGACTACATGCAGCTAGAAAATTAACTGGTCAAGAAGATGCAGTTTTAATAGCTAAAGGCAAAGTTCAAAATGTTGATGTAATAGCTGGAGCTCAAGACTTTAGATTTATTGGAGGATCATTTGGTGCTGCGTCAGGTGAAGCATTTATAGCTGGAGCTCAAAATGCAATTGAAAATAAAATTCCCTACATCTTTTTTAGCTGTTCAGGAGGACAGAGAATGCATGAAAGTTCAATAGCTTTGATGCAAATGTCTAGAACTGCTTTAGCAGTAAACGAACTAAAGAAAAAAAATATTCCTTTCATAGTTGTGTTGACGAACCCGACAACTGGAGGAGTTACGGCATCATGGGCAATGCTTGGTGATATATTGATTGGTGAACCAAAAAGTGTCATAGGTTTCGCTGGTAGAAGAGTGATACAAGATACTGTGAGAGAGACACTACCGGATGACTTTCAAACTGCAGAATATGTTAAAGATCATGGAGGATTAGATTTAATTATAGAAAGACAATATTTAAATTCGACTATTGGAACTCTATTAAATGTTCTATTGAAAAAAGCAGAGGCTCAGGCTAAACAAGAGTCAAATGTCACAGTCGATCAATCTATACAAACAGCTAGCTGATCATAAACTATTTAATAAATCTATAAATTTTGGTCTCAAAAGAGTAAAATCAGCTCTCAAATTATTAGGTAATCCAGAGAGAAGACTCAAAAATGTTATTTCAGTGGTTGGTGAGTCAGGTAAATTTACAACCTTGTTCTCTCTTAAATTATTTATTGAAGCAAATAATCAAAAGGTAACTACTCATATTTCTCCTTCCTTAAGAGATATTAAAGAGAGGTTTTATATGGGAGAAGAATATCTATCTCATAAATCAATTAAAAATACTATAGCTCAAATAGAAAAACTGAATATACCTTTAACAGTTTTTGAATGTCTTACCTTAGTTTATGTTATTAATGCTTCTAAAGTGAACGCAGATTATAATATCCAAGAGACTGGAGCGCTCTGGAGACTAGACTCAAATAATATTAATGATTTTCCCAAACTTCAAGTTTGTACTAATATAAATAAACAACACTTAAATTTCTTAAAAATAAAATCTATAAATGAAGTTATTAAAGAAGATGTAGGTTCGCTTAGTAATTTTACGACCATTTATATAGGTAAACAAACACCATATGTTTTAAAAAAAATTAAAAAATATTTAAAGATAAACAAGAGTAAAATTGTATATCCAAACTGCTGGAAAATTATAAAAAAAGGTAACTTATTTTATTACCAAGACAAAAAAAATAGAATAAAACTAAATACGAAGCATGTTTATTCTAAAGGAATGTTCGAAAATGTCTGCCTTGCTATAAAAATTGCTCTTGATCTTAAAATTGATAAAAAAGTAATTCAAAAAACATTACCGTCTCTCGCTTTTGAAGGTCGCTTTCAATATTTAAGTAAAGGTAAAGTTAAAAATAAGCTTCATAGGAATGAAAAGATAATGATTGATGGTGCGCATGCTACTGCTGATGCTAAAAACTTGGCAGCCTATTTAAAATCAATTAAAATTCCTAAATATGGAGTTTGGGCTATGAGTAAAAAAAAACAGCCAGATTTATTTATTAAACAACTAAAGGGAGTGTTTAAAAAAATTGTAACAATGCCGATTGAAAATGAAAGTAATTCAGTCTCAGCAAACGAACTCTATAAATTAGCGATAAAAAATAAATTCGTTTCAGAAAAAAGTAAAAATTTTGAAGAAGCCTTAAAGAAAATAAGCAGTGAAGAGAAAAAACTTATTGTTTGTTTTGGTAGTCTTTATAATTGTGGAAATATTTTAAACAAAAATTAAATATGTGGCTTAATAAATTCAAGCATATCTTTTTCACTTGATGCCCCTACTTTTGTTCCTAAAAGTTTACCTTCTTTAAATAAAAGAATTGTTGGTACACCTCTCACTGAATACTTTGTTGGCTCATTAGGCTGACTTTCAATGTCATGATAATAGCAATCTATTTTATCTGACATGTCATTTGAAATTTTCTCTACTATCGGTTTAAGTTGCTGACAGGGTCCGCACCATGATGCTGAAAATTGAATTAGTGAAAGTTTGCTTCCACCTATTTGATCGCTAAATTTTTCGTCTGTAGAATCTTTAAATGCCATAACCTTTAATTAAGTATTTTTTATTTTTTGTCAACTATGCAGATGAATAATATTTTTCTAGATCTTCAACGTATGCGTTAATATCATCTAGTATTTTAAGTTTTTCTGGTTGGTTTTCTTTTTCGAATTTTGCTCTTAAAGTATCTATTTCCGAATATGTTCTTGGAATTGTATTCCAGTTTTCATTATTAGTACTTAAAAGTTTTTTTGAAATATCTTTATGAATTAAATTAAAGTCAGATTTAGTTAAAATCTCAGGTTTTTCCATGTAAAGAAGTTTTTTTCCAAAGTAATGTAATCTCTCATCTTTAAATTTAGAGATCACTTGAAGTTTTTTGCTCCAATCAACACTATGAAACTCTGGCATTATTTTATTATCTTCTGTTGAGGTAAATTTAGCGTAAATACTCTCCTCATTATATAAATCTTCTTGTGACTTTGTTTGTTCTTTTTCATCTATTTCAGATCGTTTTACCGAGGAGACCTTTTCCGCAAATGCTTCATTGTTTTTTAACAATCTAGCTCGTTCCTCTAATTTTTTTGTACCAATAATTTTATACTCATCAAATTGATTTCCGTAAGATGGATTCATAATAACTGGATGTTTATTGTGTCTAACAGTTCTAATAAATTTTGGTTGTTTTTTCATTGCTGCAGTTAATTCTTTAATTGGCATATCCAAATATGGAGAAGGATCATGCCTCAAATCAAAACATAACGGCCATTGATATTGAGGATGCTGACAAATAAACGTTTGAACATATGGTCTACTTCTTCCATAAAAATATTCATTCGTACAAAAAAGTAATTCTTTTTTTATTAATTCTAAAGACTGATTTTTATCCATGGTTAACATGCTTGCTTTCCAAACATTTGGGGCTTTTTTAGAAATTAATTTCGCTATTCCAATAGTTGCTATTACATCACCAATTGCACTATGTGCATCTCCATGTTCAATTCCGTTTAAGGGTGCCATTTGATCTAATTTGTAAACATCGTTCCCTTTTTCGTTTACAGAATTTTTAAGAGTATTAGGGTAATACAGGTTAGCGGCTCTTGCCAAACTTAAGATATCTCCCCTGGTATTTCCGTTTGTGCTTGTAATGTAAGGATATTCTAATGTTTGAAATAAAGTGCACCTTAAAAATTCCTCATCAAACTCAATACTATTGAACCCAATATAAGTAGCCTTACCCCATCTTTTAAGTGTTTCAACAAACTGCCTGATCATTTCATAATGTGAGAGGTTAGACTTTTTTAGCATTGAGGGTGAGGTCTTGTTCACGATCAACGCCATGGCTTCCGGAATTATACCAGGACTTAATCTACACCTGGCATCAAAACGATCTAGTTCATCTAAATTGTCATTAGTTAATACTGCACCAATTTGAATTATTTGACCCCAATATTTATTAGATGAACTGGTCTCAAAATCGTAAAAGACAAAGTTAGACATAATCTATTTTTACTTAAGAACTTTTATCTTTTCTGGATTTTCTTTCAAGGAATCTGTTACTTGCTCTGGATCTTTTATATTCCCAAGCGTATTCATTATGGATCTAGCGTCCCTACCAAAACCATCGGTTGCAGCCATGGCCTGCTCTAATTTCTTTCTTAAGTCTTTAATCCCATCAAAATGTTTTTCAAACCTAGAGCTTATATTTCTTAAGTCACTATAGATTTGAGTTGCATGTTGTTGAACTTTTAGGGTTTGAAATCCTAAATGATAAGATTGCAACAGAGCAGATAAAGTATTAGGACCAGAAACTGTTACTTTATATTTTATTCTTAGTTCTTGTAATAATAATTCTTTTGTTTTTGGATCTCTATAGCTTGAAAGTTCTGAGAACAATCCTTCAGTTGGAACGTAAACTATTGCAAAATCTGTGCTTTTAGGTGGAGCTATATATTTTGAATTAACTGTTTTAGCTTTTAATCTAAATGCTGCAGCTAAATCTTTTCTTGCCTCAGCTTGTGCCTCTTTATTATTAGCATTGTACGCGTCATCAATTGCTTTGTATTTCTCAACTGGCCAATGACTGTCGATAGGCAATAAAACATCTTGAAGCTTAATAGCAAATTCAACCGTCTCGGACGTATCATCTTTCATTTTTGCATTTTCAATAAATTGAGATGCTGGTAATAAATCTTTAAGGAGAGCGCCTAATCCAAATTCTGCAAGTGTTCCATATGTTTTTACTCCGCTTAAAATTCTACTGAAATTATCTTGGCTTTTATTAAGCTCACTTACTTGCTGGTTAAAAACTGAAACTTTTTCATCAACTTTAGTTAAAGCTCCTGTCATATCTTTAGCTATTTCTTTGCTCATAGAACCAAAGGACTGGCCGAAGGTTTCTTTAAATGAGTTAAATTCATCTTTAAAGGCCTGCTCTGGATTTATTTGTTTTTCAGGCTTATTTCTTACTAGAAAGAAAATAACTCCGAGGTTAATTATGACTAATAATACTACTAAAACTATAATTAACGAATCCATAAATTAATATACCACATTAAGAATTAATATATTTCAAAATATTTTTTGCTGGCAAAGTTCTTCTAACCCAGTGGCTAGGAATACTTTCTGGTTTTAATGCTGCGAAATACGCTCCAACAAAATTTGCTCTTGAGCAATTGCAACCACCAGCTTTAATCGTTTTTGTAATAGCAGATTTATAGCTGTTAGATGTTATAATCGCGTGAATTGATCCCATAAATGTGCCGGGATAACTACAGGCTTTCCCAAACTTTCTTACGGTCATTGTATGATTTTGGTCTTTTAGTCTTAAAACTTTTTTAATATTTGTAATTACATCTTTAAAATATTTATTCTTTTTGTATTTTTTAACAAAAGATTGAACAGGATTTCTATCTTTTTTATTAGCTAAATCTATAATCTTTAATTTAGATAAAGCATATTTTTCATTTATTCTTGAATTAGCTACAGATTTAATAACCTTTTTAATTTCTTTTTCTTTATAGTTGAAAAGAAAATAAGGCAGAGCAGCACAATAACCATCAGACTCGTTTACTTTAGTGCCACCAGTGATAATTTTCTTAGATTTGATATTTTGTATAGTCTCTAAGATATTTTGATGAATCCACGGACCATTCATAGGCTTTTTCCATTTCACTTTTTTATATTTTTTTCTTAATTTTAGATTTTTCCAATAATTTGACCCTGGTCCAAAGTGTTTTATGATATTTCTTTTGAAATTCCTAAAAATTTCTGATTTTTTTTTTGAGGAAATTAAAGTTTGAAACATTACTTGTCCAATATCATTATACCCTGAAACCTTTCCAGTTTTAATGTTATAAAAAGGACTTCTATTTTTTTTCAAAAAAACTATTTCTTTTTTTCCCTTAATATATTTCTTTAACTTTTTTGGATCGTATACCCAGTGTAGAGGTCTAGTCGCTGCGTCCGCAACTGTTGCGCCCAAAAAAATATGTAAATTATTCATTAAACACAGCTTTACTATTCGCTAGCGATCCACAAGATGCATTTATGTCTCTACCTCTACTTCTCCTAAACAAAGAGAGAAATCCAGCTTCTTGGATTGTTTTAGAAAACTTATCTATATTTTCTTGAGTCGCTGGTTTAAAATCCTTGTTTGAAAGAGGATTAAATTCAATTAAATTTAATTTTGAAGGAACTTTTTTCATAATCTTTATCAGTTCTTTAGCGTGTACATCCGTCAAATTCTCATCTAAACATATCCACTCGATAAAAATAGGTAATTTTGTTTTTTCGTAATATTTTTTCAATTTTGGTAATAACGAATTAATTGAATATTTATCATTTATTGCCATTAATTTTGACCTGTGTTTTGGTATTGAACTATGCAGGCTCCATGCAAGATAAACATCCAATTCATTAGCCGCCCATTCAATAGCATCTAAATTATCTTTTTTGGTTCCGACTCCTACAGTACTAACTGTGATCCTAGTTCTTCCGTACTCTAGGCCATCTTTATTTTTTGAATTATCAATTGCTACTTTAACATTATCTAAATTTAAAAACGGTGAACCTTCACCCATCAATACTTGATTGGTTATTTTTTTCTGTGTCGACCAATCGTTAATATAATCTTTACTTAAAATTATTTGTGAGATTATTTCTCCCGGTGATAAATTCCTTACTAATTTCTTTGAGATTTGAGCTGTGGCGCAAAATTCACAAGAGAGATAACAACCTACAGATACAGATAAACAAATTGTATATCTGCTTTGCGATTTATCAGGAATAAGAACTGTCTCGACATTTCGTTTATCTTTAAGCTCTAAAAGAAATTTTATAGTCCCGTCATTAGATTTTTGAACATCTATAATTTTTGGTTTTTCTAAACTAATCAAATCTTTGATTTTGTTTCTAAGTTCAACTCCAAATGTTGTAAGCTCATCAAAACTTTTGATATTCTTTTTATAAACTGCATTAAAAAGTTGTTGAGACCTCATCTTTGCTTTTTTTGGTTCAACTTCTCCTTTTTCAATTAAAAAAGCTTTCAGCTGATCAAAATTAAGATCATAAAAATTTTGTTTTTCCATTGAGAGGATATTAAAGACTTAAGTGGGGATTTTAAAGTCCCCACCCTATAAAAGTTTAAAGCTGATTTTTATCAGTTTTTTAAATGCTTCAAAATTTTTCCGGAATTTTTTCCATTTTTAACCAAATAGCCAGCCGTTCCATTGGCGTTAGCATCGGGGCTTTTTGGTTTTTACTTAACTGCATTTAGAGTTTCTGCTCAGCTTTTTTAACGGCAGAATTTCCATACAGTTTGCTAAATCTATTCATAGCAACTCCTTTCATTTCTACCAACTTTGCAACCCTTTATAGGTCCGGCATGTCGAATGCCGAGTTTTTTTTCCCATGACAGATGGATAATTAAACTTTAATATAAGGTTTATATTTGTCAATGGATAATAAGCTTTTAGGAGTAATCATTATAGGTTTTGGTCTATTAGTTCTATTCAGCGAACAAGAATACTCTTGGGTTATATCAGCCATTTCAGTGGGGATAGGTTCGGGATTTCTAATACGAAAAAATGAAAAAAATGATATAGACAATTAAAGATGTCTAAAAAAATTTTTATTGTTTACGGCCATCACGACATAAAAAAATCATTTAATGCTTCTGTAAGAGATACTTTTATCGAAGAAGCAAAAAAATTAGGTTATCAAATTGATTTAGTTAATTTACATGAGGAAAAACCGATTCCTTTTTTTGATGGTTCTGGCCCTAATCATCAAATTTTAGATTATAGAAAAAGACTAGAATCTAGTGATGTATTATTTATGATTTCACCTTGTTATAATCTGAGAGCAACAGCAATTTTAGAAAATTGGATTGATTTAACTTTAGCTCCTAAATGGTTTTTCTCTTTTAAAAGACTTGTTGGCAATTGGGGTTACCCTGTTGCAGGTGCGATGAAAGGTAGAAAAGCTATAATGTCGATGTCTTACGGTGGAAATTGGTTTTCAATTCAAACCTGGTTTCAAAATATCCCATTTAGGAGAATTAAAGCAGGAGTTTTAAAGCTTGGTGGAATGGAAACAACCTACATAAGATTTTATGAGGTTTTACCAGGTATGACACAAAAAAAATTTAATTCACATATGGAAAAAGTAAGAAAACTAGTGCGAAATTTAAAATAATTTAATTTTCCATTTAAAAAGTATATAAGGCAGTTATGGAAGGTTTTAAAAATTGGATGACTGAAGCAGCTAACATCATGTTTGATGATAGTAAAAACGACTTAAGAAGCTTGCCAAAGTCTGTAAGGCTTCAAATTTTAATTGTTTTGTCTTTTGTTTGGTCCACTGTGTTTAGCCTCTATGTATTTAGCGTAACCTCCTTTATTTTTGGTTGGGCTGGAGTAGTTATGGCGCATATTGGATTAATCATAGCAGTTTACTTAACATTTAAATTTTTTCACAAAAAACAAGAACAACCAGTCAGTGTTTTTCAATCTGGGAATTATAATCCTGCAAAAATATTTGCAGTCTTTTTTATTGTTTTTTTTATCTTTATTTTTACTAAGGGTATTGACGTTCTAACAAGGACTAATAGTTACGAAACACCTTACTCTGGTCCTGAAACGACTACTGAAGAAAGAATCAAAAGATTTGTAAAATAGCGATTCCAAGAATAAAATTAATCAATGAAATTATTAAGAGTTGGAGAATTAGGAAGTGAAATTGTTGCTGCCTTAGATAATAATAATGTCATTAGGGATTTATCAGATCATATTAAAGATTTAAATCCACAGACAATTAATGAAGAAACATTAAATAAATTAAAAAGAATAAAATTATCTGAACTAAGGGAAATTAACTCAAACATTAGAATTGGCGCTTGCATCTCAAATCCTGTAGATTTTTTAGCAATAGGTTTAAACTATAAAGCACATGCAGAAGGCACCAAATCAAAATTACCAACTGAACCAATTGTTTTTAATAAAAGCTCAGGATGTATTCAGGGTCCTTATGATCAAATAGTAAAACCTATATCTGCTAATAAAATGGATTACGAAGTTGAAGTTGCAATGATTATTGGTCGAGAAGGCAAATATATTAAAGAGGAAAATGCTCAAGATTATGTATTTGGCTATTGTATCGTTAATGACATATCTGAAAGGTCTTGGCAAAAAGAAAGAGGTGGCCAATGGATCAAAGGTAAATCTATAGCAGGACCAACAGGGCCCTATCTTGTGACCAAAGATGAAATAAAAAACTTAAATAATATTAATTTAGAGTTAGATGTAAATGGCAACAGAAGACAAACTGGAAATACAGAAAGAATGATTTTTAATTTCAATTTTTTAATTTCTCACTTGAGTCAATTTATGACTTTATATCCTGGGACAATTATCACTACCGGGACACCTGCGGGTACGGCAATGGAAATGGAAAAACCTGAATTTCTAAAGCCAGGTGACAAAATTCACTTAAAAGTAGATGGACTAGGTGAGCAATTACATGAAATAATAGAATAAGTATGTCAAAAAGATATTCGGGTAAAAGTCAAAAAGATAGAAGCTTTATGAAAAAAGCAAAGTTATCTTTAAAAGAAAAGAGAAAGCTTAAAAGAGAGAGAAAAAATAAATAATGTGTGGAAGATATAGCATTCGGAAACCAGTTTCTAAAACCGCTGATTTGGTAAAAACAAACATTAAGGTTGAGGATACAGATAATTATAATGCACACCCAACTCAAAAGTTACCTGTAATAAAATCCTATTCAAATGGTAAGGCTCTTGAGCTCTATGAGTGGGGATTAGTTCCGAGTTGGTCTAAAAAATTAGATAAGTTTTCTCCCCTTATTAATGCAAGGAGAGAAACCCTTATGGAAAAGGTTACTTTTAAGAATCTTATCCAGACATCAAGATGTATTATTCCAGCTGATGGGTATTATGAATGGAAAAGGGAAGATAAAACAAAAACTCCCTATTATTTTTCGAAAGAGGATGATGAATTGATGTATTTTGCCGGGATATATCAGAATAACCAGTTTTGTATAATCACAAGAGAAGCTACTGAAAAAATTAGTACCGTCCATCACAGAGAACCAATGATTATTAATCAAAGCCAGATTAATAATTATTTGAACATCAAAAAAGATGCTATGGAAATATTAAATTCTATTAAACCTCCCAATTTAAAGTTTCATGAGATATCAAAAGATGTTAATAATCCAGTAAATAATGACCCTGCTTTAACTAAACCTTTAAACTAAATGAATTTATCTATCACACCGGGAAAAAATAATGTTGGTGCTTATATCAACAACATTAATTTAAAATCCCTAGATCAAGATCAGGCAACAGAAATAAAAAAAATTTTAAACAAGTACGGAGTTATATTTATAAAAGAACAAAATCTTGATCCTGAAACTTATCAAAACTTTGCAAAAAATATAGGCCGTCCCGTAGTGTATCCAAGACTTAAAGGTTTAGATGAAAAATTTCCATTTATTAATGTAATCGAGAGGAAGCCTGATGACAAAAATTTAAGTTTTGGCTCTAGCTGGCTTCATCAGGATACAAGTTATTTAGCTAATGATAGACCGAGATATACAATGTTAATGGGTATGGAAATACCAGTTGGCCAAGGTAATACTATATTCTCATCTGGTTTTAATGCTTATGATAAATTACCAGACGACATTAAAGAAAAGATTAAAGATGCTACTGGAGTTTTTTCATCGGCAGGTCCAATAGCAATAACAAGACTTGAGCGAGAAAAAGAAATGGGAATAAAATCTTCAGAAAGTATGGAGGCCGAACATCCGATAGTTATTACTGTAGATGGAAAGAAAACTCTTTATGTATCTCCAGGGCATTTAATGAAGATTAAAAATGTAAAGGAAGACGAAGCTGAATATTTAAAAAATTATTTAGTAGATCACGTAAATAAAGAAGAGTTTATATTTTCATATGAGTGGACAAAAGGTGATATCTGTCTTTGGGATAATTTAAGTATTCTGCATATGGCTAGTGAAATAAAGAACTGCAGAAGAGTTATGCATAGAATAACAATTAAATAATTATTTTTTTAAAATCGTAAGGTGTCCCATTTTTCTTTTATCTTTAATAGATTTTTTTCCGTAATCATAAAAAAATTCATTTTTACTAAATGTTTTGGATCTATAAGTCTCGATATCTTTTCCTAAGACATTAAGCATTTCAGCATTAGAAATTTTTTCAACTTTTTTTACACCAAGATTACACACAGCTGCAACATGTCCAGAAAATTGACTTACGGAAAAGGCATTTATTGTTAGGTGGCCTGAATTATGGACTCTTGGAGCAATTTCATTGACTAACAAATTGTCATCTTGATCGACAAAATATTCAACACACATCGTGCCAACATAATCCAATTTTTCTGAAATAAGTTTTGCATTACTCTGAGCTTTAACAAAAATTTCTTTATTTATCTCTGCGGGGATTTTTGAATGATTTAAAATTTGGTCTTTGTGAATATTTTCTATGGGCTCATAAATATAAGTTTCACCATTTAAATATCTTGTTATAACAACTGATATTTCTTTTTTTAAATTTACCTTTTTTTCTAAAATATAGTCAGCAGTGAAACACCAATTTTTTTTTATATCATTAAGAGAGTTTAAAATATATTGTCCGTGTCCATCATAGCCGAGTGTATTAGATTTTAAGATTCCAGGTAATAAGTTTTTATTCTTTTCGACATCCCCAGCCTTTTTGATAAAGGCCCAGTCTGTAGTTTTAATACCCAAATCATTGACGAAAGTTTTTTCTAATTTTCTGTTTTGAATTATCTTATTTATTTCAGGTTTAGGTAAGACTTTTTTTTCTTTATTGATCTCATTTAAAATATTTATTGGAATATTTTCAAACTCATAAGTAATAATATCGACTTTCTTTACAAATTCTTTTATCTTTTCTTTGTTGTCGTATTGTGAGTAGATAAATTCATCCGAGTAATTTTGGGCAGGTCCATTTTCATCATCTGATATTACTATAGTTTTAATATTAAGTTTTTTTGCAGCCTGACAAAGTAATAATCCAAGTTGACCTGAACCAATAATCCCTAGGGTGCTTATTGTCATTGAATTATGGTTTTTTTTTAATGGATTTAGTTTGTAAACGTTTCCACTTTTCTAAATTTGATTTAATTTTTTCATCAAAATTTCCAATAATTGAGGCAGCAAGTAACCCGGCATTCATGGATCCATTAATTGCCATAGTAGCTACAGGACAGCCACGTGGCATTTGCACTATTGATAATAAACTATCTAAACCCTTAAGTTTTTTTGTTTCTATCGGGACACCTATTACCGGTAAGGAAGACAAAGATGCCACCATACCAGGCAAATGGGCTGAGCCCCCTGCACCAGCTACAATAACACCAAAGCCATTTTTTGAAGCTGACTCAGCAAATTGAAACATTCTTTTAGGTGTTCTGTGTGCACTAACTATAGATAATTGAAATTTTACCTTTAGGATTCTTAAAATTTTCTCGCATTCTTTCATTACGGAATAATCTGATTTAGATCCCATAATGATTGCTACCTTATTATTGAGTTTATTATGTTTCACAGAGCAATTTAACAATTATTGATATAAAAACAATGGCCTAATTAGATTAAGCCACTGATTTATTTAGGAGGAAAGATTATGTTCGAACTCTAAAATTTAGAAATTTTGGACTATTTTGAAGTTCGAAAAGAGAGATTTTTTTAAATTTTTTATTAGTGTTATTCTTAAGCTTGTTTTTCTTTAAATATTTAATTCTCATAGCTCTTTTTAGTTTATTTTTAGCTCTACAAGTATTGCTAAATTTGCAAACTTGAGTTGAATATAGTTTATAACGAAAATTTAGGCATATATTAGGCGTTTCTTGGCCAAATTTAAATTTTTGTAAAAAAATCTTTAGAAAGTTTTTTTATCGACCCACTTCGATCTACAACTGCTAGTTCCACTTCTGCGCTAACAAGAATTTCCCCGCCTCTTTTAACCTCTTGAAGCAAGTTTAGTCTAACGTTGGTTTTTTTGAAAACGGTTGTTTCAACACTTAAATTATCCTCAAAAACAGCAGATTTCAGATATTTTATGTTACAGGTTCTAACGACAAACATAATATCGTACTCGTTCATTAGTTGAGTTAAATTAAGACCAAGTTTTTCGTTTATTAACTCCGTTCTAGCTCTCTCAATATATTGAAGATATCTTGAATAAAATACTCGACCAAAATCAACGTCCTCAACAAAAACTTTCAATTTATAAATGTGTCTTTTTGACATAATTTCAATCATAAGGCTAAAGTTTATCTTATTCAATAAAGTTTCAATTTCTTTTTTTGGTCCAAATTATGCCAAGCAAAGCACAGACTCTAACTTTAAATTTTAATCATGAAAATATTATCTACTTTAATGTTGTTGCTTATGTTGACTAATTGTGCTGGAAGCAACATGGCCAAAGTAAAATTTGGCAAAAGATGTACAGCTGCCGATGTGAATGGTTTAAAAGAAAGCTCGTATGTTTGGGTCATTTCAAAAGAGGCACTTAAATCATTTGATAAGAGAATAAATAAATCTAATTGTTCAGATATTTAATTTCCTTTTAAATTTAATTGTCTGTGCTAATAAGGGGTATGCGAATACCCCTTATTCTGTGTATATTATTTTCATTCAGTAATAGTTTGAATGCTATGGAAAAAAAACCTTATCATCATGTTTATAAAGACGGGAAATTATATGCTTTTAGAAACCTTGAGGGAGGTCCAAAAAGAGATCCTAATTTTAAATGGGATTGGAAAGTTTTTAGGGAGGAAAAAAAGAAACTTAAGATTGATTATCCACCTGAACATGTAATTGATAAACAGATAGTTTTAAAAAATCTTGAAAAACATAAATCTGATTCATATGTGATGTGGCTTGATCATGCTAGCTTTATAATCAAACTTGGAGACACTACAATTATTACTGATCCAGTTTTTGAAAAGAATTATGGACCTATGGTATTTGGTCCTAAGAAATATATAGAGTCCCCTTTAACTCTTAGAGAACTTCCTAAAATAGATTTATTTTTGCTGACACACAATCATTATGATCACATGAGTATTCGTACGATAAAAAACTTTCCCTATAAAAATGCTAAAGTTCTTGTACCTCTTAAGCTCGGTAAATATTTCACAAAAAATGGATATAAAAAAGAAACAGTTAAAGAAATGGATTGGTTTAATAAAGTCAAAATTAATGATGAAATAACGGTTACAATGCTTCCAAGTCAACATTGGTCCAAACGGTGGATATGGGGAGATGGAAATACAAATAGATCACTTTGGGGAAGCTTTTTAATTGAATACAAAGATAAAAAAATCTTTTTTGCTTGTGATACTGGACCAGCACCATTTTACAAAGAGTTAGGAAAAAAATTTGGTCCTATCGATTTGGGTTTTGGGAATTTAGGCGCCTACAATTTCTATCCAATTGTTCCGGTCAAGGATAAATCTACAGCTCACGCGAATCCTGAAGAGCTTTTATCTTTAATGAAAGATTTAAAAGTAAAAAAAATTATAGGAATGCATTGGGGTACAGCAATATTAAGTCTGGAGCCAATCTGGGAGCCTCCCGTAAGGTTTAAAGAAAATGCTGAAAAGTTTGGCTACAAAAAAGAGGAAGCAATTATATTTAAAATTGGTGAGATTAAAAAATTTAAAGATCTCATCAACTAGCTTTTCTTTTATTTCTTTCTCTCTCTAGTAAAGCAGTAAGTGAGTCTACCATAAAATCAGAAGCATCAAAAATCTGATCTCTCTTAAATTCTTTTGAAATATTTTTTTCTGGATCTGTTTTATCCTCGATCACTATCCCTTCAGTAGGAGTATCATCTTTTAAATAAATACAAATGAGCCACTCATCTTCAGGCGTATCATCCCATTTAATATATATAGCTGACTCCTCTATCCTTTTATCTATACACCTCATTATAGGAAGGTGTTTGCTTAAATATCTTTTTGAAATCATAAAACAAAGTGAATGAGAAGCTCTATAGAAAGACTCAAGTGCATACTCTACCTTCTCTCGCTCCTCGTTATAAACTCTCTCCTTCTCTAATAATATTTCTTTAGTATCACTATCTTTTATTTCAACACCAAATTGAGTTAGTCGTTCTCTAATTGCCTCCTCAACTTTTTGTTGTCTTAACGCTTTATATTTTTCTTTAATCTTATCTATTCGTAATTTGACTTCTTCGTAGGATTCTCTTTGCTGACTTAACACATATTTTGAGAGAGCTTGAACTTCTTTTTCCTCTCTTCGCACAAAACTCTCGATTTTCTTTTCAAGTTTTATTTGTTCTAAAAACTTCCTCTGTTTTTCTGCCCGCTCCCTTCTAAGTTCAGCCTGATCCTCACGTAAAAATCTTTTTAGATCGATTGATAATTGTCGACTTAACTCTTTTTCCTCTTTTAACTCAAGAGCTTTAGCCTTTAATGCCAATTCTTCTTGTTGTATGAAACGTTTCTTTGCTTCTATTTTTTCTCTTTCCATTTCTTTTATTTTTTCTCTTTTTTGTTTTTCTCTTTCCTCTTGAATAACTTTTTTAATATTTAAAACTCTATTTGAAATACCTTGAAAAAAATTCTGAAGAGATTTGTCTAAATTAAAATTAAATCTAAGCATTGATTTAATTTTATCACTTAAACTTAAAATACTTGAAACCACCGCTCTTGTTTTTTGAGTTTTTTTTCGTTTTGATTCTGATGAAATAATTTTTTTTTTTCGAATCTTAATTTTTTTTCTTCTTTTTTTTACTATTCTTTTTATTTTTGATTTTTTTTTTGAGATATATTTTCTTTTTTTGACAGATTTTCTAGGTTTAAATCTTCTTGATTTAGTTGACTTGATTTTCCTGAGTTTTTTTTTCTTCCTTTTCATGCTGTTACTTAATTTAATAACAGTTTTTATGAATATATATAGTCTCTTGTTCTATGAGCTGATTGAAAGTTCTTGACAATTTGTAATTGAAAAACAACAAGATCACGATATCTAAAGGCAGCAGCGCAGCTAGCTAAATAAAATTCCCACATTTTTACAAATTTTTCATCGAACAAATCTTTGACAAGATTTTTTTTATTTAAGAACCTTTCTAACCAACTTTCTAACGTTTTATCATAATGTCTTATTAGTGTTTCAGAATCTGCTACAATTAATCCTGTCTTTTCTAAAGGTGTAATTATTTGGCTTAAAGAGGGACAAATTCCCCCTGGAAAAATATATTTATTTATAAATTTATTAGGAGGCGATGGTTTGTCTACTACTCCAATTGTGTGCAATAAAAAAAGACCATCATCTTTTAGTAATCGATTCATTTTTTTAAAAAAAGTCGGGTAAAATTTTTTTCCTACATGTTCAAACATACCAACTGAGTAAATCCTATCGTAAGTACCTTTTACTTCTCTATAATCGATTAGTTCGAATTTTACTTGATTGTCTAACCCAAGCTTCTTTGCCTTGTCTTTACAATATATAACTTGATTTTTGCTTAAAGAAATACCAGTTACTTCACAGTTTTTTTGTTTGGCTATTTCAAGTGCCATTCCACCCCAACCACAACCTACTTCAAGAACTTTTGAGCCTTCTTTAATATCAAGTTTTTTTACAATATGTTCTATTTTATTTTGTTGAGCATCTTCGAGAGTTTTAGTGTTGTCTTTCCAGTAAGCGCACGAATACAATCTATGTTTAGTATCTAAGAAAATATCATAAAGTTGTTCACCTTTTTTTCCGCCAACATCGTAATGATGCTCTATATTTTTTCGGGACTTACCAGGTAAATTAAAATTTGTTAGATATCTCCAAGCTTGATAAATTTTCTTTGTAATTAAGCTTGCGGTTGAAACTTCATTTCTACCAAGATTTTTTATTAATTCCATTAAAAAATCTTTTAAAGATGCATTTTCAATAATGATCTCATTTCTCATATAGGCTTCGGGAAATTCAAGTTCAGGATCAATTAATAATTTCCATTGTAAATTATCTTTTAAAAGTTTTAATGTAATTGGCTTATCTTTCCTTGGACTCCCGCAAATATATTTTTGTCCATTGGCATCAATTAATATAATGCCTCCTTCTTTGTAAATTCTTGAAAATATTCTTGCTAGAATCATGCTTATGCTGCTTTATTTTTTTCTAAAGTAAATTTTAAACCATTTAATTTTTTTATAAGTTCTTTTTGCTTATTTTCACTAAGTAAAGTCAATGGAGGGAGTATATTCTTATAATTTTGGTCTTTTAACGAATGAAAACTATGCAATGCTGATATCAAATTATATTGATCAAAAGTTTCTCTTACTGCAATTAATTGATCATTTTTAGTTTGAATTTTCTTATCTTCAAAATCATCAAATACTTGCCTGGCGAGTGAATGTGTAACATTTGTTACAGCTGAGATGCATCCGGAACATCCAAGTTCTAAGCCTTTTAATAATTTTGCTTCTGAACCAGGAAACATCAAAAAGTTTTTTAATTTTAATGTCTCAAATAAGTTATAGCTTGAGTCTTTGCAGCCTATTATATTTTCTGGAAATAATTTAACTAACCTTGTGACTACTTCAGAAGAAAACTTATAGCCGCTTAGTTTTTCAAAATTATAAAGAATGATTTTTATTTTTGGTGCTGATTTTATAATACCTGAGTAAAAGTCTAACACGCCTTCATCGGTGTTTCCTTTATAATAAGCTGGTGGCATTATTAAAAAATCTCTAAAGTCGTATTCCATTGCATATTTTATTAAATCTATATTTTCATTCAGAGAATTGCATCCAGTTCCTAAAAAAAATTTTTTTCTCATTTTATGACTTGAGATTTTTGCAATAAGTTCTTTTTTTTCTGTAACAGAAATTAATTGACTTTGCCCAGTTGAACCAAAAAAAAATACGCCGTGTAAGCCATTTTTGATCGCATCAACTGCATGATTAATTGTTAAATCGATATTTAAAGTTTTTTCCTTGTTAAGGATACTCAAACTTGCAGCGTAAACCCCTTTTTTTATCATAATCTTACCTAAATTATTTTATCTAAGTTATATTAAAATTTAGAATGAAAGTTTTAGTAATACAACCAAAAATTGGCATGGGAGATATGGTAATTTACCTTCCATATATTCATGCAATATCTAAAAAGTACAATTCACCAGTCTCTCTTTTGGTAAAAGAGAATTCAAGAGCAAGGGATCTTTTAATTGATGATGATCAAATTAATGAGATTATTACTTTGGAAAGAACAAACACAAACACTGGGTACCACGACGGTTTATCTGGCTTTTTTGATCTTGCAAAAAAATTAAAAGAAAAAAAATTCGATAAAGTATTCATCTTCAGTAGTTCATTTAGATATTTTTTAATTTCAAAACTAGCTGGGATCAAAAAAATATCTCAATACCCATTATTTAGAAAAAAAGATAATATTGTGACATCTGCGAAAATCTTTACTGAACATGAGTTGGGTTTAATTATTTCTACAAAGCCAATTTTACAACTTAATAAAGAAAAAATTGAAAAATCTAGGAGTAAATTTACTAAAGAATTTAAACATATTTGTTTAGGTATTTCCGCTAGCGGACCTACAAAAAGATGGTCTATAAAAAACTATATTAAACTATGTGAAAAGATAAATGACATAGTGCCATCTAAATTTTATATCGCTGCTGGTAAAAACGACAAAGAACTGGTTAGTGAAATTTTCAATTCAAATATAAAAGATAATTGCACTTCATTTAAAGACTTAAAAATTAGAGAAACACTGCCAATTATTAAAAATTGTGACTTATATATTGGTAACGACACTGGATGGTTACATATCTCATCTGCATTAAATATAAAATGTCTGGCTCTATTTATGGATAGTCCAGTTCAAGCTTATGGTAAATATTCTAAAAATATTGAAATAATTGTTCCTGAGGGTGAGACAGAAGAAACAACAACTCATGACACTTTAGGTGCTGAAAAGATTTCTTTTGATAAAGTATTTGATAAATCGATTAATCTATTAATTAACTAAAATCACTTTTAATAATTTTATCTCTTGCCTCGTTTACTAGTTGGCTTAGCCTTTCAGTTTTAACATCTCTATTCATATCAGGATGGATTTTTTTTTGAAGCTGATTAGCTGCCTTCAATACTTCTTCTTTGCTTGCTCCTTTTTTAAGACCCAGTAATTTATAAGCCTCTTCTGATGTCAGACTTGATGAACCAGGGGATTGTCCAAATTGCCCTTGTGAAAATCTCCCAGCATTGTTTTTCATGAACTGGATCAATTTGTAAAGTTGATAGAATTGTAACAAAGTAAATCCTTTTATCTTAAGCCCAGAAAGTAAGATCAGCCACATTGGTAGACTAAAAATGAATTTACCGCCAATCGTAAATAGAACAGCTAAGATTAAAGATATATAAATTGCAATTTTTTTTATAGTAGTAGCTATTTTCTTTGAACTAGTTCTCGCAAACCAATTCAAAAATAAATAAACGATGACAAATATGATAATTCCTAATAAAAACAAATTCATATAATTTCCTAGTATGAATATACCAAAACTTAAAAAAATAAAGAGTACGAAAAATTATCACGGGATTCCACTAGAAGATGATTATTCATGGGTTGACCAGCCAAATATCCTTGAAGTTTTGAGGGACCCAAAAAAATTGAACACTGAAGTCAAAGATTACATAGAAGCTAACAACAAAATAACTAAAGATTACTTCACAGACGTTAAAGATTTACAGAAAAAATTATTTAGCGAAATCAAAGGAAAAATCAAATTAGATGATACTGGATTAAAATATAAAGATGTAAGATATTATTATTGGTCAAAAACAGAGGCCAAAGGTAATTACGGAAAAAGAATGAGACAACTCATTGATTGTTCTAAACCCGAGGAAGTTTTTTTCGATGGAGATTTGGAGAAGAAGAAATCTGGTTCAGAATATTTTGGGGTTGGAACTGTAAGCACTTCATATTGTGATAATTTTATTGCTTATTCACTAGATTTGAAAGGATCAGAATATTACACAATTTATTTAAGAGATCTCAGAACCGGAAAAAATGAAAAAGATATAATTGAAAATACTAGTGGCAATGTAACTTGGGCCTTGGATAATAAAAGTTTCTATTATTCGAAACTAGATAAATATCATAGACCAAGGCAGATTTTCAAACATGTCCTTGGAACATCGACCGATCAAGATCAACTAATATTTGAGGAAAAAGATGAAACTTTTACTTGTGGTATTAGTATTACTTCTGATGAAAAATATTTCATTATTGGAACCTCTGATCACATCACGACTGAAGAATATTTTTTTCCTACTGACGCAAAAGAAATTAAACCCACTCTTTTTCAAAAAAGAAAAAATGATATTCGTTATTCAATAGACTCTTGGCAAGGTTATTTTTATGTTCACACCAACGAAGAAGCTAGGGATTATAAGGTGCTCAGATGTAAAACTAATCAAATAGATAAATTAGAAGTTTTTATTCCCGCTAAAAAAGAAACTGTAATTGGTGGATTTGAATTTTTAGATGATTATATTCTTAGATCAGAAAAGTCTGATGCTATACCAAGACTTTTTGTAAGAAATATTAAAACTAACAAAGAAGAAGAAATTAAAATTTCAGATGAGCCAATAGGTGTACCTGGTGTTTCTTTAATGCAAAGAGATACAAATACTACAATGATCAGAGTTGGTTGGGAGAGCATGGCGACTCCAGGAAGAGTTTATGATTATGATATTGTCACTAAAGAAAAAAAATTAGTTAAAGAAACAGAAATTCCGTCTGGCCACGATCCTAGCAAATATGTTGTGGAAAGAATTAAAGCTCAATCACATGATGGTCGTATGATTCCAATTAGTTTAGTAAGATTAAAAGACTCAAAACAAGATGGAAAGTCAAAAGTCTTGCTCTATAGCTACGGAGCTTATAAACATTCGGTTAATTGTTCATTTAGTGCATCAAGATTTTGTCTTATAGACAGAGGAATTATTTTTGCAATAGCTCACATTAGAGGCGGAGGCGACCTTGGCGATAGCTGGCACACCGAAGGTAAAAAAAAATTAAAGAAAAATACCTTTTTAGATTATGTAGCATGTGCAAATCATTTAATAGAACAAAGATATACCTATAAGGGAGGAATTTGTTTTTACGGTGGATCAGCTGGAGGTCTTACAGGTGGAGCAGTAGCTAATTTGTCTCCAGATTTATTTTTTGGAATGCTTTTGTTAGTACCGTTTGTAGATACTATGACTACAATGTTAAATGAAAAATTACCATTAACGCCAGGTGAATGGGAAATGTGGGGAAATCCAATTAAAAGTAAAGAGTACTTTGAATATATTCTGTCTTACTCTCCCTATAATAATCTCGAGAAAAAAGATTATCCGTCAATGTTTATAACGACATCTTTATTTGACAATAGAGTTCTTTACTCTGAGCCAGTTAAATATATTGCAAAGTTAAGAGATTTAAAAACTGATAATAATAATCAATTGCTTAAATGTAAGATGGAAGCAGCAGGTCACGGTGGTATGTCTGGGCGCGACAATGCTATCACAGAATTAGCAGAAGAATATTCTTTTATACTAAAATCTGCAAAAATTTTAAAATAATAATCTTGAAAAATTAAAAATAGTTCCCATATCTAAATTGTCGGTTGCCAGATGGGACTGACATTAACCTTGCTAACAAAGGAGGATATATGACAAGTAAGGATCTATCGATCTTTAATTCACTTAGACCTTTCAGCATTGGATTCGATGACATGTTTGATCAATTCGAGTCAATATTAGGAAATGGTAGTCTTGCTGTGCAAAGCAACTACCCGCCATACAACATTCGAAAAGCAGGCAAAGATAAGTATGCTATTGAAGTAGCGGTTGCTGGCTTTAACAAAGATGATGTTGAAGTTGAATATGAAGACAATCTTTTAACAGTAAAAACAAAAGACGTTAAAAGAACTGAAGAAAAAGATGGTGATGAAGTTATTCATCGAGGAATATCGCAAAGATCTTTTGCAAGATCGTTTACAATTGCAGATGATGTAAAAGTGAATGGTGCCGAGCTAAAAGATGGTTTGCTAACTATTTCTTGTGAAAAAATCATACCTGAAATGAAGAAAAAAAAACTTATTGAAATTAAATAAGTTTACCTTACTTGCGGAGTTTAGCTCCGCGGGTAATTAAAAGCAGTTTTTACTACTAAAGCCGACGACAATATTCCTAGGATTTATCTCAAATTTACGCTCGCATTTAATCTTATATTTTTCTGTTATATAAATGTAATTCCTGTTTCTAGTTTTTAAAAATTCAATTTTATCAGGTTGACCATAGAAGCTTTTTAGACTCCCTTCAGGTTTGTTTAACCATTTACTTAATTCTTTTTCCTCTTTAGCTGTGGTATCTTCAACTTTTTTAGAAACTGTTTGGCACCCGGCAATAGAAATTAATAATAATGTGTATAAAAACGCAAAAAATATTTCTCTCATTTTAATCCTTATTTTATAACGAAAAGTTATAAACAGATATATTTACTAATAGTTGAATCTTGGCAGCTATGTCAGATTTAGTTAAGATTTTATCACCTATATAGAGTAATAAACTCAGAACGGAGGTTTATTTTTATGATGGATAAATATTTTGAGTATAGAAAACATAAAACAAATTTTAAAACAGAAGTAATCGCTGGCGTAACCACGTTCCTTACAATGGCGTACATAATGTTTTTGAATCCTTTCATCTTATCTGGCGAGTTTGCTGGTACAGAAAAAGGTTTTTTTGATTTTGGTGCAGTTTTCACTGCAACCATTTTAGCAACAGCAGTCGCATGCTTTATAATGGCATTCCATGGACGTACGTGGCCAATAGGATTGGCGCCTGGAATGGGTATCAATGCCTTTGTTGCATACGGAGTAGTTGCAGGAATGGGTTATACCCCTCAAGCAGCATTAGGTGCAGTTTTAGTTGCTGGAGTAATCTTCTTAGCAATTTCTTTAACACCTTTAAGAGCTTGGTTAATTAACTCGATACCAAAAAGTTTAAAACTTGGGATAGGAGCTGGAATTGGATTATTTTTAGCGATTATAGGATTAGAAATAATGGGGGTAGTTGGAGATCATCCTGTTACACTTGTAACTCTTGGAGATATTAAAAATCCTTTAGTTCTACTAGGTTGTTTAGCTTTTGTCTTTATGATCGTGTTAGAAAAAATGAAAATTAGAGGTAATATCATAATAGGTATTCTTCTTTTTAGTATAATTGCTTGGGCAACTGGTTTAGCAAAGTTTAATGGAGTAGTCGGATCTATTCCACCTATGACTTACTTATTCGAATTTGACCTCAAAGCAGCATTAACAGCTGGTATGGCCTCGATAGTCTTTACTTTATTGTTCATAGACTTTTTTGATACTGCTGGAACTTTAACGTCTGTTGCTAACGTAGCAGGCAAAGTAGATAAAAAAGGTAAAGTTCAAGATATAAATAAAGCGATGCTATCTGATAGTGTTGGAACTGTTGCGGGTGCAATGATGGGAACAACCACAGTCACAAGTTATGTTGAGTCAGGTGCGGGTGTGAAAGCGGGAGGAAGAACTGGAATGACCTCATTAGTAATTGGGGTTCTGTTCTTAGCTTGTTTGTTCTTTTCACCTTTAGCTACTAGTCTGCCAAAAGAAATAGATGGAGCAGCGTTATTATATGTAGCGATTTTGTTCGTTAGAAACATCACTGATATTGAGTGGAATGATATAGCAGAGTCTGGGCCAGCGGTGGTGGCTATGATAACTATGCCATTAACTTATAGTATTAGTAATGGTATAGCTCTAGCATTCATCTCTTATGCTTTGATACAAATATTCACTGGTAAATTTGGAAAAACTTCACCAGCTATTTGGGTGATTGCAGTATTCAGCGTGATAAGCTTTTACGTAGCTTAATAATTTTAGGGCCGGAACACTCTGGCCCTTAACTCTTACTATGTTTCTTTACTAAATCTTCAACTTTTATCTCTTCATAATGTTCGAAAGGCTGAACGATCCATGGGTTGCTATCTAGCCTTTGTGCACAAAAATCCGGTTCAAATGTAGAGTCTTTTTTTTTCCATAATACAGCTGTTTTAATTTCTTTTATATTTCCTTTTAAAGGCGGGTATTTTTTTAACCAGTCAATACTTTTATTTAATGTGACGCCAGTATCAGATAAATCATCACATAGTAAAATATTACCACTCATCTCTTGGACTGTAGAACTCATCTCCCTAGAAAAAACTAAATCCCCTTGTTGATCTTCAATGCCTTCCCCGGAATAAGATTCTACTGCTAAATAAGCACATTTTAATTTGAATACACGGCTTAATACGTCAATTATCGGTGCGCCTCCTCGCATAATTCCAATAAGTATATTAGGCTTAAAACCACTTGCATGTATCTGTATTGCTAATTTTTCTACGATTTGATTGTACTCTTTCCAATCAATGATAAGTTTATCTGCCATGAAGAAAGCTAATTTATTTTTAAGGAGTTGTAAATGAAAGGTTATGTAGTTTGTGTTTATAAAAATATAACTAACGAGGAAAAGCTAAAGGAATACGCAATTAAAGCTAGAGCAGCAGTTGAAAAATATGATGGAAAATTTTTAGTTAGAGGCGGAAGATCAACATCTAATGAGGGAGAAAAGTCTCCTAGAACGGTTGTGATTGAGTTTATATCTTTTGATGAAGCTAATAGGTTTTACAAGTCAAAAGAATATCAGGATGCACATTCTATTCTTAAAGGACATGCTGAAAGACAACACCAAATAATTGAAGGAGCTCAATACTGAATTGGTTCATCATCTATAGATCGCCATAGATACCAGGTTGCAACCGAACAGTATGGAGTAAATTTTTTATAAAGTTTTTTGAGAAAACTCTTGGGAGGAAAATATTTTTTTTTATAATTATTTGAAATTGCCCTTAATAGACCTATATCCTGTAAAGGCCAAATATTTGATCGATTGTAAGTAAATAATAAAATCATTTCTGCACTCCATCTGCCTATTTGTCGTAGCGTTGATAGGTACTCAATAGCTTCCTCGTCACTCATATTTTTAATCAATCTTGGATCAAATTCTTTTCTAATAAACTTAATTGATAGTTCTTTGATTCCCAATGCTTTTTGTTTGCTTAGACCACAAGATTTGAGTTGTGAAACCGATAGTTTTGATACTTCTAAAGGATTAATTTTTTTCGTCTTTATTTTAAATTTTTTAAATACCGAGTTAGCAGCAGATACACTTATCTGTTGTCCAACTATACTTTTACATAAAGAATAAAAAATATCTTTTCTTGTAGTCAAAAATTTATCATTGTATTTGAGTATTAGTCTTTTTAAAACTTTATCTCTTTTAGATAAAATTTTTATTGCTTTTAGCCAGTAACTTGGATACTTGCTCACGGCCTAGGGCTGACAACTTGTTTTTTAAGTTGAGACTCCCTCATGAAAATAATTGCAGAACTTACAATGATTAAACCAGCCCCCAAAAGAGTCAACGCTTTTGGTATTTCGCCCCAAATGAAATATCCTAACAATATTGCAAATACTAAATTTAAATATTTTGTTGGTGTAACTAGTGATGCCTCAGCTATTCTCAGTGATACTGTAAGTAAAATATTAGCTACTGAACCAATTATACCTGTAAAAATTAAAAGAAAGAGCTCAAATTTTGATGGCATGATCCAGCCAAAAGGAAGTGTTGCTAGACCAACTATCATGCTTAATAAAGAAAAGTATAAGGCAATTCTATAATTAGGTTCGGTAGATGATAAACTTCTTATACTTAAAGCTACACAAGCGAAGAAAATACAAAAAATTATTGGAAACAAGTAATAAATATTTAATTCATCATAAGCGGGTTTGACAATCATTAACATCCCGATAAAACCAACTAAAACTGCAGACCATCTTCTAATACCCACTTTTTCAGATAAAAAAAATATTGAACCTAAGGTAACGAAAATTGGGCCTCCAAAAGTCAAACTTACAACATCTGCCAAGGGTATTTCTCTAAGAGCAATAAAAAGTGCAATAATTGCTAAGGTCCCTGTTACAGCTCTGAAAGCATGTAATTTTGGTCTTGTAGTTTTATAAAAAGTTTTAAATTCATTCTTAGGTACAAGCATCAAAATTGGTATCAAACCGAAAAAAAATCTTGCAAACAATACTTCACCAACAGGAAACTGGTCTAACCATTTAACACAAGCATCCATCATGGCAAAACATGCCACAGACGCTACTCCGTACAATACGCCTAATTGATTTCGTGCTAACAATTTAATATCCTCACATCTCTATATAATTACTTTATGAAGAAATGTACACTTGCTCTTGGCTGTTTCTGGAAACCTGAGGAAAACTTCAAAAATAAGCCAGGTATAATTGAAACAGAAGTCGGCTATGCCGGTGGATTATCAGATAAAGTTACATATGAAGAAGTATGTAGAGGTGACACTGGTCATGCTGAAGTTGTAAGACTTACCTTTGATGAAAAATTAATTTCCTTTAAAAAAATTTTAGATTTATTTTTTAAAATGCACGACCCTACTCAGAAAGATATGCAATACCCTGACGTTGGAACTCAATATCGAAGTGAAATATTTTATGAAGACAACATTCAAAAAGCTGAGGCTGAAGAAATTTTGGAAATTTTTAATAAGGAACTTAATGGAAAAATTCAAACTAATATTTCTCGGCTCAAAAATTATTGTAGGGCAGAAGAATATCACCAAAAGTACATAGAAAAAAATAGATAATGAAACAGCTTGTTGCTACAGAATGGCTTGAAAAAAATATCAATAAAGTGAAAATATTAGATGCTACTTGGTGTTTGCCTAACTCAGGTAGAAATGCTGAAGAGGAGTTTAAAGAAAATCATATAAAGAACTCAATATTCTTTGATATTGATAAAAATTCAAAGAAAAATTCTTCGTTACCCCATATGCTTCCCTCAGATAAAGAGTGGGGAAACATTGTTTCCAATTTGGGAATAAATAATTCTGACCATGTAGTTATTTATGATAATTCAGATGTCTTTAGTTCATGTAGAGTTTGGTATACTTTTATTTACTTTGGACATAATACTGATCTAGTATCTGTTTTAGACGGGAATTTTACAAAATGGTTGAGGGAAAATAGAGCTGTATCAAAAGAAGTAATAAAAATCTCCAAAACTGATTATGAAACTAATGAAAATTTATCTATGGTAATAAATAAAACTCAAGTCAAAAAAAACATATTAGATAAAAAATTTCAGTTAATAGATGCTAGAAGCAAAGAAAGATTTTCGGGTAAGGTGCCTGAGCCCCGACAAGGATTAAAAAGTGGTCATATTGATGGATCTAAAAATATACCTTTTCAATTACTTTTAAATGAAGATAGAACCTTCAAAAAAAAAGAAGATTTAATAAAGATTTTTGATCAGAATGAAATAGATAAAGATAAAGATATTGCTTTTACATGCGGATCTGGAGTCACGGCATGTATTTTAGGACTAGCTAATTCTATCATAAGTGGTAAAAAACCTACTATCTATGACGGCTCATGGTCGGAGTACGGATTAGAATAAAAATGAAAGCATCATCAAAATTAAAAGTATTTTTAATTATCTTCTTTATTGCTATTTTTGCAATTATTGCTGCAAGGCATTTTATTGGTTTACACTTTAAAAAAAAATTTACTGTAAGGCCTGCACCAGGAGTAATTGTAGAGCAAGTTGAGAGATCTTTGTTTTACAAAAGTATAGAAACTTTTGGGACAGCATTAGCACAAAATTCAAAAACGTATAGAATAAAAACTAATGAAGTTGCTGGAAAATTAAATATTGATAATAGGTTTGTAAAAAAAGGTGAAATAATCCTTAGACTTAAAAGTGGAGAAGAGGTTATTGCAGATTTTGCGGGTAAATTGGGGAAAAGAGAAATTGCCCAAGGAGTTTTGGGTTCAGAGAGTTTAATAGAAATAGTAATAGATATAAAAGTCCCAGAGAATTTTGTAAGTATACTCAAACCAGGACTGAAAGCAGAAATAACAAGTTCAGCATTTAAAAAAGCTTTTAAGGGTAAAATTCAAACAATTAGCTCAAGAATAGATCCTTCTACAAGATCAATTTTATCTAGAGTTTTAGTTGATAATTCTGATTTCAAAATCATTCCAGGGCAACTAATGACAGTAAAAATTATATACGATGAAATTAATCAAGTTGGTGTTCCTGAGAGCGCTGTAACGATTCAAGGTAGTACAGCTTTTGTTTACACAGTAAGAGATGAAACTGC
>CACASQ010000002.1 GCA_902535255.1 uncultured Pelagibacteraceae bacterium
CAGCTCACGGGCATAGCGAAAAGGTTTTAAATACTTTATCAAAACTTAAAAAATTTAATAAGACAGTTCCAATCTGCGTAGGCAATATTGCAACGGGTGAGGCAGCAAAGAAGTTATACAATTCAGGGGCAGATATAATTAAAGTTGGAATAGGCCCTGGTTCGATTTGTACAACGAGAATGGTTGCAGGTATAGGAGTTCCACAAATTTCTGCAATAATGGATGTAAAAAGATCACTTAAAAATAAAAACATAAAAATAATTTCTGATGGGGGTATAAAATTTTCAGGTGATATCGCTAAAGCTTTAGCAGCAGGTGCAGACGCGATTATGATGGGATCGATTTTTGCCGGCACCAATGAAAGTCCAGGAAAAAAATTTAAAATAAAAGATAAATTTTACAAACAATACAGAGGGATGGGTTCTATAGGGGCAATGTCTTCAGGTTCAGCAAACAGATATTTTCAAAAAAACTTTAAAGATAAATCCAAATTTGTACCGGAAGGGGTTGAGGGGAGAGTAGAGTTTAAAGGCAATGTTTCAAAAATTATTTTTCAGCTTAAAGGTGGATTACGTTCATCAATGGGATATATTGGCGCTAAAAATTTAGGTCAAATTTCAAAAAATGCCAAATTTATTAAAATTACTAAAGCTGGATTCTATGAAAGCATGGTGCATAGTGTTGAAATGACACAAAAAACAATTAACTATAAATTATGAAATCCCTTTTTTTAAAAATCTTAATAATTTTGATTATTTTACAAAATAATCTTCTAGCAAATACTCAGTTTTTTCAGCAAGGAGTAAACTTCTTTAAAGATAAAAAATTTAATGAAGCGAAATTTAAATTTGAACAAGATATTGTTTTAAATCCAAAAAGTGAGATGTCGTACCTGTACCTTTCAAAAATTTTTCAAAACCTAGACAACAAGGACTTACAAGAGCAAAATCTTAATACAGTTATTTTACTTAACCCAAAAAATGAAGAGGCAATATATGATCTGGCAAAACTCAAATTATCGGTTTCAGATTACAAAAAAAGTAGAGAATTGAATAAAAAACTTAAAGATTTATGTGTAAAGCTTTGTAGCAAAAGTCAGAAATTAAAAGTTGAAATTGAAAATTTATCCAAAAAATAAATGCAATTTCATAGACATAATGAAAAAATATTAATAATCGATTTTGGTTCTCAAGTGACAAAATTAATTGCGAGGCGAGTAAGAGATTTAGGCGTCTACTCAGAAATTATAACCCCTAGGCAGGCTTCAAAAATGAATAATTTTAACTCTATTAAAGGAATTATTCTTTCAGGAGGCCCTTCTACAGTGACCAAGAAAAAATTTGAGACTGTTCCAAAATTTTTTTTTCATAAAAAAATTCCAATTCTTGGCATTTGTTATGGATTGCAATTAATAGCTAAAATATTCAAAGGAAAAATTAAATCATCAAAAAAAAGAAGAGAATTCGGTAGAGCTTTTATTTTGAAAAAAAATAATTCAATTTTAACAAAAAAATTTTTTAAGCCTAAAAGTTCAGTTTGGATGAGTCACGAAGATGCAGTTGTTAAACTTCCAAAAAATTTTAAATCTATTGCTTCTACTAAAGACTCAAAATTAACTATCATTGAAAATGCAAAAGATAAAATTTACGGTGTTCAGTTCCATCCTGAAGTTACACATACAGATAATGGACTACAAATTTTTAAAAATTTTCTTTTTTTAATTTGCAAAGTAAAAAAAGGATGGAATATAAAATCGCAAAGGGAGAGATTAATTCAAGAAATTAAGAATGAAGTTAAAAACGAAAAAGTAATCTGTGCTCTTTCTGGAGGAGTTGATAGTAGTGTTGCTGCTTTGTTAATTAATAAAGCAATAAAAAAAAAACTAACCTGCATAATGGTTGATACAGGTTTGATGAGAAAAAATGAGTTTAAAGTTATTTATAAAATCTTTAAAGATAAGTACAAATTAAACGTGAAATTAATTAATGCATCTAGACAATTTTTTCAAAAATTAAAAAATATTTCAAATCCTGAAAAGAAAAGAAAAATAATAGGCAATTTATTTATCAAAATATTTGAAAAAGAGGCAAAAAAAATCAAGAATGTAAAATTTCTAGCTCAAGGAACTTTATACCCAGATATTATTGAAAGCAGATCATCAACTGGAAGTAAAACTTCTAAAATTAAATCGCACCATAATGTGGGAGGTCTTCCAAAAAAAATGAGATTGAAATTGATAGAACCTTTAAAGGAATTTTTTAAAGATGAAGTCAGGATTTTAGGAAGATCATTAGGTTTAGATAACAGAATAGCGTTGAGGCATCCTTTTCCAGGACCAGGTCTTGGTATAAGGATAATTGGAAATATAACCAAAGAAAAAGTCAGAATATTACAAGAATCTGATGGTATCTTTATAAATGAATTAATAAAAAATAAACTCTACTATAAAATTTGGCAAGCTTACGCTGCCCTGCTGCCAGTTAAAACAGTTGGAGTCATGGGTGACTCTAGGACATATGAATATACTTGTCTGTTAAGAGCAGTAACTTCTGAAGACGGTATGACCGCGGACTATTTTAATTTTAACGGAGATTTTTTAGATAAAATCTCTTACAAAATAATTAATAATGTAAAAGGAGTTAACAGAGTTGTTTACGATATTACTTCTAAACCACCTAGTACGATTGAGCTAGAATGATATATTGATAAAATGAACATTAAAATTAAAAATATTATTAAAAAAAAAAATAAATCTAAGATTGTAAGTCTGACAGCATATTCAAAAAATATAGCAAAAATTTTAGATAAGTATTGTGATATTGTATTAGTAGGAGACTCTATGGCAAATGTCTTATACGGTTCTAACAATACGCACGAGATAACAGTCAAAAATATTATTCAGCATACATTAAGTGTAAAAAAAGGGATTAAAAAATCTCTATTAGTTGTTGATATGCCAAAAGGATCTTACTTTAATAAGATTATTGCAAAAAAAAATGCAAAATTTATTATGAAAGCTACAGGTTGCGATGCAGTTAAAATAGAAAGTAATAAAAAAAATAGTAATATTGTAAGCACTCTGGTCAAAGCAAATATACCAGTAATGGGACATATCGGATATACTCCTCAATTCAAAAAAAAATTTAAAGTTGAAGGCCAATCCAAATTAAAAACTCTTAGCTTACTTAAAGAGGCAGTTGCGATACAAAGAGCAGGCGCTTTTTCAATAGTTTTAGAATGTCTAGCTCCTAAAGCAGCAAAATTAATTACTGAAAAATTACAAATACCTACGATTGGTATCGCTTCATCATCTTATTGCGATGGTCAAATTCTTGTTACTGATGATATGTTGGGATTAAGTGGTTTTTATCCAAAATTCGTAAAAAAATATGCTAATTTAAATAGAATAATTGAAAAAGCCGTAAAAAAATATACTAGGGAAGTTAAAATAAAAAAATTTCCAGCTAAGAAAAACTTTTTACATGGAGCAAAATTTAGAAGATAAAGTTGAGTTTAGAGAAAAGGTAAAATACTTTTTTAATAAAAATAAAAAAAAAATAATTTTATTTTTAATTATAGTATTTTCATTTTTATGCGCATTATTTTTCATAGATTATAATAAAAAAAAAGCAAATAATCTTATATCCGAAAAATATATTAAGGCAGGTTTGTTATTAGCTTCAGATCAAAAAGAAGAATCAAAAGAGATATTTAAGGAAATTATATTTAGTAAAAATAAATTTTATTCAGTATTAGCTCTCAATACAATAATTGAAAAAGATTTAGAAAAAAACCAGACAAAAGTCATTGAATACTTTGATATTGTAGAAAATATTAATAAATCTAAAGAGCAGAATGATTTAATTTTATTCAAAAAAGCTTTATACCTACTTAAAATCTCAAAAGAAAATGAGGCAAAAAAAATTTTAGAAATGCTCTTAAATTCTAATACTGGATTTGAGATATTAATAAGAGATTTACTTGAAAATAAAAAAACTAAATGAAATTGTTTTATATTTTGATATTTTCAATTTTATTACAATCTTGTTCATTTGATAATAAATCTGGTATTTGGAAAAATGAAAATGAAGTTTTGGTCAAGAAAAAAGATCCATTAAGTAATTTTGAGTCTTTGAGTTCTGCCAAAGACCAATTCAATAAGGTCATACCCTTTGATGGAACTTCAAAAATTAAAACTTCTAATGTGGTTTTAAGCTTAGAGTGGAGTGATATATTTTATAATCGAATAAATAATTATGAAAACTTTAAATATAACAGTCTTAATAAATTACTTTTTAAAAGTAAAAAACTTAGCCGTTTCGATATAAGTAATAATATTTTATACGAAGAAAACAATATAATTTTCAATGATTCTAAAGGAAATTTAATTATATATTCAATTGATGAAAAAAAAATTATCTCTAAATACAATTTTTACAAAAAAAAATATAAGAAATTAAATAAAAAAATAAATTTCATTGTAGAAAATAATATCATCTATGTTGCTGATAATTTAGGATATTTATATTCGTACGATTACAGTATAAAAAAGATTTTATGGGCAAAAAAGTATAAGATACCCTTTCGATCTAATTTAAAAATTTATGATAAACAATTAGCTTTGGCTGATCAGGCTAATACTTTATATCTCTTTAATAAAAAAAATGGGGAAATCTTAAAAAAATTTCCTTCTGAGGAAACTACAGTAAAAAATCAATTTATAAACAATTTAGCTCTGAATAATAAAAACTTATTTTTTTTAAATACATATGGAACTTTATATTCATTTAACATCAATCGTTCTAATATAAACTGGTTTCTAAATTTAAACCAATCCTCAGATTTAACACCGAGTAGCTCATTTGAGAGCACTCGAATAATAAATTATGATAAAAAATTAATAATAACCTCTAATAATTTTCTTTACATCATAGATGAGGATAATGGTTCAATTATTTACAAAATAAATTTAACTTCATCAATTAGTCCTGTAGTAAATAAAAATCACTTATTTATTGTATCTAAAAATGATCTATTAATAGTTTTAGATATAGAAAAAGGTAAAATTAAATACTCTTACGATATAAACCAAAAAATAGCAGATTTTTATGAAACAAAAAAACGTAATGCATTTTTTAGAAATTTGTTCTTAATGAATGATAAAATATTTATTTTTTTGAATAATTCATTTGTTTTAAATTTTGATATAATTGGTAACTTAGATAATATCAAAAAACTTCCTACTAAAATTAATAGTAACCCCATAATAATTAACGGTTCAATTATATATTTGGATAAAAAAAATAGATTATCTATTGTAAATTAATTATTAGATTTACCACTGAGTAGAGACAGCTGTTTCACTTTTAAACCATGTAAGTTATCAGATGGTTTTATTGGGTAATCTCCGGTAAAATAGTGATCACTAAATTGAGGATAGATTGAATTTCTTTTTTCATTTATTAAAGCATTGTAAAGTCCATCTAAACTTAAAAATTTTAATGTTTTTGCTTTCAAATAATTACACATATCTTCAGAACTTTTTCTATGAGCCAATAATTCCTCTTTTGTTGGCATGTCAACACCATAAAAATCTGGAAATTTAATTTCTGGGCAAGCTATTCTTACATGAACTTCTTTAGCTCCGTTTTCATAAAGCATTTTCACAATTTTATTACAGGTTGTGCCTCTTACCAAAGAGTCATCAATAAGAATTATAGATTTATTTTTTACAATAGTCTTAGTCGAACTTAATTTAAGCTTTACTCCTAAGCTTCTTATATTTTGCGTGGGCTCAATAAAAGTTCTGCCAACGTAATGATTCCTTATAAGACCTAATTCAAATTTCTTTTTCGATTGTTCTGCATATCCAATAGCAGCTGGAACCCCAGAGTCTGGGACAGGGACTACCAAATCTGCTTTTAAGTCAGTTTCCCTGGCAAGCTCTTGACCTAAATTTTTCCTGTACTCATAAGCACATTTTCCTCCAATGAGACTATCTGGTCTTGCAAAATAAATATATTCGAAAACACAAGGTCGTTCTTTTTGCTTAGGAAAAGGTTTAACGGATTTCATCTCTTTGTTCTCAATAATAATAATCTCTCCATTTTCAACCTCCCTAATAAATTTTGCCCCAACGATATCTAAAGCACATGTCTCAGAAGCAAAAATATAAGAATCTTTTAGTTTTCCCACAACTAATGGTCTTATTCCGTAAGGATCTCTTGCGCCCACTAATTTTTTATTTGTCATTAATACTAATGAATACCCACCTTGTATTTGAAATAAAGCGTCAATTAATTTATCTATAAATTTTTCCCTCTTTGATCTTGCTATTAATTGTACTATTGTTTCAGTATCGCTAGTTGTCCTAAAGATTGCACCATCTTTAACAAGTGTATTTCTTAACAAAAGAGCATTTGTCAAATTTCCATTATGAGCAATGCTAAGGCCTCCCATATGTAAGTCGGCAAAAAATGGCTGAATGTTTCTTAAAGAAGTCTCTCCAGTCGTTGAATATCTATTATGGCCAATGGCAAATTTCCCGGGTAGTTTTTTTATTACTTCAGGATTAGTAAAATGATCACCAACTAACCCTTGTCTTTTTTCAGAGTGGTAATTTTTTCCATCAAAAGAAACAATTCCACAGCCCTCTTGACCTCTATGCTGAAGGGCATGTAAACCTAATGCCACAACTGCTGAGGAGTCTTCATGATTAGATATTCCAAATACTCCACACTCTTCTCTTAGTTTATCGTTATTAAATATTTTCAATTTTTTCTTTCGTATCAATGAAATCTTCACTAGATGGAAATTCTTCGATCAATATTTCACTTCCTTTTTTTATAAAATTAAAAGAGACTGCTTTCTCAACTGATATACCCCAATTCTGATATGGATAAAACCAATTTGATATAGAAAATAAACATACACACACCACATAACCTTTAAAAAAACCGAATAATAAGCCAAAAGTTTTATCTATCGATCCAACACCAGTCCACGTAACCGCTCTACTGAGCGCTTTACCAATTATAATTGTTAAAAAAAGAGTCATGACAAAAATTACTATTCCTATTCCGACATTATTAATAAAGTCAGATTCAATGTAGTCTCTTACATAGGGTTGTAATTTTGGAACAAGAATTATCGTTACTACTGTAGAGAGAACCCATTTCATAAAAGAAATTAAGCTAAGAGAAAATCCTTTCAAAAAACATTGAATAACACAATAAAAAAAAATTATTATTACAATAGAGTCAAAAATACTTACTGAACTAATAATCGAGTCAAAAAAATTTAACATTTCTAAGTTTTTTTGATTTTATTATCAAAGGGTCTATAGATTAATAATAATTTGGGTAATAAAGTTAGCACTGAAATCATAGCCAGCAACATTGCGATTCCAGTAAATACACCAAAATAAATTGTAGGAATAAAATTAGATAATACCAAAATTGAAAATCCAAATACAATTGTTATCGAGGTATTTAAAATTGCAATTCCTACTGTGCTGTGACATTTGTCTAATGTCTTATTATAATCATTTAATTTTTGAAACTCTTCTTTAAATCTAAAAATGTAATGAATACTATTATCAACCGCGATTCCAATTGTGATTGCTGCAATAGTTATAGTCATCATATCTAAAGGAATTTCCATAAGGCCAATTATTCCTAATATAAAAAAGGCTGCTAGAAAATTAGGCACAACCCCAATAAATGACAATGTTAAATTTCTAAATAATATGAAAAACATAAAAAATATTCCTAACATCACTATACCTAATGTTAATATTTGGGATTTGAATAAACTTTGCAATAAATTATTGAATAAAATTAAAACACCAGTTAACTTATATTCGTCTCTTTTAAAACCTAGTTTTGTATTAAGCTCGGTATTGATTTTTTTTATTAATTCATCTCTTCTTAAATTTTCTAAAGAGTCTTTAATTCTTACTGATATTCTAGCTTCATCTTCATCTACAGAAATATAAGGTGAAATAATTTCACTTTTAATTTCTTCTGGTATTTTGCTATATAAAACAGCTATTTCTAAGCTTTGGAGTTCTTTATTATTTAGATCCTCGGCCACTCTTAAAATAGATCCAAAAGATAAAACTTTTCCTATTTGAGGCAAAGAGTCCAAGTAATCGTGCACTTTAATGATTTTATCCATTTTATCTCTTGTGAACCAATATTTAGATTTATCTTCATCACTCTCACCTCCTTCTTCCCATTCAGAAAATTCGTCATCCTCTTTATTTTCTCTCTTTTTTACTGGAAATTTTAGAATTACATTCAAAGGTGTTGTGCCACCCAAATCCTCATCTATCTTTTTCATCCCTTTATAAATTTCAGTTTCCTTATCGAAATAATTAATAAAGCTATTTTCAACCTCTAATTTGGACATTCCAAAAATGCTCAAAGCTATAATTAGAAAAGTTGTGCCAAAAATTAAATAACCACTTTTTTTTGCGATTGAACCTAGGGCAGTTGTTACGAAGGATTTTTCTGTATCCCTTACTTTGATTTCATTTTCAGATGAAAAACTACTTAATAAAGAAGGTAAAAGTAAAAAAGTAATAAATATAGAAACAATTAATCCAAGTGTCATCATCCATCCGAAATCAATTATTGGTTTTATTCCACTAAAAATAAGAGATAAAAAAGCACAAATTGTTGTTAATACGGTATAAAGTATTGGGAGCATCATTTTTTTACTTGCAATTAAAACTGTTTCTTTATTTGAAATTTCTAAATTCTCTTTTTTCAATTGCAAGAATCTTACTGTTAAATGAATATTCATTGCCATATTAAGAATTAACATCAAAGCAATAAAATTTGATGAGATTACTGTTACCTTCCAGCCTATCAAACCAAGCAGACCAATCATAATTATAACTGATGTGATACAACCAAGCAAAGGCATTACCACCCATTTAAAATTTCTAAAAATAAACCAGAGAGTTAAAATTATGAAAATAAATACTCCAATACCAAAAACGATAATATCACTTTTAATGAAACTCATCATATCGTCAGCTATCATAGGAATTCCACCCAAATGAATTTTAGCATTTTCACCGTATTTGTTTATTACATCTCTAATTTCTGCGATATTTTGATGATTTCTTAAATTGTAGAGATTTTTGTAATTCTCATATTCTTTTATGAATTCTTTATAATTTTTTTCTTCTTCTTTTGTTAAACCTGTTTCTACGGATTGATTAAAATATTTATCTTTTACTTTTATGTACTCTGCTAAACGCTCATCTCTTTTCAAATAAACAACTATTCCAGAAGTTTTACCGTCTTCGCTTATCACGTAATCTCTATAAATTGGGCTATTAATTATCTCTTCAAAACCCCTTTTTCTATCTATTTCAGGATAAGCTAAGGTTTTATAATTTTTTAATCTATCCATAAGGCCCTCATCAGTGCTTTTTAATAATGGAACATCTATAATTGTAATTACACTATCGACCCAAGTTAATTTTTCTATTTTTGATTTTAATAACTGTAAATTAAGAATAGTTTCTTTTTCTATAAAGCTAGAGACAGGTGAGTAAGTTAGAACCAAAAAATCCTTTGAACCGTACCTTTGATTAATCTCTCTCAAATATTTTAAATCTTTATCACCCTCTAATAGCAGCGCATCAGATGAGGCATCCAAATTGAAGTTTTTTGCGTGATAAAGAGAAAAAACTATGATTGATGCTATTAACAGTAGGGTTAATTTTGAAAAATCTATGACTAATTTTTTATATATATACGATAACATCTGGATATTTCAGATATATCTTAATTATACTATAACTAAAGAAAAATTTAGGCCTAATTTTTTGTTAAATCTTTAAATTTTGTGTAAATCCCCTCAAACTCAACTTTGATTGTACCTGTTGGACCATGTCTTTGTTTGCCTAAAATTATGTCTGCAAGTCCATTCACATCATTCATTTTTGATTGCCATTCTGCATGTTCTATAGAGCCCAGTTTCGGTTGTTTTCTCTCTAAATAATAAGCTTCCCTATAAACAAACATTACCACATCAGCATCTTGCTCAATTGATCCAGACTCTCTTAAATCAGCTAATTGAGGTTGTTTATCATCTCTTTGTTCAACTGCTCTTGATAATTGTGATAAAGCTAGAACTGGAACCGAAAGTTCTTTTGCAAGTGCTTTTAATCCTTGAGTGATTTCAGATATTTCTTGCACTCTACCTTCATTTTTACTTAAATTAGATCTCATTAGTTGAATATAATCAACTACAATCAAGTTTAATCCGAACAATCTTTTTATTCTTCTTGCTCTGTTACTTAAAGCGGCTATCGTTATTGCAGGAGTTTCATCAATGTATAAAGGTAAATTATAAATGTTTCTTGATGTTTCAATATACCTATTAATCTCCTCTTCAGTAACCTTACCTCTTCTAATATCATCAGACTTTATCTTTGCCTGCTCTGATAAAATTCTAGTTGACAATTGTTCAGAGGACATTTCTAGTGAAAAAAAAGCAACAGAGGATTTTTCCTGTTTTTTCAAAATATGCTGAGCAGCATTAAAAGCAATATTAGTTGCTAAAGCAGTTTTACCCATTGATGGTCTACCAGCTAAAATAATTAAATCTGATTTATGAAGACCACCCAATTTTTCATCTAAGTCAGTTAAACCAGTAGGTACACCAACTACACCTTGATCACTTTGCATGGCCATAGTTGCCATTTGAATAGTTTGATCTAGGGCTTGATTAAATTTTAGGTACGATCGAGAAAAACTTCCACGTTCTGCCAAATCAAAAAGGGACTTTTCGGTAGATTCTATTATTTTTTCAGCATTTTGTTCTTGTTCTGAAGCTGCAAAAGTGTCTCCGGACAATTTATCTGAAATTAATATTAACTCTCTTCTAAGATACATTTCATGAATTATTTTAGCGTAATCAATTGCTTGTTTAGTTGAGCCTGAAAATCGAGTTAATTTTACTAAATATTCTGTTCCGCCGACTTCATCAAGCATATTGTCTTTTTCAAAATAGTTCTTAAGTGTAATAGGATTAGCAATCATTCCTTTATTATTTAGATTTTCTATCGTTTCGTAAATTCTTACATGCGCGGGATCAAAAAAAGTTGAGGATTTTACGATTGTTGATATTTCATCTATAATATCATTATTAACCAAAATTGAACCAATTAAGGCTTGTTCAGCTTCTATATTCGAAGGTTGCTTATTCGAAGATTTTTTATTTAAAGGTTTTAATTCTTCCACAAAATCATAATAGAACAAACTTCGTCTTGATAAAGTGAAAGTTACTCACTTTTTTTCAAGCTCTGTGGAAAAGTTATTTAGATTGTATTTTATTTATTTTGATGGATATTACGGCTTTTACCTCTGGATGAAAATTTATATCTGCTTTAAATAAACCAAGTTTGTTTAATTCATCTTTGAGAATTATTTGTGACGGACTGACCTCAGCTTTTGATTGTTCTTTGATTAAATTTGTTATTTCTTTAGGTTTTATAGAACCATAGAGATCTCCATTTTCTTTACTCTCCCTTGCGAAAGCAAATGTTTTTTTATTTACTAATTTACTTAATTCTTTATATTTGTTTTTAATCTCTAAATTCTTTTTATTAAGCTCATCTTTTTTTTTATTTACAAGCTCTAAATTTTCCTTGTTAAATCTTAAAGCTTTTCCTGTTTTTAATAGAAAGTTTCGCCCGTAGCCATTTTTTACTTTAACCTTGTCGCCAATGTTTCCGAGATTTAGTATATTTTCTAATAAAATTATTTCCATTTAAACCAACCCCAAGATTTTTGCTCTTTTGATTTCTCTTGTTAACTTTTTTTGTTTATTATATGAAACTGATGTGATTTTGGATGAAATTATTTTCCCATTATCTGAAACATATTTTTTAAGTAAATTTATGTTCTTATAATCAATAGTTGGCGCATTTTTAAGAGAGAGGGGACATTTTTTTGAAAATTTACCATCATTTTTCTGAAATAAACTTAGTTTACTTAATGAGTTGGGGCTTCTTTTTTGAAATTTTTTGTTCTTACGTTTCATAAATATAAATTATTTTTTTTTGAAGTATTCGTTTTTTGTATCTAGTTTTTTATATTTAACAGTTAAATATCTTATAATTGAACTATCAACCTTTATTTTTTTTTCAATTTCTTGAAGAGTATCTTTGTTTCCTTCAAATTTGTAATGAATGTAAAAGGCTTTTTTATAATTTTTAATTTTATTTGATAAATTCAAGAGACCCCACTCTTCAATTTTTATAACTTTACCTGAAGATTTGTTAATTATTTCGTTATATTTATCTCTCAAAGATTTTATCTCTTTATCAGCTAAATCTTGCTTTGCGAGTAGGGTATTTTCGTAAAAAGCCATATTTTATTAGTGTAAATATCTTTTAAAATTAATTTGTAAAATTTGGTTTATACTATAATGAATAATTATAGCAATACTAATAATATATAAAAAAATTTAGAAAAATGAGCGCTTTTTTATTTCCAGGACAAGGATCGCAAACTGTTGGTATGGGTAATGAGTTTTACAATAACTTTGAAATTGTTAAAAAAATTTTTAAAAAGGCTGACGAAAATTTAAATTATCCACTTTCTAAGATCATACTAGAAGGTCCAGAGTCAGACTTACAATTAACAAAAAATACTCAACCCGCAATTCTTACTGTAAGCTATTCAATTTTTAAAGTTTTAACAGAAGAGTTTAATTTTAATATAAACTCTTTTAAATATTTCGCTGGTCATTCTCTTGGTGAGTATAGTGCTTTAGTTTGTTCTAACTCACTTAATTTTGAAGACGCCCTTTTTTTATTACATGAAAGAGGAAAAGCAATGCAAGAGGCAGTTCCAGTAGGAGAGGGAAGCATGTTAGCTGTTTTAGGAACAGATATTGAGTTAATTAAAAAATTATTAACTGCCATCGACAAGAATAATGGAATTTGTGAAATAGCCAATGATAATGCTAACGGGCAAATAATTGTGAGTGGTGATAGTAAATCAGTTAAATTATTTCAAAAAAAATTAAAAGATGAAAATATTAAATCAATTCCACTAAAAGTAAGCGCTCCATTTCATTGTTCTTTAATGAAACCCGCTGCAAATAAAATGAGAGAAAAAATTAATTCAACTAAGTTCGAAGACTCTTATTTTGATATTATTTGTAATGTTACCGCAAAACCAGAAAAAGACAATAAAATTATAAAACAATTATTAATTGATCAAATTTCATCTACAGTAAAATGGAGGGAGAGTTTAATATATATGTCTAATTCTGGTGTACAAAATTTTATAGAAATTGGTCCTGGGAAGATTTTATCTGGCATGTTAAAAAGAACAATAAGTAATGTTAATTGCTTTTCAATCAACTCAATTGCTGATATTAAAAATTTAAATGATAAATTTAAAAGATAAAAAAGTTCTAATTACAGGAGCCACTGGTGGTATTGGCAACTGTTTAGTTGAAAAATTTTATAATTTAGGGGCTAACGTAGTTGCGACAGGAACCAATGAAGAAAAATTGTCATCAATAAAAAATAAATTTAACAATGTTCACATTGAAAAATTTAAATTAAATGAGCACAGTAAGATAGAAGAATTTATAGACAAAGTTTATAAAAATCTTGATGGTTTAAATATACTTGTAAATAATGCTGGAATTACAATGGATAACCTGTCAATAAGATTAACAGAAGAAAATTGGAAAAAAGTAATAGATATTAATTTAACTTCATCTTTTTTAATGTGTAAATTTGCTATTAAAAAGATGTTAAAAGAAAAAAAAGGAAAAATTATAAATATAACTTCTATTGTTGGCCACACTGGAAATTTAGGACAAGCAAATTATGCAGCATCCAAAGCAGGTATAGTTGCCTTTTCAAAAAGTCTTTCAGTAGAATATGCAAAAAAAAATATTAATGTTAATTGTGTTTCACCAGGTTTCATCAAAACCGAGATGACTGATAAAATTAGTGAAGATTTTAAGAAAAACTTAATAGGCAAAATTCCGTCTGGTAAACTTGGCACGGGAGAAGATGTTTCTAATTGTGTAGCTTTTTTGGCTTCAGATATGGCTGACTATATCAATGGAGAAACTTTACATGTTAACGGTGGAATGTATATGTCTTGACAATTCTTATTAATAATCTATTAAGAAAACATACAAAAATGAAAGGATCTCATGTCTGACGATGTAAAAAATAAAATAAAGAAAATAGTTGCAGATCACTTAGGTATTGAAGAGGAGAAAGTTACTGAGGAAGCAAGCTTTATCGATGATTTAGGCGCTGATAGCTTAGACACAGTAGAACTAGTTATGGCTTTCGAGGAGGAGTTTGGCTCTGAAATTTCTGATAGCGAAGCTGAAAAAATTTTGACTGTAGGAGATGCAATTAAATTTATTGAGAGTAAATCTAGTTAGAAAAAGATAGATCTAATATGAAGCATGATAAGAAAAATATCATGATTATACTTTCATCTCCATCAGGTGTAGGCAAAACAACTCTAACAAAAAAAATTCAGCAAAAATATCAATCTTTTAAAATTTCAGTTTCTCATACCACGAGAACACCAAGATCTAATGAAATAGATGGTATAGATTATCATTTTGTATCTGATAAAGAATTTAAAAAATTAATTAATGAAGAAAAATTTTATGAGTACGCAAAAATTTTTGAAAACTATTACGGCACTCTAAAAAAGACAGTAGATGAGGATATTATTACAAATGATATTATTTTCGACATTGATTGGCAGGGGACAAAGCAATTGTCTAAGTTTAAAAATCTTGAATTAATAAAAATTTACTTAATTACAGAAAATAAAGAAGAATTAAAAAAAAGGCTGATTAAAAGAAATCAAAATTCAGATGAGGAAATTAAAAAAAGATTTAAATCTTTTGATGAAGATATAAAACATTGGAATGATTATGATTATATTTTAATTAATAAAAACCTAGAAGCTTGTTTTAAACAAATAGAAAATATAATACATTTGCATAAATCAAATACATTTATAAACTCTCGTAAATCTCAGTAATTCTATAATAGGTTTCTGGACCTATTTCTGAAGGTCTTAAGCTAAGATCTAAAGAACTCAATTTTCTTAGAGATTCTTTGTTAATAATTTTTTTTATGTTCTTATTGATCATTTTTCTTTTGTTTGAAAAAAGAATATTAGTAACTTTTTCAAGATTTTTAATATCTTTAATTTTATGCGAAATCTTATTTTTAGGCTTAAATTGAATAACTATTGACTTTACTTTAGGTCTTGGAAAAAAACAATTTTCTGATACAAAAAATTTTTTACTTATTTCTAATCTGTAATTAGCCAATATTGATATTCTTCCATAGTTGAAAGTTTTAAACTTTCCTATAATTTTTTCACCTAACTCTTTTTGGAACATAAAAATTAAATTTGTATATTTAGGAGGCCATTCTTTAAACTTTAAAAAATTCACCAAAATTTGAGATGAGATGTTATATGGCAAATTACCAAAAATTATTGAGTTATTTTTGCAAATATTTTCAATATTAAATTTAAGCACATCTGAATTTAAAACTTTAACCCTTTTATCATCTTTATATTTCTTTTTTAAATCATGTGAAAAAATTTTATCTTTTTCAATTATACAAAGTGATTTTGGATTTTTACTTAAAATTTCGTCAGTAAGGGCTCCTTTACCTGGGCCAATTTCAATAACATTTTTGTTATTAATATCTGTCGAACAAATAATTTTTTTAATAATGTTTTTGTCAATAAGAAAATTTTGACCTAATGATTTTTTGGCAAATTTCATTTTCCGAATTTATTGATAAATTCAATACATCTTTTTAAACTATGATAATTAGCAGTCTTTCTACCTATTAAATTTGATGCAGTTCCATGATCTGGAGAAACTCTCAAGTATCTCAATCCCAAGGTAATGTTTATTGCATCAAATTTGAATAAAGTTTTAAATGGTATTAAAACCTGGTCGTGATACATCCCTACTATCACATTATATTTTTTATAATCTTTTATAAAAATTGTATCTGCTACAAGTGGCCCATCTACTTTAAAATTTAATTTTCTAAGTTTTTTTAAAGTAGGTATAATTATTTTTTTTTCTTCAGACCTGGCTTTTAGCTCTGCATTATGTGGGTTTAAGCCCAGAACACCAATCTTAGGTTTAATATTTTTTTTATTTACAAACCAATTATTTATTGTTTTTATTTTTTTAAATAGAATACTTGAACTAAGTCTTTTTGAAATATTATTTACATCAATATGTGTAGTAATTGGAGTAACAGAAAATTTGTCATTATGAATTAACATTACCTCAGATTCATTTGAAATTTTGCACTTTTTAGCTAAAAACTCAGTTACGCCAATGTTATTTCTTTTAAGCAATTTTTTGTTAATTGGACAATTAATTATTCCACAAACATCTTTTGTAAGAGCTAATTTGTGAGCAAGATTAAGTGAGTTAATTACAAATGTAGAGGCGGATTTTTCTGCAACTTTGAAAGGATCTGAAAAATTTAAATCAATATCAATTATTTTTAATTCATTTCCTCTTACTTTTTCTGAAAGATCCTTAACTTTCTTAAGCTTCATTTTGTATTTTAATTTTTTAAATTGTTTTTTTAATAGCTCAAAGTTTGAGATCAAATAAATTTTTTTCTTGATATTAAAGCTTAATTTTTTCCAACTTTTAAATATTATTTCAGAATTTATACTATTAGGATCCCCAAATACTATTATAATCTTTTTACTCATTTAAAAATTTTATCGAAGTTATATTTCGTTTTTTTGATAAGTGGCTATTAGCGTATAAATTAAGCATTTCATTTTTTTTATTTTGAATTATTGAGTTTTTGAGTTCCTCTATATCTAATTTTTCAGGATTTTTAACAATTCTTCTATCAATCAATTTCAAGAATAGAATTTTATTTGTTGAAATAATTGGTTCAGAAGTTTCATCTATTTTCATTTTTTTAACTATATTTAATAATTTTTCAGACATTCCAGCTGAATTAATCCACCCTAAATTTCCACCCTCCAAAGCAGTTGTTGCCAGACTGTATTTCTCTGCAGCTTTTTCGAAATTAAAATTCTTGATATAATTCTTTATTTCATTTATCAAAGTTTTTTTTTGATTACTATCTTCAAAATCAACCTCTATTTCTGATAATTTAAATTCTTCCAAATCGTTTTTCTTATTTATGATTAAATTTAAATCTTCTAGTATTTGACTCTCTTCCAAGGAAATTTTTTTTGCATAAAGTTGAAAAATTAATTGTTGCCATGAAAATTCAATTTGTAAATCTTCTTTATATTGTTTAAAATTTATATCATTAGAAAAAAATAGTTTTTCTAAGTCTCTTTTATTAATATTAAATGAGGAAGCAATTTTCGATAAATGATTATCAACCATATTATCATTCATTTTAAAATTATATTTATTTAATTCTTCTTTTTTTAATTTAATATCAATTAAAGTTTTTAGTGAAATTTTTTTAACCTTGTTAATATTATTTTGACTTAATTCGTCTTTATTTAAAAATAGTAATGTTTTTATTTTATTTTCCAGTTCGTAGGTGGTTACAATCTCATTTCCAACTCTAACAATTATATTATTTTTAATTGATGAATATAATACACTGGTTTCCAGCGAAATAAACAAAGCTATCAAATATACTGTAAATTTTGTTTTAAAATTCATTTATTGGCCAAACCCTGGTGAAGTTAAAGATCCGAATGGACTTAAGGTAATTGTAAACATTAATGAATTTTCAGGTTCTAATTCAGAGTCGTTATAAAATTCTCTTCTATAAACTAGTCCCGCTCTTAGACAATCGTTTATATACTCATAGCTTAACTTATAATACTCAGATGAATTTGTGATTAAATTTCTTTTATTTCTAAAAGCAAATATTCCACTCTGACCTTTTTTATATTCAATTGTAGATGTTAAATATTCTTTATTTTCAGAAATATTTTTTTCTTCTAAATAATTTAAATTAAAATCAATTGACTTTGTTTTAAAATCCGAACTTAGTTTATTATAACTCATTTTGTCGAAATTTTGATCTATAGAATAATCATAATCCAGTTTGAAGTTTTCATTATTATTAAAACTTATATTACCAACTACATCAGAAAATCTCTCGTCCAAACTTGATGAAGATGGCATTTTATTGTTATTTTTCTTTTCATTAATTATCTGGCCAATTGAAAAATTTAATTCTTTTTCATTATTTAATTGCTGATAATTAAATCCAACTGTAACATTAGATCCACCTTCAAAATTCTTAGATCTTCCAAGTCTATCTAGAGAAAATATATCTCTATCTGGTAAAATAACATCACTAGTATCTTTTCTCATGTGATTGGGTGAATATCTCATTAATAATTTAGGCGTTAAAAAATGACTTATTTGGTTGCTCTCTTTTTTAAATAAATCAACACGAGCTAAATATCCTAATGCGCCAAATAATTCTGATGTAGGATCTTTTTTAAATTTTTTAATATTTTTAGTTTCATAATTAAGATTTTTAAATTTAGCTAAGAATTTTCCCTCATAAAATTTGTCAAGGAATGGGTCGTCATATTCCCAGTTTAAATCATTTATCAAAAGTTTTTCTGTTTTGTTAGTTTCAAAATTTCTCACTCTGAATTTTGAATTAAACTCTCCACTTCCGTATTTATCACTAAACAAATTCTTATTTAAAGTAATATCTGGAATAATATATTCATATTTATCCTCATAATTATCTTTTAGACTTTCAAAAATACTTGATTGAAAATTAAGATAAAAGTTTTCTTCATCATTAAAATGATTAAAATTTATAGAGTTTTCTAAAGTATTAGTTTCATAGTTTACAAGATTTGAGTCTATTCTATAAAGCTTCAAATATTTTCTGTTTGAAATATTTTGTAAATTTATTTCTAAATTACTTTCACTATCCTTTAAATCTGATCTAAAATTTTTAGTTAGTTTAGCAAACAAGTGCGATTTATTTCCCACGCTTTTATTTTTAGTTTCTTTTTTATAGCCTTCTGTATATCCAAAATCTAATATCAGATTTGAATTTTTAAATGCTTGCCTGTATTCACCTACAAACAAAGGATGCTCAGATGCAAACATTCTACTATTAATAGTAATATCCTTGTCTCTATCTATAGCTAAAAAATATGGAATATTGATACTAGAGCCTAAATTTTGAGTATCAGAAAAGGATGGAATTAAGAAACCTGATCTTCTATCGACAGTAGGGTCAGGGTGAGCTAGTCTAGGAAAATAAAAAATTGGAATATTATATACTTTTATTAAAGCATTCTCGTAAAAAATTGTTTTCTTCTTATTATCATGTCTCATTTCAGAAGCGCGAAGTTCCCATGGCGGACATTTATCTTTAGGCCTATAGTCGCAAAGCGTGAATGAACTTTTTACAAATTTTGTCTCTCCACCTTTAATATTAATTACATTTGAAAAAACTCTTGGTTTATTTTTTTTATTAAACTTAAAGTTTTCTTGGTTTAAAAAAGCTTTAGCATCGGTACCGATAATCTCTCTTTTTTTTTCATCAATATAAATTTGTGAAAACTTATAAATATTTTCCGATTTATCTTTAATTTCAATATTACCTACAGACTTAATAATATTTTTCCCAATTTCGTATTCAAAATTATCTAAAAAAATATTATTGTTTTGAGCGTCTTTTATTAAAGTTTTGTTTTTAGAGGCAGCGTAACTCTTTTTTAAATCCCATATTAAATCTTCTGTATCTATTTTATATCCCTCTGATGATAAAATTGTAGTTGTTCCAAAACTTTCTAATATTTCGTTTTTATTATCATAAGTTGCTTTGTTACTTTTGAAAATATTTCCATTTTTATCTTCCACCACAATATTACTTCTTAATGTAAAAAAATCAGATTTTTTATTATATTTTGCGTAATCACTTTTAATTGTATTATTCCTATCATCGGTAATTATTACTTCATTTTCAAAAATAGTTGTTTCATCCTTTTTATCTATCGAAATATTTTTTGATTGAATATTGATATTTTCTGCAAAAGAAATTTTTGAAAAAAAAAACATTAAAAAAATTATAAAAATATTATTTTTCATTTATTTGTAAAATTCCTACAAAGCTAAACATGCTTATTACAATAATTGGTACCCAAGAGGCTAAAGCGAGTGGAATCCTATTTGTTTGACCTAATGCAATTGATAAGTCTTTTAAGTAGTAAATTAGTACGCAAATAATAAGCCCAAAAATAACGATCTTCATATTTTTAGATCGCTTTAAGGTGCTCATAATCAAAATTGACGCTAAACTTGTCATAATAAATAGAAAAAAAGGCATTGAAAGCATTGAATGTAAATTTTGTTTCAAAAAAATTTTGTTATAACCCCGATCGATCAATTCATCATAATTTATTATTAGATCAATAAATGACAAAGTGTCAAAATTTTTAAAAAGACTGATTATTTTATCATAAGTATATATAGATGTGATATTCATTTGGTCTATTTTGAGCTCTTTAGTGTTATTTTGAGATATTTCTAAAATAATAACATTATTTAACACCCATTCTTTTTTTTCTATATTTGCAGTTTTAGAATAGATCTTTCTGTTTAAATTAAAATCTTTATCGAAATTGAAGATTGTTACATCTTTAATTATTTTTGCGTCATCTCTTTTGGCAGATATGATTCTTTGTCCTTCTTCTAGGTTTTCTTTTATCCAAAGACCATTTTTATTAAAAGTCACTAGATGATCGATATCTCTCGAAAAGTCTGATTTTGTTTTTTCATAGTATTTTGACATTACAGAAGTTATTGGGTTTATAAAAAAAAGCACAAACCATCCTATTAAAAATGAAGTAGTAGCAAGTATCACAAATATCTTAAAATTTGAGAATCCAAAGACTTTCATAGAAATAAGATCTCTATTATTTCTTATGTCCATTATAAATTTTAAACTAGAAACAAAGATTATAAATGGTAATAACTGAACTAACATTCCTGGTATATAGAGAATGGTTAGTTTTAAAGGAACTAAAGCTGAGGTATCCAAATTTTTAAAAAATTCTATTTCTTCGAATAAATTCAATATTACCCCAAAACAATAAAAGAATAAGATAACTTTAAGCAAAGTTTTAAAATATCCAACTAATAAATAATTAATAAGAACTTTTTTCATTAAAATTTGCCTCTATAGAAAATTTATATTTTAAAAAATAATAAGATAGAAAAGAAAAAATAATAGGTGAAGTTAAAAATATATAATTTGCAATACTATTTAAACCTGTAAACCGAATAATAAGCTCTGAATATAACAAAATTAAAAAGCTATATGAAAAAATAGATATCTTATTGAAGAAAATATTTTTTTTTGTTTTTATTAATAAAAGAGAAGAAACTAAAGCTAGCACAGGAATAAACATAGGTAAAATTAATCTTCTATTCAAAACAGGAAGAATTTCTTCCTTAAAATTTGTTGTACATTTGTAATTAGTAAACAAATTTTCTTTTAGACATTTTATAAGACTTAATGTTGAAGTTTCTTGAATTTTTGGTTTTTTAATCGTTGTATTTTTAAGGTTATTTAAATCAATATTTATTTGATCAAACTTGATAAAATCATTTTTGACTAAATTTTTTGTTGAAATAATTTTTCCGTCTAAAAGAATTAATTGTCCATCTTCAACTAAACCTCTCTTAGCTACGATAGTATTTGAACTCTCTTCAACTTTTGCAGATGAGATATTTTTTAAAATATTTAAATTGTCTTGAATAAATATATTTTTTACCTGATTTTCATATTTCTCATCAACAATAAAAGTTAATCCTGTAAAGGAATCACTAAATTGCTGAATTCTTACAGTTGGTAAAAATGAAGTAAACCTTTCTTCTCCCAATAATTGTCTAGACTTATTCAGAGCCAATGGAGTTAAAAAAATTGAAAATAAAATGTAAAATATTGTAACTACCAATGAAACCTTAAAAAATAAATGGACTATTTCAATTTTTTTTACACCAGATGTCCATAATATTACAAACTCATTATCTTGTATTTGTTTTAAAATAAACATCGTAATTGCTAATAAAAAAGATAGAGGAATAAATTTGGTTAATATCCCAAAAATATTTAAAATAGAGTATTGAAAATATGTAACAACAGGGTATCCACTTTCAACTATTAAATCTAGAAAATTTACCGCTCTTACAGTCCAAGCAATGATTGTAAGACTAAATAGTATGGTTAGAAATGTTTTTAATATTTCTTTTGAGTAATTTTGATAAATTTTGTTTTGAAGCATTGCTAATTAATGTATATAAATAAAGCAACCTTTAAGAAATTTCAATCTATGGTTTAACTATGACTAATTTTCCATTGAAATCTTATATATTTGCACTTATATAGCTCTCAACTCTGTTAAATTTGAGCAAATTTTTATGTCTATCAAAATTAATTATTCAAAAAATACATTCAAAAAGCCTTCGTCCAATTTAGTTTTATTTTGTGATGATAAGTTCAGTATAAATAAATTAAAAAAAATTTTATCCAGTTCTGAATACTCTTATATAAGCGATCTTCTTAAAAATAGTGATTTAAAAAAAAATATTTTAGTTTTCGAATTGAACTCTAAAAAGAAAATAGTTTTAATCTCAATCAAAAATAATTTTAAAACTTCAGAAATAGAAAAATTAGGAGGCGAATTGTATGGTCGTATAAACCAGGGAAAAAATAGTGAATATTTTATTGACGCAGATACTGCAATTAGCAAGAATGAAAATTTTATAAGCCATTTTCTTCATGGGCTTAAATTAAAATCTTATGAGTTTAATAAATATAAATCGAAAAAAACAACAAGATTGATCTCTATTTTTGTATTAGGAAAAAAAAATAAACCAACTTTACAAACCCAATTAAAATTTAAAGCTTTGGAGGAAGGTACTTTTTATGCAAGAGACTTAGTTTCTGAACCAGGTAATGTTCTCCATCCTGATGAATATGCAAAAAGACTTAATTCTTTGAGAAAAGATGGTTTGAAAATAAATGTTTACGACGAAAAAAAATTAAAAAAAATGGGGATGCATGCTTTATTGGGTGTAGGTCAGGGGAGTATCAGAGGCTCTTATTTGGTAACAATGGAGTGGAATGGTGCAAAGAATAAATCTAAACCTTTGGCCTTTGTGGGAAAAGGTGTGTGTTTTGATACAGGTGGTTACTCTTTAAAACCAGCAAGATTTATGGAAGACATGACGTACGATATGGCGGGCTCAGCTACTGTAGTAGGTTTAATGAAAAATTTTGCATTAAGAAAAGCTAAAATTAATGCAGTCGGAGTAGTTGGACTTGTAGAAAATATGGTTAGTGGTAATGCTCAAAGACCCGGAGATATAGTTAAATCTTATAGCGGTAAAACAATTGAGATTTTGAATACAGATGCCGAAGGTCGTTTAGTTTTAGCAGATGCCTTAACATTTACTGAAAAAAAATTTAAACCAAAATTCATTGTGGATTTAGCTACACTGACTGGAGCAATAATAGTTTGTTTAGGATCAGAGTATGCTGGACTTTTTTCTAACGATGACAAGTTGTCGGAACAAATTTTTAACGCTGGGAATGAAGTTGAAGAAAAAGTTTGGAGAATGCCTCTACATAAGAATTATGATAAATTAATGAATTCTAAAAATGCTGACGTGCAAAATATTAATTACGTAGGTGGAGCAGGGTCAACAACTGCTGCACAATTTTTACAAAGATTTATTCTAAATAAAACACCTTGGGCTCATTTAGATATTGCTGGGATGGCATTTTCAAAATATGGCGGCGCTTTAAATTCTGCAGGGGCGACTGGTTTCGGTGTAAGGCTATTAAATCAATTAGTTGAAGAAAATTATGAGTAAAACAGAGCAAACTCTGTCAATAATTAAGCCAGACGCAGTAGAAAGAAACTTAATAGATGAAATAAAGAAAATATTTCTTTCAAACAACCTTGAAATAAAAGATAGTAAAAAAATTCATATTACAAAAGACGAGGCAGCCGAATTTTATAAAGTTCATCAATCTAAACCTTTTTATAGTGATTTATGTGCTTATTTATCCTCTGGACCAATTTTAGTTATGGTTTTAGAGGGAAAAAATGCAGTGGCACTTAACAGAGAGCTTATGGGCGCTACAGACCCTAAAGCTGCAGGGGAGAATACGATAAGGAAGTTATACGGGATATCTATAGATAAAAATTCTGTACACGGTTCAGACTCATTAGATAACGCAAAAAAAGAAATCAATTTTTTTTTTCAAAATTAATAATTTCTAAAAATTTTTACTATAGCTTCGGGAAAAGCGATGTATTCTAATTTCTGTGTTTTGTTCTTAATTAGCAACTCAGTATCTTTTTTGTTAATCGAAAAACTCTTTCTAACTATTATTTTTCCTCCATCTAATTTTTCATTCACAAAGTGCACTGTGCAGCCTGTTTTTTTTTCATTATTTTTAAGAACTCTTTTAAAGGTATTTAGACCTTTAAATTTTGGTAGTAACGAAGGATGAATATTTATAATATCTTTTCTAAAATTTTTTAAAAAATTTTTTGAAATTATTTTCATATAACCAGCGAGACAAATAAAAGATATCTTATATTTTTTTAAAAATTTAATAATTAAATTTTCAAAATTTCTTTTATTAGTATTTACTAAAAGCAAAGGAATTGAGTTTATTTTAGCAAGTTTGATTCCTTCAGCTTTTTTATTATTACATACTACTAATTTTATATTGATAGGAAAATTATAATCTCTTGATTTAAGTATGAGGTTTTTTAAATTTGTTCCTTTTCCAGAAATAAAAACACATGTATTTCTTTTTACCATCTTAAAGAGTTTTTTACGTAAAGCTTTTTTTTATCTTTAGATAAGTGACCAATAACGTATGGTTTGTATTGACTGCTAAAAAAATGCTTGATTTTATTTAAATTTTTTTTTGGGGCTATAATACAAAATCCAACACCACAATTGAATGTTTTTAACATCTCACTTTCAGAAATATTTCTATTTTTAATCCATTTAAATATTCTAGTGATCTTAATTTTCGCAAGATCTAAATTAACAGTAAGATCATTAGGAACAGATCTTAATAAATTCTCTATCAACCCACCACCAGTAATATGAGCAGTTGCATGAATTAAATTTTTATTTGCTAATTTTAAAATTTCTTTAGTATAAATTTTAGTTGGTTTTAATAAATCCTTGGCAGTTTTTTTATCAATTTTTTCTTTTTTAATAATTGATCTCACCAAGGAAAATCCATTAGAATGAATCCCACTAGATGGAATAGCTAAAATTAAATCATCTTTTTTAACTTTTTTTTTACCTAAAATTTTTTTCTTGGAAACAATACCTACACTAAATCCGGCTAAATCAAATTTATCATTAGAATATATTCCTGGCATTTCAGCAGTCTCACCACCAATGAGTTTACAATCTGATAAGAGACATCCTTTTAAAATACCCTTGATAATTCTTTTCGTCTTTCGTAAATTTAATTTGCCAACTGCAATATAATCTAAAAAAAATAATGGCTTAGCGCCTTGCACAATCAAGTCGTTTACACACATTGCCACCAAGTCAATTCCAATTGTATCAAATATTTTAAATTTGTTTGCCAAATCAATTTTAGTGCCAACTCCATCAGTGCAAGACACTATAACTGGATCCTTAATCTTTGAATTGCTGATATCAAACATTGATCCAAATGCGCCAATATTTTCATTATCAAATGAATTTTTCCTTTTTTTGACAACATTTTTTGTTAAACCTGAGATATGTTTTACAAGTTTATTGGCTAATGAAATATTTACACCGCTTTTTTTATAACTATTTTGCATTTTTTTCACTAATTAAGTGATATTTAACTTTCTATGAAGTATTTAAAATTAATTTCTCTCATTCTATTAGTTTTTTTCAAAACTGGAACTATTTTTTCAAATGAAAATATATTCAATGTTAATAATATTGAAATAAAAAAAGAGGATAATATTAATAACGAAGATGCAGCAAACAAGGCAATTAAAGAGGGGTTCAAAACACTTGTTAAAAGAGTATTGCTCCATGAGGATAAAAAAAAATTATCAAATCTTAACTTTAAGCAAATAAAAGAATTAGTTTCTTACTACCAAACAAAACGGAAGGAAAATATGTTAACTTATAGTATTTTCTTTGACAAAGAAAAATTACATAAGATATTTTATAATTTGGAAATTTCATATTCAGATATTTCAGATAAAGAAATTTACTTACTGCCGGTACTAGAGGAGAAGGATCAATTAAATATTTTTAACAACAACTTCTTTTATGAAAAGTGGGATAATTTTGGAGAAGATAATTTAATTGAATTTATTTTGCCTTTGGAAAACATAGAAATTATTCAGAATATAAATTCAAATAAAAATAGTATTTTTGATATAGATTTAAGAGATTTATTTGAGGAATATTCGAATAAAAATCTATCTCTATTAGTTATTCAATTAAATAATAATTCTCAGGCAAAAGTTTTTTTAAAGACAAAGATTTTAGGAAAAAATATCAGTAAAAATATATTAATTAAAAAAATGAATAATGATAAAATATCATTAAACGAAAAAATAATTGTTGAAGCCAAAAAAGAGTTAGAAAATATTGTTAAATCACAAAATTTAATAGATGTCAGGACTCCTTCCTTTTTAAATGTGAAATTAATTCTAGATAGTAATAATGACCTGGTAGAGCTTAATAAAAGATTAAAAAAAATTGACTCAATCGAAAATATTTTTGTTCAGGAGTTTAATAATAAGTATATTTTTCTAAAGATGAAGTATCTTGGCAAAATTACAAAAATTATAAAACAATTAGAAAATCAGAAAATTTTACTTAAAGAGTATGGTAGTCAGTGGAGTTTAAGAATCATCTAATGAGCCAACTAACTTTTAAATTTCCTTTTAAAACGAAATATTATGAGCAAGATTTTTATGTCTCGAGTAATAATTTTTCTGCCTATAAACTGATTGAAAGTTGGCCAAATTGGCCTGGCAAATGGCTTAACATATTCGGAGCAACTGGATCAGGAAAAACTCATTTATCAAAAATTCTTGAAAAAAAAATAGATGAAATAAAGATTATTAATGCAAATGAAATTAATAATGAGTCTGTTATTGAACTTAATAATCTTAGGTGCGTAATAATTGATAATTTTAAAAATAATATTGATGAAAGAGTATTTTATAGTTTTTTGAATCAGTCAAAACAATTAGATAATTATGTTGTAATTAATAGCAGCGAACCTCTAAATTGTTCAAATTTTAATCTTGAAGATCTAAAATCGAGAATTAACAGTTTTGTTTTAATTGGAATAGAATTGCCAACAGATGATTTGTTAAAAGTTATTATTTCAAAAACTTTTTCTGATAAACAGATTAACCTAAGCCCAAAAATATCTGAATATATTATTAAAAATGTTGAAAGATCTTATGAAAAAATGTTTAAATTACTTAAGGATATTGATGAATTATCATTAACATCTGGAAAACAAATAAGTATTAATTTAATAAAAAAAGTTATTAAGCAATGAATAAATTTAGATCTCATAACTGCTCAGAATTGACTCGTAAAGATGTGAATTGCGAAGTCTTATTATCTGGTTGGTTACATAGAAAGAGGGATCATGGAAATTTACTTTTTATTGATTTACGAGATCATTATGGAATTACTCAATGCGTTATAGAAAACAACAATGAATTCTTTTCACTTTTAGAAAAAACAAAACCTGAGTCAGTTTTAAAAATTAACGGTAAAGTTGTTAGTAGAGCTAATGGGACGGAAAACAAAGAACTTAAAACTGGAGATATTGAAGTTTCTATAAAATCGATAGAGGTTTTATCAAATGCCAAGGAATTGCCAATCCCAGTTTTTGGCGAGCAAGATTATCCTGAAGATATTAGATTAACATATAGGTTTTTAGATTTACGTAGGGAGGAAATGCATAAAAACATTATATTAAGATCAAAAGTTATATCGTTTATAAGAGCTGAAATGTTGAAACAAGGTTTTCTTGAATACCAAACTCCTATTTTAACCTCCTCAAGCCCAGAGGGTGCAAGAGACTTTTTAGTGCCAAGCAGATTAAATCCTGGAAAATTTTATGCTCTACCTCAGGCACCTCAACAGTTCAAACAATTAATAATGGTTTCAGGTTTTGATAAATATTTTCAAATCGCTCCGTGTTTTAGAGATGAAGATGCTAGAGCGGATAGAAGTCCAGGAGAATTTTATCAATTGGATTTAGAAATGTCTTTCGTAGAACAGGAGGATGTATTTAAAGTTGTTGAAAAACTAATGGTAAATGTTTTTAAAAGATTTTCATCTAAAAAAATAGTAGATGAAAAGTTTCCAAGAATATCTTTTAAAGAGTCCATTGAAAGATACGGAACTGATAAGCCAGATCTAAGAAATCCTTTGATTATAAAAGATGTTACGAGTATTTTTTCAAGGGATGATATAAAATTTGATATTTTTAAAAAATTAGTCAAATCTGGGGCTTCTGTAAAAGCAATATTAACTAAAAATACAAAAAACAAATCTAGAAGTTTTTTCGATAACATTGATAAATGGGCAAAAGAGCAAGGTGGTTCAGGATTAGCTTATTTTACTATCGAAAAAGAACAAAAAATAAGTGCAAAAGGCCCAGTTGGCAAGTTTTTTAGCGAAGACTCATTAAAAGAAATTATGAAGATTTGTGATGGGTCTATCGGTGATAGCCTTTTTCTTTCATGTGGAAAGAAGAATGAAATTGAAAAACTTTTATCAGCTGCAAGAAATAAGATAGCTGAAGATCTTAATTTAGTTGATCATAACAAATTTTCTTTTTGTTGGATTATTGATTACCCGATGTTTGAATTAGACGAAAAAACAAATAAAATTAAATTTAGTCATAATCCATTTTCAATGCCGCAAGGAGATGTGAATAAATTAAATACAAAAAATCCTCTTGATATTAAAGCATACCAATACGATATCGTTTGTAATGGCGTTGAACTTTCTTCAGGCGCAATAAGAAATCACGTTCCAGAACTAATGTATAAATTATTTGCTATAGCTGGATATAACGAAAAAGACGTAAATGAAAAATTTTCGGGGATGATACAAGCTTTGAGCTTTGGAGCACCTCCTCATGGTGGTATTGCTCCAGGAATAGATAGAATAGTGATGCTATTAGCGGGTAAACAAAATATTAGGGAAGTGACACTATTTCCTATGAACCAAAATGCTCAAGATTTAATGATGCGTGCGCCTTCAGAAATTGACACAAAACAACTCAAAGAGTTAGGTCTAAAAATAGACAATAAAAAAAGTTAACTCTTATTTTTTAAATTTATCCTTACATCTGATAAATCTACTAATTTTTCTTCCAAATTACTTCTTACGAAGCCTTTAGATGTAATATTTTTGACAATATTTAAAAATTTGTCATTTGTACTTCCATCTTCAATATTCTTCGATCTAGCAATTGAAGGAGTGTGAGCTAAATCTTCTTTACCGAGATAAGATATGGCTAATTCACGAAAAACATAGTCTAGGATAGAAGACGCACTTAAAATTCTGTCATTTCCAACTACTTTACCTGAAGGTTCAAATTTTGTGTCTAAAAATGCATCTACATATTCATCCAGCGGAACTCCATATTGTAATCCTAAAGATATAGCTATTGCAAAGTTATTCATCATTGCTTTAACTAACTCGCCTTCTTTATTTGTATCTATAAAAATCTCGCCAATTTTACCGTCATCATACTCGCCAGTGTGTAGATACACTTTATGGTCTCCAATTTGTGCTTTTTGAATATAACCCTTCCGTCTGTCAGGCATTTTAAATCGTGCATTATTTTTTATCAAATTTGGCTGATCAATCTTGCCAATACTATTTTTTAAGAGCGTTTTATTTTCAGTAATATTCTTACTTGTAGTTTTTTCAATTTTGATGTCTTTAAAGTTTTGATTTTTAAATTCACCGATTTTTTTTGTTTTTCTATTATTTAACTTAACATCTATAACCTCCACTTCACCATCGGTTCTGCTATCGATTTTTGATAGCTCATTTTCATTCAAATTTTCAAGAGAATGTACTGTTTTAAAGGTACAAGTGTAGTAAGTTTCAACGATGTATTTTTTCATAATTAATTGAAATTCTTTACAAACTAGATATATATTAATTGTTAAAAGTGTCTATATTATAATAATACACTTTTAAATTGTGTGGATTTAAAATTTAAAAATGTTTTTAAAAGTAATTTTTACATGGTGGAATAAACAAACTTTAGGAACTTTTCTTAAAACTTTGTTTACTGGCTCTTATGTTGGAAAAGATAGCTTTGGAAATAAGTATTATAAAAACAAAAAGAATGAAAGATGGGTAATATATTCAAATAAAGTCGAGGCTACAAAAATTACTTCAGAATGGTATTTATGGATGCACCATACTATTGACAAAATTCCAGAAGATAAAGATAAGAAAAAATTTTCTTGGCAAAAAGAACATGCTGAGAATAAAACAGGTACAAAAAATAGTTATAAACCTACTAAAATTAAAAAAGATGCTGTGCAAAAAAAATATCAAACATGGAAATAAAGATAGAATTTTATTTTTTATTTCTTTTATTATCTTTTTAAATATATCTACTAAAATTTTTTCTGAAGAAAAAATTTCAAGCTCTCCTTTAATTAATATGGATCAGATTAAACCAAGCTTTGAAGAAGTAGAAGATCAAGAAGATAACATGTCTTCAAATCAAAATATCAAACAGAAAGAGAAAAAAAATCTTGCAGCAAATTCTTCACATGCAGTCCTTATAGGACTCGATAAAATAACAGCCAAATCATCTCAAATTGTTGTTAGCCTCAAAGAGCCTCAAACATTTGGCCCACTTGAAATTAAAATTTTAAAATGCGGTAAAATTAAGGTCAATAATAAAGTAGATGATGTTGCTTACATGCAAGTTAAAGATTTAACTAAAAATGAAAATGAGAAAGTATTCATCTTTAATGGATGGACATTTTCATCTGATCCTAGCCTAACACCTTTCGATCATGCAATTTATGATTTGCAGCTTTTAAATTGTTATAATATTTAATAAAATTTTTCCTTGCTTAACCAATTTGTGTCAAACTCAGAATTTACAAATTTCTTATGCCTTAAAATCTTTTTGTGTAAATCTATTGTAGTTGTAATACCCTCTAAAACAAATTCATCAAGAGATCTTAAGGTTCTCTGAATAGCTTCTGTTCTATTTCTTCCTTTGCAAATTACTTTCGCTATTAAACTGTCGTAATAAGGAGTTACTTTACATCCTTGGAAGATTGATCCGTCCACCCGGGTTCTAAAACCAGATGGTTGATGGCAAACACTAATAACTCCAGGGCTAGGTTGAAAATTTAAAGCTGGATTTTCTGCATTAATTCTGCATTCTATTGAGTGACCTCTTGGCATTATATCATGCTGTTTAAGAGCAGTTTCCCCGGTGTAAGCAATCCACAACTGTTCTTTTACAATATCTATACCTGTTTGTACCTCTGTTACAGGGTGTTCTACTTGAACTCTTGTATTCATTTCTAAAAAATAAAATTTTCCATTTTCGTAGATAAACTCTACTGTTCCTGCTCCTTCATAATTAATTTGCTCTACCATTTTTACTGTCTTTTCAAGAAGATCTTTTCTTTGTTCCTTAGTTAGAACCGGGCTAGGTGTTTCTTCAATTAATTTTTGATGTCTTCTTTGTACTGAACAATCTCTTTCACCTAGTTGGACTGTTCTATTTTTACCTGACATTATTTGTACTTCTATATGTCTAGGGTTCTTAAAATATTTTTCAATATATAATTCGTCTTTTCCGAAAAATTTCATTGATTCTGTTTTTGCACTTAAAAATAAACTCTCCAACTGACTTTCTTTTTCTACAACTTTCATTCCTTTACCACCACCACCTCCAGCTGCTTTAATTAAAATAGGGTACCCGATTTTATTTCCAATTTTTTTGGCCTCTGAAAAAGAACTAACCGCTCCTTCAGAGCCTTCGATGATTGGTAGACCATATTTTTTAGCTATTCTTTTAGCTTCAATTTTATCTCCCATTTTTGAAATAATGTCTGCACTAGGTCCAACAAATTTTATACCATGTTTATTTACAATTTCTGAAAACTTTGCATTTTCAGATAAAAAACCATAACCAGGATGAATTGCCTCTGCTCCAGTCAAATCAACAGCTGACATGATTGATGAAATGTTAAGATAACTATTTTGGGGTTGGTGAGAGCCAATGCAAACACTTTCATCTGCTAATCTTACATGCATTGAATCTGCGTCTACGTCTGAGTGAACAGCAACAGTAGAAATTCCCCATTCTTTACAGGCTCTTATAACTCTAACTGCTATTTCGCCTCTATTAGCAATTAAAACTTTTTTAAACATTATTATTTATTTCAAAAGGACTAACGTTTGACCAAATTCTACTGGCTGACCATCTTCAACTAAGATTTTTTTTACTTCTCCATCACTAGTGGATGGCACATGATTCATAGTTTTCATTGCCTCAACAATCATTACTGTTTGACCTTTTTTTACTTTATCCCCAATTTTTACGAAAGATTTCGCACCAGGTTCTGGAGCTAGATAAGCAGTTCCAATGATTGGAGATTTTACTCTTACTCCTTCTTCATTAGTATTTGTATTCAAAACAGTTTTATTTTGAGCAACTACGGCGCTACCTTTTGATTGTTCAACTGGCTTAACACTTTTTGAAACTTTAATCTTTGTTGGACCATCTTGATACTCAAGTTCTGTTAAATTAAATTCTTTCAAGTTTTCAACAAGTTCTTTTATTAATTTTTTGTCAATTTTCATTTTTCTATATATTTTTTCATCGCACTTAATGCCATGATATAACCATTTTCACCAAAACCACAAATTACTCCTCTTGCAATTTTACTAATTAATGATTTATGTCTGAATTCTTCTCTATTATAAATATTACTTATATGCAATTCAATTATAGGAATTTTAAGAATTTTTAGAGCATCATGTATAGCAACAGAAGTATGCGTGTAACCACCTGCATTAATAATTAAACCATTTTCCCTATTCCTAGAAGATTGAATTTTTTCGACCAATTCACCTTCAATATTTGATTGAAAAAACGATAGATCTATATTGTTTTGTTTCGCAAACTGTTTACAATTTGTTTCTACATCTTTTAATGTGAAACTTCCATATTGGCTTTTCTCTCTTTCGCCTAAAAGGTTGAGATTTGGTCCATTAAGAATTATAATTTTCATTATAAATTATTATAATCATTGATTAACTTAATTATGGCAAAAATACAATTAAATGGAAAAAAAATATCAATCAGGTCAAATTTATCAATATTAGATTTACTAAAAAAATACAAATTACACGATAGAAAAGTAGCTATAGAACATAATGGCTCTATCGTAGCAAAAAGTAATTATAATAAAAAGTTTCTTAAAAATAAAGATAGAGTAGAGATAGTTCATTTTATTGGTGGTGGTTAACATGAAGAAAGATATTTTTAAAATTGCAAATACAAAACTTCGTTCAAGATTGATTGTCGGAACTGGAAAATATAAAAATTTTGTGGAAACAGCTAAAGCAGTACAGGCCTCTGGGGCAGATATGGTTACAGTTGCAGTAAGGAGAATAAATATAACTGATAAAAAAAAACCAATTTTGACAGATTTTTTAAACCCAAAAAAAATTACACTATTACCAAATACTGCTGGATGTTTTTCATCCTTCGAAGCTTTGAGAACTTTGAGGTTGGCACGAGAAATGGGTGGATGGAAATTAGTTAAATTAGAGGTTTTAGGTGATAAAAAAACGCTTCTCCCAAATATGATTGAAACAGTTAAAACGACAAAAATTCTAGTTAAAGAGGGTTTTGAAGTTATGGTTTATTGCACTGATGACCCACTTTTAGCTAAAAAATTAGAGGATTATGGTGCATCAGCGATAATGCCATTGGCATCTCCGATAGGCTCTGGTCTTGGCTTCCAAAATAAAATGAATATTACTTTAATTATTAAAAATGCAAAAGTTCCAGTTATAGTTGATGCAGGTATTGGAGCTCCCTCTGATGCAACATTAGCGATGGAGCTTGGTTGCGACGGAGTTCTCATCAATAGCGCTATAGCTAAGGCTAATAAGCCTATTTTAATGGCTAAAGCATTTAAAGATGCAGTTATTTCAGGTAGAAATGCATTTTTAGCAGGTAGAATGAAAAAAAACTATTTTGGCTCTCCAAGTTCACCTATTAAAGGTTTGATTTAATTTTTTTCTTTTTCTTTCTAACCCAGAGAGTCCTTAATTTTTTTTTTATCTTACTTTTTTTATTATCTTTTTTAATTTTTTTTGTATCTTTTTTAATTTTCTTATTTACAAAAGGTAAAGTCTTATTTTCAATTATTTTATCAATATTTTCTATTCGATTGATTACTTTTTTTGATTTATTAATTAATTCTATTTTATATTCAGGAATAATTAATTTTTCATCAGAGTAAAATTCAATTTTAAAGGAATATTTTTTTTGGAAATATTTCAACTCTTCTAAAAAATTTTTTTCAATAAAAATTTTAACTTTCTCTGGGACATAAGCTTTGATAATTTTTACTTTATCAATAAATGCTAAGTGTTGCGTTTTCTTGAGAATTTTTTGGGAAAATGAACCTAATGAAAGTTGAGTTTCCCATTTAATAGAGCCCTCACGCAATCTTTGTCTTGTCATTTCAAGTAACCCAAAATTACTTATTCTACCAATTTGTATTCTTGCTCTATCTTTTCTTATACTTTCACGCATTTTTTTTTCAACTGTACGTCTGTTATAAAAATTCATCATATCAATAAAATCAATTACAATTAGCCCTGATAAATCTCTTAATTTAATTTGGTGAGCTATTTCTTGAGCAGCTTCTAAATTTGTATTTAAAGCAGTTTTTTCAATATTAATTTGTTTAGTTGATTGACCCGAGTTTATATCAATTGATACTAGTGCTTCAGTCGGGTTTATCACTATATAGCCGCCTGATTTTAATTTTACAGTCGGTTCAAAAATATTGTTTAATTCTTTTTCAATATTTGCGTCATGGAAAAGAGGTATTTTTCCTCTATATTTTTTAATATTTTTTACATTTTTAGGCATTAATTCTTTCATAAATTTTTTTGCTTTTTGGTATGCTTCGTTTCCCTCAATATAAATATTTTTAGTTTCATTATCGTAAGTGTCCCTTAACGTTCTCTTAATTATATCTCCCTCCTCATACACTAATGATGGAGCATTCGAGTCTAAGGCCTTATCTCTAATTTCCTCCCAAGTTTTCAAAGTATTTTGAAAATCTTTTTCTATTTCATTTTTTGTTTTGTTTGCCCCAGCAGTACGCACTATAACGCCCATACTTTTTGGAATCATAATTTCACTAAGGATATTTCGAATTTTTTGTCTATCAGATGAATTAAAAATTTTTCTGGATATCCCCCCACCCTTGGGAGTGTTTGGCATTAAAACCATGTATTTACCTGCTAAAGAAATGAAAGTGGTCAGAGCCGCTCCTTTCTGACCTCGTTCCTCCTTTATCACTTGTATTAAAACCACTTGACCTGGTTTAATCACCTCTTGAATTTTATATCTTTTGATACCGAATGAAGACTTTACTTCCTCTCTAAATTCCTTTTTTTCTACTTCATTACTTTTTGCGATCTTATTTTCTTCGCTGTTAGTATCATTGTTTATTTCCTCCTGGCTGTTATCTTGAGGGGAGTCGATAGTTTTATTTTTAAGGTCCTCTCTTATTTTTTCCTCTGCAATTTTAATTTTTTCTTTATCCTCTGATGGAATTTGGTAATAATCAGATTGAATATCATTGAACGCTAAAAATCCATGCCTCTCACGACCAAAATTTACAAAAGCTGCTTGTAGAGAGGGCTCAACCCTACTAATTGTCCCTAAATAAATATTATTTTTAAAGTTTAAATTATTTTTGTCTTCAAACTCATACTCTTCAATTGAGGTGTCAGATTTAAGAACAATACGTGTTTGGTTCGGATGCGAAGCATCGATATATAAATTTTTTTCCATGTTAAATGAATTCCTTTAAATGTTGTGAATTTTGTGTAAATTAAATTTGTCATAAGTTATATTTTACACGATTTTATAAATAAATATACAAATTTAAACTTCTTATGCCTAAAGAAAGTCAAAATTATTATTAATAAAAAGGAAAATGTTAAATTTTTTCAACTTTTCAGTAAAATTCATTATAATTTTTTTAATTGTAATTTTATTATTCGCCTTTTCTACACTGTGGTATTTCTCAATAGGTTTGCCTGATTATAAAAAATTATCAAATTATCAGCCTCCTATCTCAAGTAGGGTTTACTCAGAAGATGGAAAGCTCATAGCAGAATATGCTTTACAAAAAAGATTATTTGTTCCTTACGAGTCAATTCCAGAAGTGGTGATAAATTCATTCCTTTCAGCAGAAGACAAGAATTTTTTTAATCATCCAGGCGTTGATGCGAAAGGTATCTTAAGAGCAGTTTTTAATAATATCAAAAATTTATCACAAAATAAAAGACTTGAAGGAGCCTCTACTATCACCCAGCAGGTTGCAAAAAATTTTTTATTAACTAATGAAGTTTCAATTAAAAGAAAGATTAAAGAAGCTATTTTAGCTTTTAGAATTGAGCGAGCATATTCTAAAGAAAGAATTTTGGAATTATATTTAAATCAAATTTATTTAGGACAAGGTACATATGGTATTGCTGCAGCAAGCCTTGAATATTTCAATAAGTCTATCAAAGAGCTTACTTATCCTGATGCCGCTTTATTAGCAGCTCTTCCAAAAGCACCAAGTAAATATAATCCATATAAATTTGCGGATTTAGGAAAGTTCAGAAGAAATTTGGTTTTAAAAAATTTAGAAGAAAATAATTTTATCTCAAAAAAACAATTAAAAAAATTTACAAACTCACCTTTAAATTTGAAAAAAAGAAAAATAGAAATAGTAAATGAAGCCAACTCATACACAGAGGAAGTTAGAAGATCAGTAAAAGAGAATTACGGATTTGAAAAACTGTACTCTCAAGGTTTAAGTATTAGAACTCCACTTAATATTAATTATCAAATACAGGCTATTAATTCTTTGAGAAAAGGAATTGAGGAATACGATCAAAGACGTGGTTGGCGGGGGCCTTTAGTAAATAAACAGAAAAATAAAAATTGGGAAAAGAAATTAAAAAATATTAAATTAGATCCAACCCTAAGTTGGAACTTTGCTGAGATAATAAATCTTAATGATAATGAAATAGATTTTAAGATTTTAAGTGATGAGAAAAAAAATAATTTGGAAAAATTATACGCTAAAGATATCAAGTGGTCGTTAAGATACAAAAAAAAAATTCAAGATAAATTTAGTATTGGAGATATTATTTTTGTCAAAAAAGAAAAAAACAAATGGTTATTAAAACAATATCCTAAAGTTAATGGGGGTATAGTTGTAATTGATCCTTTCACGGGAAAGGTGAAAGCTTTGGTAGGGGGATTTAACTTTAAATCAAGTGAGTTTAACAGAGTAACACAGGCTAAAAGACAACCAGGTTCAGCATTCAAACCTATTGTGTATGCTGCAGCTTTAGAAAACGGTTTCTCACCTAATTCTATCATTTTAGATGCTCCTTTTGTCGAAAGTCAAGGAGTTGGTTTAAAAAACTGGAAACCAGAGAACTATGGCAAAAAATTTTATGGTCCTTCAACATTTAGAAAAGGAATAGAGTACTCTCGAAACTTAATGACTGTCAGAATAGCAAAAATTCTTGGTATGGATAAGATTTTAGAATTGTCAAAAAAACTAAATATTTATGATGAGATACCTGAGCTTTTATCAGTATCATTGGGTGCAGCAGAAACTACCTTAATAAATCTTACTTCAGCATATGCTCCTTTTGTAAATGGAGGAAAAAAAATTGAGCCAACGCTTATTTCCAGAATTCAAGATAGAAGAGGAAAAACAATTTTCCAATCAAAAAATATGCAGTGCCAAGGTTGTGATAAATTTATTGTTGATACAAATTCCTTACCAAATATTAAAAATAATACTGAGCAAGTAATAAGTGAAGAAACTGCATATCAAATGACCTCAATCTTAAGTGGAGCAGTAGAGAGAGGAACTGCAAAAAAATTAAAAACTCTTAAAGTGCCTATTGCTGGTAAAACAGGAACTACAAACGATAATTATGATGCATGGTTTATCGGATTTTCATCAAATTTGATAATCGGGGTTTATATTGGATTTGACAATCCAAAAACTCTTGGTAAATATGAGACAGGATCCAAAGCAGCTCTTCCAGTTTTTAAAAACTTTGTTGAAAACGCCTTGTTTAAAGATGATTTTTCAGATTTTGAAATACCTGAAAATATCTTTTTAACATCTTTAAACTACGATACAGGATTAAAGTCCTCTTTAGGGGATAAAAATACAATTATAGAAGCTCTGAAGAGAAGAGATATTAACAATATAAATAATAACAATTTAATTTCCATTAATGGACGTGATAATATAGTTAAATTTAGGCAGTTTTATTAATGCAAAATTTTGAAAACAAATTAGCGGTAACAGAAAAAACCCTCAACAACATAAGGGGGTATCTTTGAAAAGAATAAAGTAAAACAAAAAATTAAAGATTTAGAAAAAACTTTATTAAACGAAAATTTTTGGAAAGATCAAAATTCAGCAAAATCTACAATTAAACAAAAAAAAATGCTTGAGGAAATTTCATATTCTTATGAAAGTTCCCTTAAAGAAATAAAAAATATCAAAGATTTATTTCAATTAGCCTCAGCTGAAAAAAACGAGGAGGTAATAGCTGAATGCATCAATAAGATTGAGGAAATTCTCAAAAAAATAAAAAAAAGTGAAATTAGTTGTTTTTTATCTGGAGAAAACGATGATTTGAACATTTATCTAGAGATCCATGCTGGTGCAGGTGGTACCGAAAGCCAAGACTGGGCAGAAATGTTAAGGCGTATGTATATGAAATGGTTCGATAAAAAAAAATTTTCTTACAATATAATTAGCGAACATCAAGGAGAAGAAGCCGGGATAAAATCTTCAACAATAAAAGTTGATGGAGAATATGCATATGGCTTAATGAAATCCGAGTCAGGAGTGCATAGACTAGTAAGAATATCCCCATTTGATAGCGGAGCAAGAAGGCACACAAGCTTTGCTAGCGTATGGGTCTACCCTGCAGTTGAAGACGATATAAACATAAAGATTGAAGATAAAGATTTAAGAGTAGACACATATAGATCAAGCGGAGCAGGAGGCCAACATGTAAATACAACTGATAGTGCAGTGAGAATTACTCATTTGCCAACAAAAATAGTAGTGCAATGTCAAAATGAAAGATCTCAGCATAAAAATAAAGAGACATGTTTTAAAATGTTAAGGGCTAGACTTTATGAATTTGAGATACAAAAAAGAGAGGAAGAAGATCAAAAAGAACTTGATACAAAAACTGATATTGGTTGGGGACATCAAATTCGATCTTACGTTCTACAACCCTACCAATTAGTTAAAGATCTTAGAAGCAAAACCGAGAATACAAATCCCATGAGTGTTTTGGATGGTAATATAGATCAATTTATAGAAGAAGGAATTAAAAACAGGTAATGAAAAAGATTTTTTTATATTTTGGGTTATTAACTATATTTTTAATATTTTTAACTTTAACAATTTTGTCAACTGTTGGAATAGAAACTAATAAATTCAATAATTTAATATATAATAAAATTAATCAATCTAACAATGATATTAAATTAGATCTTAATAAAATTAAATTCAAAATAGATATTAAAAAAATCGGATTATTCTTAGAAACAAAAAAACCAAAAGTAAATTACCGTGAAACAACTTTACCTGTAAATAGCGTCAAAGTTTATATAGATTTTTTACCTTTAATTAAATCAGACATAAAAATAAAAAAAATAAATTTAACTTTAGATAAAATTAACATTAGAGATCTTAAAAAAATATCAAAAGCTTTCAAACCATCAAACATTAAGAGTTTTTTAAATAATAAAATTGATGAGGGAAAATTGGACACAGAAATTGATATATTTTTTAATGATGATAATTTATTGGATAACTTTATTGCTAAGGGATTTGTTTCAGATTTAAAAGTTAGGATCAATAAAAATATCATTTTGAAAAATACAAGTTTTGGTTTTTTTGCTGATGATAATGATATTTTGCTAAAAAATATTTTCAGTCAGTCAGAAATATTTAAGATAAAAAATGGAGATTTAAAAGTATCGTTATCTCCGGACTTAATTTTGGAGTCAAATTTTGAAACAAATCTAAAATATAATAATAAATTAAAAAAATATTTAAATTTGATAAAAAATTTAAAGTATTCAAACAATCTTAATGTTTTGGATGCTGATTTTCAAAATAATTTTAAAATTATTCTAGATAATACATATAAGGTTAAAGAATATAGCCTTAAATCTAGAGGAAAAATTTTAAATGCTGAATTCAAATTTAAAGAACCGTTAGAAAACTCTTTTTTAATCAAAAAAATTGAGAATTTTAAAATAACAGACTCAGCATTCACGTCAAATTTAAGCTTAAACAATATTACAACCGATATAATTGGAAAATATTCGTTAAATAACGAAAACTTTTTAAGTTTCAATTTTAATACCAAATCTATCAATGATTTAGTAAAATTTGATATAAATTTAGAATACGACAAAGAAATACAATTACATTCTATTAACTATGCAAAGCCTGAGGGAAAAATTGCTAAATTAAACCTTACCTTTGAAAAAAATAAAGAAAATTTAAACTTTAAAGAAATAAGTTTTTTAGAGACCGAAAACTCAATAGTCATTGAAGATTTAAAATTAAGTAAACAGCAATTTGTGTCACTTAAAAACATTACTGTAAAAACGAGATTAGATAAAAAATTCAATAACGATTTTATAATTAAATTTGGTAAAAAAATATCTATTAATGGCTCTCATTTTGATGCCACCAATTTTTTAAAATCTTTGAATGACAGTTCAGAGCAAAAGACTTTTTCTAAAATTAATAAAGAAATAGAAATAGACTTCAAAAACATCTTTTTTCCTTTTTCAGAAAATCTGACGAATTTCAAATTGATCGGAAAAATTAAAAAAGGTAAATTTATAAATATTTCTTCAAAAGGTGATTTTGGAAATAATAATTTTTTAGATATATCTATGAAACTTGATAAAAAAAGTAATAAAAAATATTTGGAGATATATTCAGACTTAACTAGGCCTCTTTTAACAGAGTATAATTTTTTCAAAGGCTTGATGGGAGGAAAACTTTTTTTTTCATCAATTATTCAAGATAACTATTATAATTCCAAACTAACCATAGAGAACTTTAAGGTTGTTAATGCACCAGGAATGGTAAAATTACTCTCTTTAGCTGATCTCGGTGGTTTAGCTGACTTAGCAGAAGGAGAGGGAATTTCATTTGATATTTTAGAAATAGAAATGGAAAAAATAAAAAATAATTTAAAATTAAATGAAATACTCGCTTTAGGACCAAGTATCTCGGTTTTAATGCAAGGTTATCAAAATCCAGAAATTACAAGTTTGAGAGGAACTTTAGTCCCAGCGAAAACATTAAACAAATTAATTTCTAAAATACCATTAATAGGTGATATTATAATTCCAAAGGAGGTAGGAGAAGGTTTATTTGGTATTAGTTTCAAAATTAAAGGAAGTCCAGGAAATTTGAAAACTTCAATAAACCCTATAAGGACGATAACTCCAAGATTTATTCAAAAAATAATAGATAAAAATAAAGAAATTAAGTAACTTTAATTAAAAAATGTTTCTTTTTTCCAATAGAGATTTTAAGACTCTTATCTCTAAAATCTTTTGGTTGAAGGATTTTTTTGTCATCGCTTATAACTATATTGTTTATTTTTAATCCTTTATTTGCAATTGTTCTCCTTGCTTCACTTTTTGATGAAGTTATATTACTACTTGACAATAAATCTAATAAATTAATCCCTGAAATTATATCGCTGTGTTTAATTTTTATTTCTGGTAAATCAGTACCTATGCCACCACCTTCAAAGGTAGCTTTAGCAGATTGCTCAGCTTTTAAAGAAGCCTTCTTTCCATGAAGAATTCTTGTAGCATTATTGGCCAAAAGTATTTTTAGTTTATTTATATTTTTTTCTTTGTCGCAAATATTTTCGATCTCTTCTGTTTTTATATCAGTAAAATAATTTAAAAATCTTCTTACATCACGATCATCTGTATTCCTCCAGAACTGCCAATATTCATATGGAGAAAATAAATCTTTATTTAACCATATAGCTCCCTTTTCTGTTTTACCCATTTTAGCTCCAGATGCCAAAGTTATGAGAGGTGAAGTAATCCCGAAAGACTCTTTTCTAAGCTTTCTCCTAATTAATTCTACTCCATTAACAATATTTCCCCACTGATCAGAGCCCCCAATTTGTAGTTTACATTTATGCGTTTTAAAAAGTTGATAAAAGTCAAATGCTTGTAAAAGCATATAGTTAAATTCCATATAGCTTAAGGATTGTTCTCTTTCTAATCTTAGTTTTACACTATCAAAGGTTAACATTTTATTGATTGTGAAATTAACTCCAATTTCCCTTAAAAATTTGATTAAGTTTAATTTTGTCAACCATTTTGCGTTATCAACATAAATCGGCTTAGTTTTTTTATTGGTATTATCTAGAATTTTATTAAAAACTTTTTTAATACTTTTAATATTTTTATTTATTTCTCTTTTTTCTAAAATTTTTCTCGTCGTATCTTTACCTGATGGGTCTCCTATCAGAGTCGTACCACCACCTAAAAGAATGATTGGTCGATGACCATGTTTTTGCATAAGTTTCAAAATCATTATTTGAAGTAAACTACCAACATGAAGGCTTTTAGCCGTACAATCAAAACCGATATATCCTTGCAAACTTTCTTTATTACAAATTTCCTCTAGTTTATTTAAATCAGTGCACTGACTCAAATAGCCACGGGAGCTCATTTCTTTTAAAAATTTATTTTTCATAGCGTAATTTGTTTAATTCACTATTATACAAATATTATTATAAATAAATAAAAATATGCAAAAAAAATATATTTCCATAGGGCTTATGAGTGGAACATCCGGAGATGGTGTTGATGCATCAATTATTAGCTCAAATGGTGTTGATAAATACGAATCAATTAAAAACAAATATTACCAGTATGATGATGAAGTTTACAATAAGATTCATGATTTAAAAGAGCAAATAAACTCTTCACAAGATCTTAAAAAAAATTCTTCTGCAATTTCAGATTTAGAAAGGAAAATAACTTTATTTCATGCAAAAATAATAAAAGATCTTAATTTAAATGAAGACAATCCTTTAATCGGTTTTCATGGACAAACGATTTATCATAATGCTAAAGAAAAAATTTCTAATCAATTAGGTGATGCAAAATTATTATTTCAACTTACAAAAAAAAAAATAATTTTTAATTTTAGATATAACGACATTCAAAATGGAGGTGAAGGAGCTCCATTAACGCCTTTATTTCATAAGTTAATTGTGGCTCAAAAGAAAATTAATCTTCCAGCTTGTATACTGAATATTGGAGGAATATCAAATGTTACAATAGTAAAAAAAATAATTGGAACTAATGAGCTCTATAGTAAAGATATTGGACCTGGAAACTGTTTAATTGATAGCTGGGTTAGAAAAAATTCAAGAAAAAAATACGATTACAATGGATCTTTAGCAAGCAATGGATCTTTAAATGAAATTATACTAGAGCAAGCTCAAGAACTTTATTTTAACAGAACTATAAAAGATAAATTATCCCTTGATGTGAATGACTTTGACGTTTCTTTTGCAAGAGGACTTTCACTTGAGGATGGCTCAAAAACATTAACTGAATTTACAGCCAGTATAATTAGTGAAAGTTTATTAAATTATTTTAAAAATCTTAATATTCAAGTCAAAGATATATTAATTTGTGGAGGCGGAAGAAAAAATAAAATTTTGACTCAAAGTATAAAAGATAAATTAAATCCCAACCATAACTTAAAATTAATTGATGATTATAAAATAGATGGAGATTTTGTTGAATCCCAGGCTTTTGCTTTTTTAGCCATAAGATCTTATCTGAAGTTGCCAATTACTTTTCCAGGTACTACTGGATGCAATAAACCTTGTTTAGGAGGGGATCTAATGCAAGATTAAATTAAAGCTGTTTTCTCCTTAAGGTATTTTTCAATTTCAATTTTTAGTTCTTTTTCTTTATTTTTAAAAAAATGATTTGAGTTTTTGATTTTAGAGAAAATTACCTCAACCCCTTTTTGATTTTTTATTCTATTATCAAGTTCATTTATACTTTCCTTCGTTACAAGCTCATCATTTTCACTGTATATTACTTGTCCCGATGTTGGACATGGCGCCAAAAAAGAAAAATCATAAACGTTTGGCTGAGGAGATACCGCTATAAAGTTATTAACTTCAGGCCTTCTCATTATTAATTGCATACAAATTAGTGAACCAAAAGAAAAGCCAGAAACCCAGCATTGACTATAATCTAAATTCTGTCTTTCAATCCAATCTAGTGCTGCTGCTGCATCTGATAATTCACCTTGACCATTATCAAAAACTCCCTCACTTTTTCCAACACCTCTAAAATTCACTTTAATTACAGAAAATCCATTATTTAAAAAAATATTATACATTAATTGAATAACACGATTACTCATTGTTCCTCCGTACTGAGGATGAGGATGTAAAACTATCGCAACTGGTGAACCAAATTTAGGGTTTTTATAATACTTGGCTTCTAGTCTTCCAGCAGGACCAGGAATAAAAATTTCTGAACTTTTAGGTTTCATAATTGATAATGATTACTATTAAAAAAAAAAGTACTGAGTTATAGCACGTTTTTATGCGACAAATATTTTTTTTTAATTCTGACTAAATTAGTAGGAATTCTGCAAAAACTGTTATATTACACGCTTAATTATGAAATTAACTAATAAAGGTAGATATGCAGTAATGGCGATGGCAGACTTAGCATTAAATGCTAAAGAAAAACCAATAAGCTTAACTGAAATATCTTTAAGACAAAACATTTCTCTAGCCTATTTAGAACAGATATTTTTAAAATTAAAAGATAACAAATTAGTAAGAAGCTCTAGAGGAGCAACAGGCGGGTATGTTTTAGAAAAACCGGCATCTGAGATTAAACTGTCAAACATTATTTATGCTGTGGATGAAGAGGTAAGAACTCTTAATTGTAAAAAAAATTCAAAAAAAGGATGTAATAACAAATCGACTAAATGTATCACACATAATTTATGGGACCAACTCGACCAACATATAAATGGTTTTTTTGAAAAAGTAAAATTACAAGATTTAACAAAGAACAACTAAACTTATGAAAAGCGAAGAATTAAAAAATCAAGAATATAAATACGGCTTTACAACTGAAATTGAAAACTTTAAAGCACCCAAAGGTCTTTCAGAAGAAACAATTAGATTTATTTCTAAAATTAAAAAAGAGCCTAAATGGATGTTGGAATGGAGACTTAAGGCTTTTAATAGACTTAATGTTTTAAAAGAACCTAATTGGCAAAAACCAAAATACCCAAAGATTGATTACCAAAATTTATATTATTATTCTGCTCCAAAAAGCATGAAAGATAAACCCAAAAGCTTAGATGAGGTAGATCCAAAGCTTCTAGAAACATATAATAAATTAGGCATTCCACTCAACGAACAGAAAAAATTAAGTGGTGTTGCTGTAGATGCAGTTTTTGACTCTGTATCCGTTGCAACAACTTTTAAAGGTGAACTTGATAAAAAAGGAATAATTTTTTGTCCGATATCTGAAGCTATTCAAAAACACCCTGAGTTAGTAAGGAAATATTTAGGATCCGTAATTCCTATAAGCGATCATTATTTTGCGACGCTGAATTCTGCAGTATTCACAGATGGCTCATTTGTTTATATCCCTCCGAACACAAGGTGCCCAATGGAGCTATCCACTTATTTTAGAATCAATGCATCTGAAACTGGTCAATTTGAAAGAACACTCATTATAGCAGATAAAGGAAGCTATGTAAGTTATTTAGAGGGTTGCACAGCTCCGATGAGAGATGAGAACCAATTACATGCTGCTAATGTGGAATTGGTCGCTTTAGATGATGCTGAAATAAAATATTCAACTGTACAAAATTGGTACCCAGGAGATAAAGACGGCGTTGGAGGAATTTACAATTTTGTAACTAAGAGGGGTGCATGTAGAGGTAAAAATTCGAAAATATCATGGACGCAAGTAGAAACAGGATCAGCGATTACTTGGAAATACCCAAGCTGTATTTTACAAGGTGATAATTCTGTAGGTGAGTTTTATTCTATTGCAATCACGAACAATCATCAAAAAGCAGACACTGGCACCAAAATGATACATTTAGGTAAAAATACTAAAAGTAAAATCATCTCCAAAGGTATTTCAGCCGGTAAAGCTGATAATACTTACAGAGGACTTGTAGATATTGGTTCGAAGGCTTCAAATTCTAGAAATTATACTCAATGTGACTCTTTATTAATGGGTAATAAATGTGGTGCTCACACAGTGCCTTATATTAAAAATAAAAATTCATCTTCCACAGTGGAGCATGAGGCTACAACGTCAAAAATTAATGAAGATCAATTATTTTATTGTAATCAAAGAGGACTTAATCAAGAAGAAGCTGTGAGTCTTATAGTAAATGGTTTTTGCAAGGAGGTATTGCAACAGTTACCAATGGAATTTGCGGTAGAGGCCCAAAAGCTTGTTTCAATTAGTTTAGAAGGGAGTGTGGGATAATGCTTCAATTACAAAATTTGAAAGCATCTGTCAACGACAAGTCAATTTTAAACGGACTCAATTTAGAAATTAATCCAGGTGAAGTGCATGCTATTATGGGTCCCAATGGATCAGGAAAAAGCACTTTAGCAAACATACTCTCTGGAAAGAACGGCTACGATGTTAGTGGTGATCTAAAGTATGAGGGAGAAAATTTACAAGGTATTCCTATTGAAGAGAGAGCGCAAAGAGGAATTTTTTTAGCGTTTCAATATCCTTTAGAAATTCCGGGAGTTAACACAACAAATTTTTTAAAAACTTCTTTAAACACTATTAGAAAAGCAAAAGGAGAAAAAGAGCTAGATACCTTATCTCTTTTAAAATTAATAAAGGAAAAAGCTTCAGAACTAAATATTGATGAAAAGTTTCTATCAAGACAATTAAATGTTGGTTTTTCAGGCGGAGAAAAAAAGAAAAACGAAATTCTTCAAATGAAACTATTAGAACCGAAATTGGTTATTTTAGATGAAACAGACTCTGGATTAGACATTGATGCATTAAGAATTGTTGCGGATGGTGTAAATTCACATAAAAACAAAAATAACGCTTTTTTAATTATTACACATTATCAAAGATTGCTTGATTATATTAAACCAGATTTCATCCATGTATTGTCTAAGGGTAAAATTGTAAAAACTGGATGTGCTGATTTAGGTAAAGAACTAGAAAAAACCGGATACGAAAATTTAAGATAATGGAAGAGTTATTTAATATAAATCTTGATAAAATACCCATATCTTCAAAAAAAGAGAAGAGTAGTAGAAAAAAAAATCTAGAGATATTTTTAGAGAGTGGTTTTCCAAATAAAAAAGATGAAGATTGGAAATTCACAGACTTTAATTTAATTATTAAAAAAAATTTTAGAAATATAAATAATAATTTTGATTTTAGTTCTGAAAGAAAAATTGAATTCATCAATGAAATTGACCACAACAATATTGTGATGGTCAATGGATTATACAAGTCAAGTGATTTAAAATTTGAAGAAAAAGAAAAAGTTAAAATTGAAAGCTTAAAACCAGTTGAAGAAACTAATGTACAATCAAATAACAATCTTTATTGCTTAAACAAAGCTTTATCTTTAGGAGGATTTTGTTTAGAAATACAAGACAATTATAAATGTAAAAAACCAATAATAATTTATAACTATTCCACTTCAAATTTAGATAATAAGATTATTAATAATTCAAACAAAATTAAACTAAACCAAAATAGCGAATTAACCTTAATCGAATATAATATTAATGAAAAAAGTAAATTCATAAAAAACACTTTCGAAAACGTTGAAATAAACGATAACTCAGTTCTTAAAAGTATCACAATTCAAAAGAGGAAAAGTGATGGATATTTTTATAAAAATATATCTGGAACACAAGGGTATAACTCTAGCTACCAAAATTTTATATTAAGCTCTGGATTGAAATTTAATAAAATAGAATTAGATATAAATTTAAATAAAGAAAACAGTAATTGTTATGTAATTTCTGGATTATGTCTGGGTAAAGGCGAACATCAAGAAATAAAAACCCGAGTGAATCACCTTGCTCCTAGATGTAAAAGTTACCAAAAAATTAAAAATGTTTTAGAAAATGATAGCAATGGAGTTTATCAAGGTAAAATATTTGTTAAAGATATCGCTCAAAAAACAGATGCATACCAGTTGAGTAAAGCTCTTATTCTAGATGATCAAGCTGAGTTCAATGCTAAACCAGAGTTAGAAATATATGCTGATGATGTAAAATGTTCCCATGGATCTACTTCAGGAAGTATAGACCCAGAAGCTATTTACTATTTAAAGACAAGAGGAATTGAACAATCGATAGCAAAAAAGCTTTTGATAAATGGTTTTCTTAATGAGATTTTTGAAAATATACCTGAGACAAAACTTAAGGCCCTTCTTGAAAAAAGCATAGAGGAACAGATCGATGGAATTTAGAAACATAAAATCAAAATTTCCTATTTTTAAACAAAAAATTAAAGGAAAGCCTTTAATATATTTAGATAGCGCTAACTCTTCACAAAAACCAAAAATAGTAATTGATGAGATTTCAAGGTTTTATGAAACAGAATTTTCTAACGTAGGAAGGAGCGTGCATACATTAGCGGTTAAGGCTACTAATAAATTTGAGGAAACTAGAGACCTAATGAAATCTTACATTAATGCCAAACACAGAGAAGAAATTATTTTTACGAAAGGGGCTACAGAGGCAATAAATTTAGTGGCCAATACATATGGAGAAAAATATATAAATACTGGAGATGAAATTCTAATTACAGAGTTAGAGCATCACTCAAACTATGTGCCATGGCATTATCTTAGAAAAAAAAAGGGGGCTGTAATAAAATTTGCGTCTGTAAATGAAGACGGGGAAATTAATGTAGATGAGTTTAAAAAACAAATTACTGAAAAAACTAAAATAATTGCATTTACGCATATTTCAAATGTCACAGGTACTGTTATGCCTGTAAAAAAGATTATTGATTTAGCCAAATCAAAAAACATCCCTGTTTTAATTGATGGGACACAAGGAGCTCCCCACTCATTTCTTGACATTCAAAATTTAGGATGTGATTTTTATGCTATTTCTTGTCATAAGATGTATGGCCCGAACGGACTTGGCGTTCTTTATGCTAAAAAAAATTGGGTTGATAAATTACCACCATACCAAGGAGGCGGTGGTATGATTAGTGAAGTTAAAAAAGATGAAATAACTTACGCAGATTCACCCACAAAATTTGAAGCAGGGACTATGCAAACCGCAGAAGTCGTAGCATTTGCAAAATCTATAAAGTTCATTCAGAATTTAGGAATTAAAAATATAGAACAACATGAAAGCGATATACTTGAATATGGACTAGAGAAATTAAGAAAAGATAATTCAATAAATATTATTGGTAATCCAAAAAATAGAGCATCTATAATATCGTTTACTATTAAAGGAATTCACCCACATGATATAGCAACAATTTTAGATGATGATGGAGTAGCTATAAGAGCAGGCCACCACTGTTGTCAAATTTTACACGATAAACTTGGAATTTCAGCATCAGCTAGGGCTTCTATTGGAGTTTATAATGATAAAGAAGATATTGACGTTTTAAGTGAGTCAATTAATAAATGTAAAAAAGTATTTCAGATTTAAATGGAACTAAAAGAATTATATCAAGAAATTATTTTAGATCATGCAAAGAATCCTAGAAATAAGGGAAAGTGTGAGGGTTATAACCATGATGCAAAAGCGCATAATACTCTCTGTGGAGATAAAGTTCATATCTATTTAAAATTAGATAAAAATAAAAACATTTCAGGTCTAAGTTTTGAAGGTGAGGGATGTGCTATTTCTTTGGCATCAGCCTCAATACTTACAGATACTTTAAAAGGAAGAGATTTACATTTCTCAAAAAAAGTTACTAACGATTTTTTAAATATGCTAAAAAATAAATCAAAAATAACCCTAAATAGTCTCTCTGAAGATCAAATTACAACTATTTCCTCTTTATCTGGTGTTCAAGAATTTCCAATGAGAATTAAATGTGCGACTATGGCCTGGCATACACTTCTATCGGCACTAGAAAAAAAGGTTTAAAATAATGAGTAAGTTGAAAGAAAAAATTATTACTGAAATCAAAAAAATTTACGATCCAGAAATCCCAGTTAATATTTATGAATTGGGTTTAATATATAAAATCGAAGTAAATGAGGAAAATAAAGTGATAATTGAAATGACACTAACTTCACCTAATTGTCCTGTAGCTGAAAGTTTGCCAAACTCAGTTAAAGAGAATATATTAAAAATTGAGGGGATAAATGATGTGAATTTAAAATTAGTTTGGGATCCCCCTTGGACAAAAGATAAAATGTCAGAAGCGGCAAAATTAGAATTAAATTTATGAGTGAACAGGTAATTAGATTAAGCGATAATGCAGCAGAGAGAATTAAACAAATTATGTCTAAAGCTGAAAAGTCTGCGATAGGTGTTAGGGTAGGAGTAACGTCTGGCGGATGCGCAGGAATGTCTTATGTTATGGAATATGCGAAAGAAGTTAAACCAAATGAAGAGGTCATTGAAGACAAAGGAGTAAAAGTTTTTATAGATCCACAAGCAATAATGTATTTAATAGGTACAGAAATGGATTATAAACAGGAAAAATTTTCTTCACAATTTATATTTAAAAATCCTAATGAAACTGAACGTTGTGGATGTGGAGAGTCCTTCAAAATAGCTTAATACCAAAAAAAGATTAAGGGTTGTTTTATATAAATTAAATTATTAACTTAATTATGTTATATGAAAACTACTTCTTATAAAAATAAATTGTCTCTACTAGATAAGCTAAAAGCTAAGTCTAAAAGAGAAGCAAATATATTTTTCTCTCTATGTGAGAAAGATAGTGAAATAATTTCGGTAAAAAAATTTAAAGATGTTTTGTTAAACTCAGGCTTGAAAGCTAAAGATAAAAGATTATATAATTTATTTCAAAATTTAGATGCCCATGGTGATAGAGTCGTATTTGAAGACTTTATTGAGATTATTCGAAGTTCGGAGTTGATTGTTGAAAAAGCATTACGAGGTGAACTATCGATACCAGACTTTAGCTACTTTGCAAAAAATTTAGACAACATGTTTGATGAGGTTAAAAAAATAAAATCAGGAGAGTTGGCCTCGTATATCCCACCACTAGCAAATGTTGATCCAGACCAATTCGGTGTTGCTATTGTTACAACAGATGGTCAAATATATCAAAGAGGAGACAGTGAAGTTGATTTTTCAATTCAATCTATGTGTAAACCTTTTAATTACTGCTTTGCAATGGAAAAATTAGGACTAGAAAAAGTTCATGAACATGTTGGTCAAGAACCTTCAGGAAGACAATTTGATGATCTTACTCTATTAGCTAAAACTGCTGTCGGTCAACTTAATCGCATACCTTTTAATCCAATGGTAAACGCTGGCGCTATAATGACAGCAGGCCTTATAGAACCAGAAAACTCCCACAGTCAAAGATTAAGATATATAAGACAACAATTTGGAAGATTAATAGGTTGGTCTCCAAATGATGAATTTAGTGCTAAGTTACCTAGATTTAATAAAGATATGGCACGACAGGAAAATTTTACAGGATATAATAATATTGCCATGGGTTATCTTTTGATGGCTACAGGTAATTTACCTCATACTAAAACTAAGTTGCATAACGACATTCATCCCGATCAAGATGAATTTGATTTTTACTCTGAACCTGCAGTCACAGAAGCTCTTAAACTTTATTTTAGCATATGTTCATTAGAGATGACCTCAGTAAATTTTGCAACAGCTGCTGCTACACTTGCAAATAGTGGTGTTTGCCCTATTTCTCAAGATCGTGTGTTAAGTCAGAAAACAGTAAGAAACTGTTTACCTGTTTTACAAACTAGTGGAATGTATAACGCCAGTGGTACATTCTTTCAACAAGTGGGATTACCAGCTAAAAGTGGAGTAGGAGGAGGAGTTATATTGATAGTTCCAAGATTAATGGGAATATGTATTTTCTCTCCTCGTTTAGATAAACAAGGTAATAGTGTGAGAGGAATTGAAATGGCAAAAAAAATTACGTCGAAATATTTAGTTCATACTTTTGATGGTACAATGACAGATACAGACCGTCTTGATCCAAAAATACCGATTTCAAAGTGGCGTGCCAATAGTTGTGGAGAAGCTATTTGGGCAGCAAGTAACGGCAATATTAGAACATTGGAACGACTAGTGAGTGAACAAAGAGATCTTCAAATTGGAGATTACGATATGAGAACACCTTTACATTTAGCATCAGCAGAAGGTCAGCTTGAAGCAGTTAAATTTTTACTTAAACAAGGTGTTAAACCAATTCCTGATCGTTGGGGAGGCTATGGTTATTTCGATGCAAAAAATAATAACCATAAAGATATTGTAAAAGAATACGAAAAACTTGATATTAATTATACTCAAGCATCACATTTAGTAGAGGACCCAAATGGAAAGACAGATAAAATGGCAATTTATGATGATGAATTGGCAGTAATTGAATTACTATTCGCTGCTTATGAAAATAACGTTGAGGGTGTTCGAACCTTAATTGCAAAAGGAGTACCTATACATGCAGGAGACTATGATTCTAGGACGGCTTTACATCTTGCAGCTGCTGAGGGTTGTTTAGAGGTAGTTGAGTATTTAGTCTCTCATGGACACCCATTGTTTGTTCGTGATAGATGGGGAGCTACACCTTTAGATGAGGCTAAGAGAGAAAAGAGAAAAGCTGTATATAATTTTCTTAAAAATATTAAATATAAAAATTAACAACTATAGTACATTTCATACTCAATGGGATGAGGAGTATCTTGAAAGTTGTTCACTTCCTCCATTTTCAAGTCAATGTAGGCGTTTATTTGATCATCAGTAAAAACGCCACCTTCAGTTAAAAATTTTCTATCTTCATCTAATGCAACACAAGCTTGACGTAAAGACGAACACACAGTGGGAATTCCTTTTAGTTCTTCGGGGCCTAGCGCATATAAGTCTTGATCCATTGGTTTACCAGGCTTAATTTTATTTTTTATGCCGTCTATCCCAGCCATAAGCATAGATGCAAAGGTTAAATATGGATTACCAGACGCATCTCCAAATCTTACCTCCACTCTTTTACCTTTTTTACTATCACTAAATGGTATCCTGCAACTTGCTGATCTATTTCTAGATGAATATGCTAAAAGCACTGGAGCTTCAAATCCAGGAATTAGACGTTTGTAACTATTTGTAGAAGCGTTTGAAAAAGCATTTAGTGCTCTTGCATGCTTAATAATGCCACCGATATAATATAAACATGTATCGGATAACCCAGCGTATTTATCTCCAGCAAATAGCGGTTTTTCACCACTAAAAATTGATTGATGTACGTGCATTCCTGAACCGTTATCGTTCTTTACCGGTTTAGGCATGAAAGTAGCAGTTTTACCAAAAGAGTGAGCTACATTATGGACTGCATATTTGTAAATTTGCATAGCATCGCCTTGATTAACTAAAGTATTAAATAAAGTTCCAAGTTCATGTTGACTAGGTGCAACTTCATGGTGATGCTTTTCAACTTTGACACCCATATCTTTCATCGCTTTTAAACATTCGGATCTTAAATCTTGTGCGCTATCAACTGGTGGCACAGGGAAGTACCCTCCTTTAACTTTTGGCCTGTGTCCCATATTTCCATTTTCGTAAACTTTTCCAGTATTATAAGGACCTTCGGCACTATCAACTTCATAACTTACCTTATTCATTTGGTTAGAGAACCTTACATCATCAAACACAAAAAACTCTGGTTCAGGACCAAAATAAGCTTTATCTCCTATCTTAGTTTTTTTAAGATATTCCTCTGCTTTTTTTGCTGTTGAACGTGGATCTCTTTCATAAAATGTTTTAGAAATTGGATCCATTACGTCACAAAAAAGAGATAATGTGGTATGTGAAAAAAACGGGTCAATAAAACTGCTAGTTAGATCGGGTTTTAAAATCATATCTGACTCATTGATTGCTTTCCAACCAGCTATAGAGGAACCGTCAAAGAAAATTCCATCATTAAGCATATCCTCATTTACAGTCAACAAGTCCTGAGTTACGTGTTGCAATTTACCTCTCGGATCAGTAAATCTTAAATCTACGTATTCAACTTGTTTATCTTTGATAAGCTTTAATATATCTTTAGCACTCATTTGGTTAACCTCTATTTTTAAGAAATTTAATAATCGAAACATATATAATGAAATTTTTTGTAAGAACAATTAAAAACTGATATGAGGTATGCAATTTATACATAAATACAATCCAGAATTGAAATGAGAGAAGCCAATACTCTAGATTTAACTTTACTTATTTTATTAGCCATAATTTGGGGCTCTGCTTTTTTTAACATAAAAATTGCCACTTATTCTTATGATCCGATAACACTAGCTTTAGTTAGAGTTATTTTCGCAAGCATACCACTAATAATTCTATGTAAACTAAAAAAAATTAGAATAGAGGCTTTCAGTAAAAATTGGAATAGATATGCTTTAATAGGATTAACTAATATAGCTATACCTTTTGTTCTAATTGCAATAGGCACAGCTAAAATTAACAGTTATTTAGCAGCTATTCTAATGAGCACTACTCCATTGAGCGGCTCAGTTTTAGCTCATTTTTTTATAAAGGATGAGAAACTTTCTTTTCTCAAATCTTTTGGAGTTCTTATTGGTTTTAGTGGAATTATATTATTATTTTTTGATAAAGTAATTATAAATAGCGATAATTATATTTATGCCTTGATTACAATTTTAGGCTCAACTTTTTACTGTATAGGTGGTCTGTTAACTTTAAAACTTAGAAATAAAAAAAACGAAAATGTTACAACTTCCACAACGATATGGTCTGTAATTTTCCTATTACCTTGTTCATTAATAATTGAGTCACCTTGGGACTCTAACCCTACACTTGCTTCTACAATTTCATTATTATATTTAGGTGTGATAGCCACAGGTTTAGCCTGGTTAATTAGATTTAGAATTTTAACAGTAAATGGCTTAGTTTTTCAAACTCAGGTTGCTTATTTAATTCCAATTTTCGGGGTAATATTTGGATATTTTGTTATGGATGAAATAATTACATGGAGAGTTTTATTCTCATTAGTTATAATCCTTTTAGGTATCTATATTTTTAAAAAAAACAACAAAGGATCAAAGAATTAAATGGGAACGGAGTCAATTGAGGCAAGTTTTTTATCTATATTTGCTCTGATAAGTTTCTTTACCTTTTTAATTATCAGCAAATTTTCTAATAAAATAAATAATGGGGCATTACTAGATATAGATCTTGAGAAACCACAAGCTTTTCATGAAACTCCTGTATCTAGAGGTGGAGGTTTAGCAATCATTATTTCACTAAGTGTTTTCTTTGGAATTTATTATCTTTTATACTCTAAAATTTTATACGACTACATAGCAATTAGTTTCGCAATGTTTTTTGTGGGTTTTTTAGATGATTTAAAAATAAAGGTAAAACCATCTAGAAGACTCGCAATAATGATTATATCTTTATTTATTATAATTTATTTTTTACCTATTAAAATCTTCAATATTGATATTCCTTTTTTAACGCTAGCTCTTAATATAGATATTTTTTCAGCAATTTTTGTTCTTTTATGTTTTTTATTCATAATTAATGGCGCAAACCTGATTGATGGTTTTAATGGATTATTAGCTATAAATTTATTAATTATTAATATAATTTTAACTTACATAAACATTAATAGCTCAAATATAGAATTTTCGATTTTATTAATTTCTCAAATTATTATTTTGCTTTCTTTTTTATTATTTAACTTTCCTAATGCAAAAATTTTTCTTGGAGATAGTGGAGCATATTTAATGGGTTCTTTGGCAGGTTTAAATTCAATTATAACAAATAATTTAAATCCAAATGTTTCATCATTTTTTTTCTGTACTTTGCTATTTTATCTTTTCTTTGAGGTTTTTTTTTCGTTTTTTAGAAAAATCTTTCAAAAAAAATCTCCAATATATCCTGACAAACAACACTTACATATGCTGATTTTTTATAGAATTTCACCATCTTTTGGAAAAAATAAAGCAAATTATCTTAATTCAATATTAATTAATTTAGTTTATTTAATTTTGATTATACCCGGGTTGTATTTTCAAGATAATCCTATTTTAAGTAGAAGTTGGTTTTTTATATTAATTTTGATTTATATGACTATATATTTGAGACTTTATCGTTTTACAAAAAATTAAATTAATATATAAATCATTGACTGATTATAAGGGCAAGTGGCGGAATTGGTATACGCGCTGGTCTTAGAAACCAGTGCCGCAAGGCTTAAGAGTTCGAGTCTCTTCTTGCCCACCAAAAATTATGAAAATTGAAGTTCAATCAAAAAAAGGTTTAAGAATGGTTTTGTCAGTTGTAGTTGACAAAAAAACTATTCAACAAAAAATGGAAGAAAGATTGTCTGAGCTTCAGTCAGAAGTTTCTTTAAAAGGTTTTCGCCCAGGTAAAGTACCCTCATCAGTAATTAAAAGTCAATTTGGAAAATCAATTTATGGAGAAGTTATTGATAAAATTTTAAGGGAAACATCATCAAAAGCAATTACAGATAAAAAAATAAAAGTAGCAGGACAACCAAAGATAGATCTTAAACAATTCGGCGAAGGTAAAGATTTAAATTATGAATTACAGATCGACTGTTTGCCAAAAATAGAACTAAAATCTTTAGATAAATTTAAAGCAAATGATTACAAAATCAAAATTGAAAAAAAGATTATCGAGGAAAAACTTAAAGAAATTTCAAATCAAAATAAGCAGTTCGAAGATAAAAAAGAGGATGAAAAAGCCATAAAAGGAGATCAGATAATTTTTGATTATTCAGCTACTGCTGATGGAGTTAAGTTTGACGGAAGTGAAGGAAAAGGTGTTCAGATAGAGCTAGGTAAAGATTTATTTTTGAAAGGTTTTGACGAGCAGCTAATAGGGATCAAAAAGGGAGATAAAAAACTTGTTGATGCTGTTCTGCCTTCGAACCATCCGAAAAAAGAGTTGGCAAATAAAAAAACAATATTTGAATGTACAATTTCAAATATTAAAAAACCAGTTGAGAATAAAATTGATGATAAATTTGCTAAAATGATGGGAGCTAAAGATATTAGCGATTTAAAAAATTTAATTGAAAAACAGATTTCAAGCCAATATTCACAAGCACTTAACTCAATTACAAAAAAAGAAATTTTGGATCAAATTGAAAAAACGCATGAATTAGATTTGCCAAAAAATTTAATTGAACAAGAAATAAGTTTAATGACTAAGAATTTAAAACCTGAGGAAAAGGAAAAACATAAATTAAATAATGAAAAAATAGCAAAATCTAGGATTAAGCTGGGATTGATTTTAAATGAATTTGGTGAAAAAAATAATTTAAAAGTTTCAGACGATGAGGTGAGAGCTGAAATTCAAAAACAAATTAAAGGTATGCCAGGGCAAGAAAAAATGGTGCTTGATTATTATCAAAAAAACCCAAGTGCTTCTCAAAGCTTAAGAGGTTCTTTATACGAAGAAAAAATTATTGAACTGATAAAATCAAAAATTAAACTTAATGAAAAAGAAATTGACACAAAAGAGGCTGAGAAAATTATTTCTGAATTTAATAAACCAAATATAGACAATCAACCATCACAAAAAACTAAATCATCGAATAAAGATAACCCAAAAACAAAAAAAATTAGTAAAAAGTAATCAATAGTTGTATAAAACAATTATGAGTCGTGAATTAGAAGAAAAAATGAATAGTTTAATTCCTATGGTTGTCGAACAAACAAGCAAAGGTGAAAGGGCTTATGATATATATTCGAGACTTCTAAAAGAGAGAATAGTCTTTTTGGTTGGTCCAGTTAATGATGCTGTTGCTTCTTTAGTAACTGCGCAATTACTATTTCTTGAGTCTGAAAACCCTAATAAAGAAATTAACTTTTACATTAATAGTCCAGGTGGATTAGTAACAGCGGGATTAGGGATATACGACACAATGCAATACATAAACTCTCCAGTTTCTACACTCTGCATAGGTCAAGCTTCATCTATGGGTTCTTTTTTACTTGCAGCTGGGGAAAAAGGAAAAAGGTATTCTTTACCTAACTCTAGAATAATGGTTCACCAACCTTCAGCTGGTTTCCAAGGCCAGGCCACTGATATTCAAATTCACGCAAAAGAAATTATGTCATTAAAAGAAAGACTAAATAAAATTTATTCGAAACATACCGGCAAATCTATTAACGAGATATCTGAAGCACTTGAGAGAGATAATTTCATGACAGCTGAGGAAGCTAAAAAATTTGGTTTAATAGACTCGGTTGTGGAAAAAAGAAAATAAACCACAATATATAGCCATACATACAACTTCAGCTTGATAAGTGTTGTTTTGAGAATTATATTAAAAATTGATTCGATATGACTGAAAAAAATAACAAAAATATTTTATATTGTTCTTTCTGTGGCAAAAGCCAACACGAAGTAAGAAAGCTTATAGCTGGACCTACGGTTTTCATATGCGATGAGTGTGTTGAACTTTGTATGGACATTATTAAAGAGGAAAATAAAAGTTCACTGGTAAAACATCAAGACGGAGTTCCATCTCCAAAAGAAATTTGTAATGTTCTTGACGATTACGTAATAGGTCAAAAACTAGCTAAAGAGATATTATCTGTTGCAGTTCACAATCATTATAAGAGACTAAATCACGAGACAAAAAACAATAAAGATGTTGAATTGTCTAAATCAAATATTCTTTTGGTTGGACCAACAGGATGTGGAAAAACATTACTAGCACAAACTTTAGCAAGAATATTAGATGTTCCTTTTACGATGGCTGATGCAACTACTTTAACAGAGGCAGGTTACGTGGGAGAAGATGTAGAAAATATAATTTTAAAACTTCTTCAGGCCGCTGATTATAACGTAGAGAAAGCTCAAAGAGGAATAGTTTACATTGATGAAGTAGATAAGATTAGTAGAAAATCTGAAAATCCTTCAATCACACGAGACGTTTCTGGTGAGGGAGTACAGCAGGCTTTGTTAAAGATAATGGAAGGTACAATTGCAAGTGTGCCACCTCAAGGAGGTAGAAAACACCCGCAACAAGAGTTTTTACAAGTTGATACTACAAACATTTTATTTATATGTGGAGGGGCATTCGCTGGCTTAGATAAATTAATTGATAGTAGAGGAAAAGGCAGTTCAATAGGTTTCGGTGCAAAAGTTAAAAATTATAAAGAGCAGACACTTTCTGAAATAATGAAACTATTAGAACCAGAAGACTTAATTAAATACGGACTTATTCCAGAATTTATAGGAAGGATGCCAATAATAGCAACCTTAGATGATTTAGATGAGAAATCACTAGTAAAAATCTTGTTAGAGCCTAAGAACTCTCTAATTAAACAATACCAGAGGTTATTTGAATTTGAAAATGTAGAATTAGAATTTAAACAAGATGCAATATCAGAAATCGCAAAAAAAGCTATTTCAAAAAAAACTGGAGCGAGAGGATTAAGATCTATACTTGAAAATATTCTTCTTAAAACAATGTTTGAATTGCCTGATTTAGAAAATGTTGCTAAAGTCACGGTCGACAGTTCTTCAGCCAAAGGTCTATCAGAACCCATTGTCACATATGGGAAAAAAGCATCAACATCTGTAGCATAAATTAAATTTGTTCCTTGAAATTGTTGTATTTATTGCCATATTAATAATATATGAAAACTTCTTATTTAAAACCTGTCCTGCCATTAAGAGATATTGTAATTTTTCCATCAATGGTGGTTCCTTTGTTCGTCGGAAGAGAAAAATCAATTAAAGCGCTACAAGAAGTAATGAAATCTGACAAGTCGATAGTTTTGGTAACTCAAAAAAACTCTGAAGTTGACGACCCTGAGAGTAAAGATTTATATCAATACGGTTGTCTAAGCAAAATTCTACAACTTTTAAAACTTCCAGATGGAACAGTCAAAGTTTTAGTCGAGGGAGAAAAAAGAATAAAAATTTTAAAATATAAAGAGGATAGTGCTAAATATCTAACATGCGAAGTTGAGATTGTAGAAGACCAAAATTTATCAAACGATCTTGATCAAATGGCTATGGGATTAGTAAAAAAATTTGAAAGATTGCAAGTTTTAAATAAAAAGGATTTTAATGAAGGATCTAATAATTTAAAAAATAGTAATAATGCATCTCAAATATCAAACATTATTTCCTCAAATCTAAATATCCAAATTTTTGAGAAGCAAGAACTTCTTGAAATAACAGATTTAAAAAAAAGGCTAGAAAAAATTCACTCTATTATTGAAAAAGAAACAAGCGTTCTGACAGTTGAGAAAAAAATCCGTGGAAGAGTAAAAAACCAAATGGAAAAAACACAGAGGGAGTATTATTTAAATGAACAATTAAAAGCTATTCAAAAAGAACTTGGAGAAATTGATGAAGGTAAAGATGAATTAACAACTTTATCTAAAGCTATTAATGACGCAAAAATGCCAAAATTAGCAAAAGAAAAATGTTTATCAGAATTGAAAAAACTTAAGTCAATGAGCCCTATGTCTGCAGAAGCAACTGTTGTTAGAAACTATTTAGATTGGATGACTGAACTTCCGTGGTCAAATAAATCTAAAATTAACACTGATTTAAATAATGCCCAAAAAATTTTGGATGAGGATCATTACGGGCTGGAAAAAGTCAAAGAGAGAATAATTGAGTTTTTAGCTGTTCAAAAAAGGATACAAAAAATGAAAGGTCCAATTTTATGTTTGGTAGGACCCCCAGGAGTTGGCAAAACATCATTAGGTAAATCTATAGCAAAAGCAACTAATAGGAAATTTATCAGAATTTCCCTTGGTGGTATTAGAGATGAAGCTGAAATTAGAGGGCACAGAAGAACTTATATTGGTTCATTGCCAGGAAAAATTATTCAAATGATGAAAAAAGCTGGTACAAAAAATCCTTTATTTTTACTAGATGAAATTGATAAAGTTGGAAATGATTACAGAGGTGATCCTTCCTCAGCTCTACTTGAAGCATTAGATCCTGAACAAAATAAAGAGTTCAACGATCATTATTTAGAAGTTGATTATGATCTATCAGACGTCATGTTTGTAACTACTGCAAATACACTTAATATACTTCCTCCTCTTCTAGATAGAATGGAAGTAATTAGATTATCTGGCTACACGGAAGATGAAAAAGTAAATATTTCTCAAAAATTTTTAATACCAAATCAAAGTAAAAATAATGGCCTCAAGAAAGATGAGTGGGCAATAGATGAAAATATTAATAGAAAAATTATAAGACATTACACCAGAGAGTCTGGCGTGAGAAATCTTGAAAGGGAGATATCCAAAATTGCTAGAAAATTAGTAAAGAAAATTGATAATAAAGAGAAAATCAATAATCCAATTAAAGATACTGATTTAAAAACTTTGCTAGGTGTTCAGAAATTTAATTATGGTGAAATAGAGGAGGAGAATAGAGTAGGAGTAGTAACGGGTTTAGCGTGGACTGAAGTTGGTGGCGAAATATTAAAAATAGAGTCAGCAATTATGCCTGGTAAAGGAAAAATGCAAATTACTGGAAAACTCGGCGATGTAATGCAAGAGTCAGTCAAAGCTGCAAAATCTTATATAAGATCTAAAAGTTTAGAGTATGGAATAATTCCTCCAATATTTGATAAAAAAGACTTCCATATTCATGTTCCTGAAGGGGCTACTCCTAAAGATGGTCCTTCAGCAGGAGTTGGGATGGTGACTTCTATAATTTCTGCTATTACAGAAATTCCAGTAAATAAAAATGTAGCGATGACTGGAGAAATTACATTAAGAGGTTTAGTTCTTCAAATAGGTGGCTTGAAAGAAAAACTTTTAGCAGCACATAGGGCAGGTATAAAAAAGGTTTTAATTCCTATTGAAAATAAAAAAGATTTAGTTGAAGTTCCAAAAACAATATTAGACTCCATGGAAATAATTACAGTTAAAAATGTTGATGAAGTATTAAAAGTTGCTCTAACAAAACCGCTCAAAAGAGTAGAATGGGTAGAAGTTGATCAAATTTCTAAAAAAGAAAAAACGAAAGAAGAACTGAGCACTCATTAAGAAATCTTTTAATCTAACCATTCTTTATACTTATCTAAATTAGAAAAAACATAACTTGGTAATTCTTTTTCATCAATCTTTTTTAAAATTGACTTACCTGACCACTTATATCCTCTTTGATCAATGTTGTGATCGTACATAACTCTTTTTTCCGAGATAAGTTTTTTGAGATCTTGAATTTTTAAACCGCTTTCTTCAAATTCGTAATGATGAGCAAAATTAAGGAGTTTTTTTTCTAATTCTTCTGCTGTTCTTAAACAAGTGAAATGCCACCCTCCGTTTTTAATAAAATGGAGATTTGAATATTTTTTTTTTGAAAAAAAAGTATCAATTCTCCATTTTGAATATTTTTTCCCTTTTATATTTCTTAACCACTGCGGAGATTGAAAATTTTTTTTTTTAACTGCTTTTGTTCCATGCCAAATAAAGTCACCATAAAATAAATTAAGTTTATAATAAAACATTTTTTGCTCGAAGATTAGAATATTATTATTTATCTTCGAAAATTCTAGAACTGAAAGATTAGGAATTTCATCTAAATCACTTATTAAAATTAAATCTTCATCTGAAACATCATCCAAGCCTCTATACAAATTTTCTCTTTGAAAATAATCTCTTGCCATACCATTTAAGATAAGTTTTTCTCCTCTTTTATGTTTTGACTCTCCGTCCTCAAGTTTTAAAATATTTTCCGGTTGTTTATCTACTACGATATAATTGATCTTATCTTTAAACTTTGAAAATTTACTAATATCGAATTTTAAATCTTTTTTGGCACCATTATGGGTGTAAGTTGCCTCAGTAATTATGAATTTTTTTACATACTGATCTAGATGATTTAACCTTAAATCTAAAAGTAAATCCTCATCAAAATACATAAAGCAGTCATATATGTTCATGATATTTGAGTTATAATACAATATATTATAAGTAAATAAATTAAATTTGTATGAAAAAGAAAATCATTATTACTGGTGGTCTTGGTTATATCGGTACAGAACTGTGTAAAATTTATTCAGGTTATAGCTGGCATCACAAAGTTATAATCGTTGATAACAGGTTTATATCTGAAAGAGTGAATCAAATCAGAAAATGGAATATGGAGTTTATCCAGGGAGATATTTTAAATAAAGATTTTGTAGACAACAATTTTAAAGATGCAGATGTTGTTCATCATTTAGCTGGAATAACGGACGTTCCAAGGACTAAAACAGAGTCAAGTAAGTCACACGATGAAAAAATTCATAAAGTCGGGGTTATTGGAACTAAAAATATTTTGGAAGCAATAAATGATAAGTGTAAAATCATCTTCCCATCAACACATGTCGTTTTTGAGGGTATTAATAAAGTTAAAACAGACATTGGTGAGAACGAAACTACGCAACCAGTTCTATCTTATTCTAATTCAAAAGCAATTAATGAAAATCAATTAAAAGACTCAGGAAAAAATTATATAATTTTAAGGCTTGGATCTGTATATGGCTATTCAACAGATACTATGCGTATTGATATAATGACAAATCATTTTTGCAAAATTGCATCTCAAAATGGAACATTAAAATTATTCGCTGGCGGCAGACAAATTAAAAGTTTGGTGCCTTTGATTGATGTTGCTAGGTGCTTTAAATTCATGGAAGAAAAAGATAAAATCAAATCTCAAACCTTTAATTTAACCAAAGATACATTAACTGTTAAAGAAGTTGCAAAAATTTGTAAAAAACACAATCCTAAAATTGAATTAAAAGAAACTAACGATGAAGTACCAAATTTAGGTTTTTCTTTATCAAATAAAAAACTTTTGAAAACTGGATTTAAATTTCTTTATAACATCGATGAGAGTATTAAAGAAATGATACATAAATGGTCGAAACAAAAGTTTATTAAAGATTTAGAGTATGTAAGAGACGGTGAGGATTTATATATTGATAGAAGAGGTATGATTAGCAACCACGAATTAACTGAACCAGTGAATTTAATAGGACTAATTCAATCAAAAAAAGGTACAGTAAGAGCCAACCATTACCACCCACAACAAGAGCAGAAATGTTTATTTACTAAAGGTCAAATAATAGAGGTATATCAGAATATTATAAATTCAAACGAGCCAAAAATTACAAAAGTTGTAAATGCAGGCCAACTTTCAGTAATTAAACCGAACGTTGCTCATGCAATGGTATTTACAAAAGACACAACTTTTTTAAATTTAGTAAGAGGTGAAAGAGATCATGAAAATTATGGCATTACCCATACGATTAAACATACATTTGTTGATGAAAAAGAAAAGAACCTTTTAATACAATCTTATAAATTTGAATGTAGATCCTGCGGAAATGAAAATTTGAAAAGAGTAGTTTCTTTGGGTTATCAGCCTTTAGCAAATAATCTTCTTAAAAAAGCAAACGACAAATGTGAGTTTTATCCTTTGGAGATGAATTTCTGTGAAAAATGTTACAATTGTCAATTATCAGTTTCAGTAGATCCAAAAAAAATGTTTGCAAATTATTTATATACTTCGTCTACATCAAAAGTAACGAGAGATCATTTTCTCAATGCAGCAAAAAAATATTTTAAAGAATTAAATTTAAATAAAAAAAAATCATATATAATAGACATTGGAAGCAATGACGGAATTGCATTAAAACCATTTTTAGAACTGGGTTTTAAAAAGGTTTTAGGTGTCGAGCCAGCTAAAAATTTAGCAAAATTAGCTAATAAAAATAGAATAAAAACTTTTAATGGATTTTTAGAAAAAAAGAACTTAAAAAAAATAAAAAAAAACGCAGACTTAATTTTAGCGTCAAATGTATTTGCGCATTCAGACAAGCTAAGAGAGATGGCTGAATGTATGTTTAAACTGCTTAATAAAAAAGGAACTATAGTCATTGAAATACAATATTTGATGAACACTCTGAAAGATCTTACTTTTGATAACATTTATCACGAACATTACAACTATTGGTCTCTTACTTCTTTAGTAAACTTTTTCAATCAATTTGGTGGAAAAATATTTAGATGTGAAAGAATTGATACTCATGGAGGTTCATTAAGAGTCTATATTAAAAAAGATGTGAAAGCTAAAATAGAGAAGAGCGTTAAAAATTTACTTAAAGAGGAAGAAAAGTTTGGAATTAAAAAATATAAGACCTATCAAGATTTTGGAGATAAGGTCTATAAGATACGAGAAAATATAAGAAAAAATATAAAAAAGTTGAAAGAAAAAAATAATCTTATTATTGGATATGGAGCTCCAGCAAAAGCAACTACAGCATTAAATTTTTTTGGGATATCTAATGAAATAGATTTTATAGTAGAGGACAATAAGTTGAAACATAATAAATTTATTCCTGGTGTTAAAATACCTATTAAAGATAAGAAGAAAATTAAAAATAAACATAATGCTTTAATAATTCTAGCTTGGAATTTTTTTAATGATATAAGAAAAAATAATCTTGATCTCTCGAATAATATTATCAATATTAAAGATTTAGAGATTTCTAAATAATTAAGTTTTTCCAAATTTCAAAAATATTTCTCGCACTTTCAAAGAAATAATTTAGGTAAGTTTCAGAAATAGGAAAAATATTAATTATAAAATCTTGTGTAAAATAAATAATTCGTGAGATAGATATGATTAAGAAAATTAGTAATATTAATGAGTTGAAGAAACCAAAAGAAACATTTTTTTTCTCATTTGACTTTACAGATTTTTGAGTAATTGTGTCGCTAATTTTAATTCCATGCTTTTTTGCTAAATATTCTGGTGAGTATAAACTAATTTCTCTAGATTTTTTTGAAGTAATTTTTTTTACTTTTTTAGGTTTTTGTATTTTTTGTTGTGTCGGCTGAGGTTTCGCAACTACTTTTTGTAGTCTTGAGATTGATTGTTGTTGTGTAACTTCACCTACAGGAAATTGTTTCCATTTTAAACCACAAAAACCGCATTGTACCAATCTACCAGATGCTGGAATCGAGTTATCAGGAAGCGTAAATTTTTTTTCACCACAATTACAAGTTATAATCATAATATTTCAATAATACTGCTATTTATATAAATTACACTAGAAATTAAATACTTTTTTACTTTATAAAGTTTTTATTGTATATCTCGATTTTATTTAATTAGGGCGGTTAGCTCAGTTGGTAGAGCATCTCGTTTACACCGAGAGGGTCATAGGTTCGAGTCCTTTACCGCCCACCATTAAATAAGGGGGTGTAGCTCAGTTTGGTTAGAGCGCCTGCCTGTCACGCAGGAGGTCGCGGGTTCGAGTCCCGTCACTCCCGCCACTACTTGATAACGATTTTCATCTAGAAAGTTGTAAATCAACAAATTTCGATCAACATAAATGCTTCTATCTGTCCTGTACTCTTAAATGAAAAATGTTATAAACAATCATTATTAATATAAGAATCCTTAAACTTCGGTATTAAGGTAGGTATTAACAAAAAAACATGATTTATAACTTTTTATCAGATTACTTATCTATAATTATTTTCTTATTTATATCCTTATTTTTAAGTATTGGATTTATTGTAGCTAATTATTTAGCCTCGCCATCGAATCCAGATCCTGAAAAACTGTCAGCTTACGAATGTGGCTTTGAGGCTTTTGATGACTCTAGAATGGAGTTTGACGTTCGCTTTTATCTTGTAGCAATACTTTTTATAATATTTGATTTGGAAATAGCATTTCTTTTTCCCTGGGCGATATCATTAGGTAATTTAGGCGCTTTGGGATTTTGGTCAATGATGATTTTTTTATCTATTTTAACAATTGGATTTATCTATGAATGGAAAAAAGGAGCTCTAGAATGGGAATGAAAATTAATTTAAATTCAGAGAGAGAAAAACAGATACCAGAAGAATTTAAAGATCTAGCAAAAAACTTTGCTGAAAAAGGATTTATAACCACTTCGTCAGAAAATTTAATTAACTGGGCTAGAACAGGATCATTACATTGGATGACTTTTGGCCTAGCCTGTTGTGCGGTCGAAATGATGCAAACCTCTATGCCTAGATACGATTTGGAAAGATTTGGAGCAGCCCCAAGAGCGTCCCCAAGACAATCCGACGTGATGATAGTTGCTGGAACACTTACAAATAAAATGGCGCCGGCTCTTAGAAAAGTTTACGACCAAATGCCTGAACCAAGATATGTAGTATCAATGGGTAGTTGCGCTAATGGAGGAGGTTACTACCATTATTCATACTCAGTTGTTAGAGGATGCGATAAAATTGTGCCTGTAGATATTTATATTCCGGGATGCCCACCCTCGGCTGAAGCCTTATTATACGGTATTTTACAATTACAAAAAAAAATTAGAAGAGAAGGAAACTCGCAGAGATAGTATATGTTAGCTTATCTTAAAAAATTGGAAAAATTAATAAATTCAGAACTATCTAGTAAAATTCAAAGCTCATTAATAGAAAATAATGAATTATTAATTGAGATAAATGAAAATGACTTGATCCAAGTAGTACAATTTCTGAAGTCTGATGAAAAATTTAAGTTTAGACAATTGATTGATATAGCTGGAGTTGATTATCCCGATGAAGAAAGAAGATTCAGACTGGTATATCTTTTTTTGTCCCATGAAAATAATAACCGCCTTAAACTTTCAATTAAATTTGAAATTAACCAAGTTATTGACTCAATAACTAAAATATTTCCATCTGCTAATTGGATGGAAAGAGAGGTGTTTGATATGTATGGTATAAAGTTTAAAAATCATCCTGATCTTAGAAGAATATTAACTGATTATGGTTTTAAAGGACACCCTTTAAGAAAAGACTTTCCCTTAACTGGTTTTAATGAAGTTCGATATAGTGAAAAGGAAAAGAAAGTTATTTATGAGCCTGTTAAACTTGAACAAAATTACAGAAATTTCGACTTTGAGAGCCCATGGGAAGGGACAGAATATTTAAAAAATGTAAAAAAAATGGAAAAAGATGGTAAAAAAAACTAAATCATTAAATTTAAATTTTGGTCCTCAACATCCTGCAGCTCACGGTGTTTTAAGATTAATATTAGAACTCGATGGAGAAGTTGTTGAAAAAGCAGACCCTCATATTGGATTATTACATCGAGGGACAGAAAAACTCATAGAGCAAAAAACATACACTCAAGCTTTACCTTATTTTGACAGGTTAGATTACGTTGCTCCGATGAACCAAGAACATGCATTTGCTTTAGCAGCTGAAAAATTACTTAAAATTGAAGTTCCAATAAGAGCAAAATATATAAGGGTAATTTTTTGTGAAATTGGAAGAATTTTAAGCCACATACTTAATGTTACTACTCAAGCTTTGGATGTTGGTGCTTTAACCCCATCACTTTGGGGATTTGAGGAAAGAGAAACATTAATGACATTTTACGAAAGAGCATCAGGGTCTAGACTTCACGCTAACTATTTTAGAACTGGCGGCGTTCATCAAGACATTCCACTCAAATTGATCGAAGATATCGAAAAATTTTGTAAATCTTTTCCAAAGATAATTGATGATCTAGAGGGCTTGCTCACAGATAATCGAATTTTTAAACAACGAAATGTTGAAATTGGAATTGTAAAAAAACAAGAAGCTTTAGATCATAGTTTTTCAGGAGTAATGTTGAGAGGATCGGGTGTCCCATGGGACTTAAGGAGATCTCAACCTTATGAAATATACAACGAATTAGACTTTAAAATTCCAATAGGAAAAAATGGTGATTGCTATGACCGTTACTTGTGCAGAATTCAAGAAATGAGAGAGAGCGTTAAGATTATATTACAATGCATTGAAAGACTCCCTAAAGGTCCAGTAAAATCTATAGATGGTAAAATTTCACCTCCGAGTAGAGATGATCTTAAACAATCTATGGAAGCATTAATTCATCATTTCAAATTATTTACTGAGGGTTACAGAGTTCCAAAAGGTGATGTTTATACGGCAGTTGAGGCTCCTAAAGGCGAGTTTGGAGTATATTTAATATCTGATGGAAGTAATAAACCTTACAGATGTAAAATTAGGGCACCTGGCTTTTCACATTTACAAGCTATGGATTATCTGATCCGAGGCCACATGTTAGCTGACGTGCCTGCTGTTCTAGGGTCATTAGATATTGTATTTGGAGAGGTAGATAGATGAGTTTAAAGAAAGTACATGATGACCAACCAAAAGAATTTAAATTTTCTTCGGAAAATTTGAAAAAAGCTGAGGAAATTTTAAAAAGATACCCAATAAAAAATAAAAAAAGTGCTGTTATGCCTTTTTTATATTTAGCTCAAAGTCAAAATAATAACTGGATACCATTAGCGGCTATGAAATATATAGCAAACTTTTTATCAATTCCTTACATTTCGGTGTATGAAGTAGCAACATTTTATACCATGTATAATTTAGCCCCTGTTGGTAAACATTTTATTCAAGTGTGTACTACAACGCCTTGCTTAATTCGTGGAGCAGATAAAATTGTAAATCTTTGTAAGGAGAAAATCTCACCGCGTGAAAATGAACTTTCTAAAAAAGGCAGCTGTTCGTGGATGGAAGTAGAGTGCTTAGGTGCGTGTGTTAGCGCTCCTATGATACAAATTAATAATGATTACTATGAAGATCTTGATGAAAAAAGTACAAACGAAATTTTAGACTCACTTATTAAAGACAAACCTTTAAAACCTGGTTCCTATAGAGGGCGTAAAAATACAGCACCTGAAAAAAATCAAAAGGTTAATGGAGAAAATCATGCTTAAACCAGAAAACAAGATATTTAAGAATTTATATAACGAACATGGCTGGGAAATTGAAAATGCAGTTAAAAGAGATGATTGGAAAGACACAAAAAATATTATTTCAAAAGGAAGAGAGTGGATTATAAATGAGGTAAAAACCTCTGAGTTAAGAGGAAGAGGAGGCGCAGGTTTCTCTACTGGTCTAAAATGGTCTTTTGCACCTAAAGAGGTTGGCTCGCGCCCACATTATTTAGTTATAAATGCAGATGAGTCTGAACCTGGAACATGTAAAGATAGAGATATATTAAGATTTGAACCACAAAAATTGATTGAGGGATGCTTGATAGCTGGTTATGCGGTTAACGCTCATGTTTGCTATATTTATATAAGAGGTGAGTATTTTAATGAAGGAAGAAGACTTCAAGAAGCTATTGACCAGGCTTATGAAAAAAATTTTTTAGGTAAAAACGCTTGTGGTTCAGGATGGGATTTTGACATTCATATACATTATGGAGCGGGTGCATATATTTGTGGCGAAGAAACAGCTTTGCTAGAAAGTATTGAAGGAAATAAAGGTCAGCCTAGATTAAAACCTCCTTTCCCTGCTTTAGTAGGTTTATATGGCTGTCCAACGATTGTGAATAACGTTGAAACAATAGCTGTGGTTCCAACTATTCTAAGGAGAGGTGGAAAATGGTTTGCTTCTTTAGGTAGACCAAAAAATACTGGAACAAAAATATTTTGTATATCTGGTAATGTTAACAATCCATGTAATGTTGAAGAGGAAATGGGAATTTCTTTAAAAGATTTGATTGAAAAACATGCAGGAGGAGTAATAGGAGGATGGGATAATCTCCAGGCAGTTATACCAGGCGGATCATCAATGCCTTTATTATCTAAAAAGATATGCGATACGATAACAATGGATTTTGACTCTTTAATAGAAAATAAAAGTGGTTTAGGCACAGCAGGTATAGTGGTTATTAATAAAGACCAAGATATTGTCGCTTGCATGGCAAGAATAGCAAGATTTTACAAACATGAAAGCTGCGGACAGTGTACTCCGTGCCGAGAAGGAGCAGGATGGATGTGGAGAATACTAGATAGAGTAGTAAAAAGAAAAGCAACTTTTAGTGATATAGATTTATTGTCTGATGTCACAAAACAAATAGAGGGTCATACAATTTGTGCTTTTGGCGAAGGTTCGGCATGGCCGGTTCAAGGACTATTAAGACACTTTAAAAAAGAGATTGAAAGTCGTTGTAGAGAAGAACCTTTAATTAAAAAGAAAATAGACAATCCTTACTTAGTTGATCAACATCTTTTGGAGAATAAGAATGCCTAAAATTACAATCAATGGAAACGAAATTGAATTTAAAAAAGGCATGACAGTGCTTCAAGCTTGCGAACTAGCTAACGTTGAAATACCTAGATTTTGTTATCATGAAAAATTGTCCATTGCTGGAAATTGCAGGATGTGTCTAGTAGAGTTGGAAAAATCACCTAAACCAATTGCCTCTTGTGCAATGCCTGCAGCCGAAGGTATGAATATTAAAACCAATACTGCCTATGTGGAAAAAGCCAGGAAAGGTGTTATGGAATTTTTACTTGCAAATCACCCATTAGATTGCCCGGTTTGCGACCAAGGAGGCGAATGTGATTTACAAGATCAATCTATGTACTATGGAGTAGATAAATCTAGATTTGTCGAAAACAAAAGACAAGTCAAAGAAAAATATATGGGTCCTTTGATTAAAACTCAAATGACTAGATGCATTCATTGTACAAGGTGCGTGAGATTTGCGACTGAGGTTGCTGGAGTACCTGAGATTGGAGCAATAGGTCGAGGTGAGAATATGGAAATAACAACTTACTTAGAAAAAGCAATGCAGTCAGAACTATCGGCAAACGTTATTGATTTATGTCCAGTTGGTGCTCTCACTTCAAAACCATATGCATTTGAGGCTCGACCTTGGGAATTAAAAAAAACAGAAAGCGTAGACGTTATGGACGCTGTTGGTTCGAATATAAGAGTTGATACTTACAATTGGGAAGTAAAAAGAATATTACCTAGACTTAACAATGATATTAATGAAGAATGGATTTCGGATAAAACAAGATATTCATGTGATGGTTTACTCAAACAAAGGCTAGACGTTCCTTATATTAAGAAAAATAATAAACTTCAAAAATCTACTTGGGATGAAGTTATTTCGATTTTAGTTGAGAAAATAAAAAAAATAGATTCTAACGAAATTGGAGGTCATATTGGAGATATGGTAAATTTAGAGAATTCTCTAAGTTTTAAAAAATTTTTCTCAGCTTTAAAAAGTGATAATTTAGAATTTAGAGAAAAAAAAAATTACATCAATACATCGGAAAAAAGCAATTATATATTTAATTCTTCTATAAAAGGTATTGATGAATGTGACTTGATACTTTTAGTAGGAACCAATCCAAGATATGAGGCTACTATGTTAAATGCAAGAATAAGAAAAGTCTTTGCTCAAAAACAAGTTCCAGTTTACTCAATCGGTAATCCAGGTGACCTAACGTACAATTACACCATAATTGGTAATAAAACAGATGACATTAAAAAAATATTTAATAATGAGTCAAATTTTGCAAAAAAATTATCTTCTTCAAAAAAACCTATAATTATAATCGGAGAGTCAGTGTTAGAACTTGATTGCGGAAAATATATAATTGAAGGTTTTAAAAAATTTTTAAAAGATAATAACTTTATAAATAAAGATTGGAATGCGTTTAACTTTTTACCACAAAATGCTTCAACAGTTGGTTTATTAGATCTTAATATTTTACCTAAAGATTATAAGAGGAATAACTCTTTTTTTGAAAAACTAGAAAATAATGAATTTAAATTATTATACCTTTTAGGCTCTGATAATATAGATATTAAAAAAAATGATGAATTTATTGTGTATCAAGGAAGTCATGGTGACAGAGGTGCAGAAATTGCAGATTTAATTCTTCCAAGTGCTGCATTTACAGAACAGAATGGACTTTATGAAAATCTTGAAGGCAGAGTTCAAGAGTGCAAAAAAGCTTCCTACCCAATAGGTGATGCCCTTGAAGATTGGAGGATTTTCAATTTAATTTTAAAGGCTCTTGAAAAAAATGAAAATTTATCAAGTTTCGACTCATTAAGAAAAGAAGTTATAAATTTAATTCCAAATTTTACTAAAATAAATGAATTACCTAGTTTTAATGAAATTGTAATTGATAGCTCACCTGCAAAGTTTATGAGTCAGGAGGTTATTATTAAAGATTTAGATTATTTTTTTACTAATGCCATCTCAAGATCATCAAAAACGATGAGCGAATGTCGGCAAATTAGGCAAGGTTCAAAAAAAAATGGTACTAATAATTTATGACGGAGTATTTACAAATCTTAGGCCAAGAAATTTACAAAATTATTTTTTTGCTCATACCTATCCTTGTGTCAGTTGCTATGATTGTTTGGTTGGATAGAAGAGTATGGGGATTAGTACAAAAAAGAAGAGGGCCTAATGTGGTTGGGCCATTTGGGCTTTTTCAAACTCTAGCCGATGCATTAAAATATATATTTAAAGAAATTATAATTCCAGCTAGTGCCAATAAAGCAGTTTTCATTCTCGCTCCAATAGTAACTATGACATTAGCTTTGGTTGCTTGGGCAGTAATTCCAATGAGTGAAGATTTAGTTTTAGCAGATATCAATGTCGGGATCTTGTATTTATTTGCAGTTTCTTCTCTTGGGGTTTATGGAATTATAATGGGAGGATGGGCATCTAATTCAAAATATCCTTTTTTAGGCGCTATAAGATCTGCAGCACAAATGGTTTCATACGAAGTTTCCATTGGAATTATAATTATAAATGTACTTTTATGTGTTGGATCGTTAAATTTAAATGACATTGTCCTTGCACAAAAAGACCTGTGGTATGTCATACCTCTTTTCCCGATGTTTGTAATTTTTTTTATTTCAGCGCTTGCAGAAACCAATAGACCACCTTTTGATCTCCCAGAGGCAGAAGCAGAGTTAGTGGCAGGCTACCAAACTGAATATTCTGGAATGATGTACGCAATGTTTTGGTTAGGAGAGTATGCAAATATACTTTTAATGTGTGCGATGGGCTCAATACTTTTTCTTGGAGGATGGTTACCAATAATGGATATTTATCCAATTAATCTAATTCCATCTCCAGTTTGGATGATACTAAAAATTTTATTTTTATTTTTATTATTTGCACTAATTAAAGCTATAGTTCCAAGATATAGATATGATCAGCTAATGAGATTAGGTTGGAAAATATTTTTACCATTTTCGTTAATTTATCTCGTTTTAACTGCCAGCTTTTTATTTTATTTTGATAAATTACCTAAGGTGGACATTTAATGAATTTGAGCAGAATATTAAAAACCATATTTCTTGTAGAATTTGTTTCAGGATTATATATGGCTATTAAGGAGTTATTTAGAAAATCAAAAACCATAAATTACCCTTTCGAGAAAGGGCCAATAAGTCCCCGTATGAGAGGTGAGCATGCACTTAGAAGATATCCTAACGGTGAAGAGAGATGCATTGCTTGTAAATTATGCGAAGCAGTTTGTCCTGCTCAAGCTATCACAATTGAGTCTTCGGAAAGATCAGATGGCAGCAGAAAAACAACCCGTTATGACATTGATATGCTAAAATGCATATATTGCGGGCTTTGCCAGGAGTCCTGCCCAGTTGATGCAATTGTTCAGGGTCCAAACTTTGAGTTTGCAACAGAGACTAGAGAAGAGCTTTATTACAATAAAGAAAAACTTTTGGAAAATGGCGATAGATGGGAATCAGTTCTAGCAAAAAATATTAAGCTAGATAAACCTTACAGATAAATGATAGTCCACTCAATTTTTTTTTACTTCTTTTCTGTAATAGCTATTTTTTCATCTCTAATGGTAATAACTTCTAGAAGTACTATTAATTCAGTTTTCTTTCTAATATTAGATTTTATCTCGATTGGCTGTCTCTTTATAATGGTTGGAGCTGAATTTTTGGGAATGATCCTGTTAATTGTTTATGTTGGAGCAGTTGCCGTACTATTCCTATTTGTTGTAATGATGTTAAACGTTGCAGAACAAAAACAGTCTTGGTTTATTGGTAAAAAATCAACACATATACCAACAGGTTTAATTGTAAGTGTATTGATTCTATTAGAGCTATTAGTCGTAGTTGGAGGCTGGAAATACAAGGAGGATTTAATGTCAAGTAGCACATTACTTTTATCTGACGTCTCTAACACTCATCAATTAGGTTTGGTAATGTATACTGACTACATTTTATACTTTCAACTAGCTGGTATAGTTCTTTTATTAGCAATGATTGGAGCTATTCTTTTAACGTTTAGAGAAAGAATAGGTGTAAAAAAACAAAGTTACATAAATCAAATTTCTAGAAACCCATCCACTGCAGTTGAACTTATAAAAGTAAAATCCAATCAAGGAGTAAAAATAGATGATTGAGATTGGTTTAGGCCACTATTTATCATTAGGCGCTATTATATTTTTCTTAGGAGTGATTGGAATTTTTTTGAATAGAAAAAATGTAATTGTCATATTAATGTCAATTGAGCTAATCTTATTAGCAGTAAACATTAATTTGATATCATTTTCGATCTTCACTGGTGATATAATTGGACAAATTTTCACTATGCTCATTTTAACAGTAGCAGCAGCTGAAGCAGCAATAGGTTTAGCTATTATTGTAGTTTACTATAGAAATAGAGGCTCTATCAGGGTTGAAGATATCCATGGAATGAAAGGTTAAATGGAATACGCTATATTATTTTTGCCTTTATTAGGCTCTCTACTAGGATATCTAGGTAGGTCTATTGCAATGTATTTTGCAGAAATTTCTACAAGTTTATTTGTTAGTATTTCAGCAGTGCTTTCAATTTTTGTTTTTTGGAACGGAATTCAAAATGATGTTTACGGAAATTATTTAATTTTTGAATGGATAAGTTCTGGAGGTTTCACTGCAAACTGGTCAATTAATATTGATCCATTAAGTTCAGTTATGTTAGTTGTCGTAACTTTTGTATCTGCACTAGTTCATATTTATTCTATTGGCTATATGAGTCATGATCCTCACAAACCCAGGTTTATGTCATACTTATCATTATTTACTTTTTCAATGTTAGCTTTAGTTGTTTCAGATAATTTTTTACAACTTTTTTTTGGGTGGGAAGGAGTCGGTCTATGTTCTTATCTTTTGATAGGTTTTTGGTATAAAAAAGAGACAGCAAACAATGCCGCTATAAAAGCCTTTATAGTTAACAGAATAGGGGATTTTGGATTAGCTATTGCAATATTTTTAATTTTTTTCTTTTTTGGTACTATAAATTTTGAAGAGGCATTTCAAACAACGAGCCAGTTTGCCGAAAAGAAAATAGTTTTTCTTGGTTTTGAATCGAATTTAATATCTTTAATTTGTATTTTTCTATTTATAGGGGCAATGGGGAAATCTGCACAATTTTTACTTCATACTTGGTTGCCAGACGCAATGGAGGGTCCCACACCAGTTTCAGCTCTTATTCATGCTGCAACAATGGTCACTGCTGGTGTTTTTCTTGTTGTTAGATGCTCACCTTTTTTTGAATACTCTCAATTTGCTCTAAATTTGGTTGCTGTAATTGGAATGATTACAGCAATTTTTGCTGCATCTGTTGCTCTTGTGCAGAACGATATTAAAAAAATAGTGGCTTACTCAACTTGTAGTCAACTTGGTTATATGTTTTTTGCTGCTGGTGTTGGAGCCTATCATGTTGCTATGTTTCATTTATTTACTCATGCTTTCTTTAAAGCTCTTTTATTCTTAGGTGCTGGTTCAGTAATACATGCTTTTAATAATGAGCAAGATATAAGAAAAATGGGAGGGGTAAGAAAAAAACTGCCCTACACCTATGTATTTATGTTGTTAGGCACTTTAGCATTAACTGGATTTCCTTTTTTATCAGGTTTTTACTCTAAGGATGCAATTATTGAATTTGCATACCTTAATAATTCTACCTTAGGAAACTATGCAGCCTCAATTGGTATTTTTACAGCATTTTTAACATCAATTTATTCTTGGAGATTATTTTTTAAAACTTTCCATGGACCTTATAATAATAAAAATATACCAATAAACGAAACTCATGAGTCACCGTTAGTAATGCTGATTCCTCTGGTTTTTTTGAGTATTGGGGTAATATTTTCAGGATACTTTTTTAAAAATACTTTTATAGGTCATAATAGTAATGAATTTTGGCAAGGTTCAATATTCTTTTTAAATGAAATAAAACATGATGTTATACCTTTATGGTTTTTATTAATTACCCCAATCTTAGTGATAATATCAATACCTATCTCATTTTATTTGTATATCTTGAGTCCGAAGGTTTTAGAAGATTTTAAAAATACAAATACGCCATTATACAATTTTTTGTTAAACAAGTGGTATATTGATGAATTTTACGACAAAGTTTTTGTAAATCCAGCAAAAAAAATTGGATCATTTTTTTGGAAAAAAGGAGATATAGGAATAATAGATAAATTTGGTCCTGACGGGGTTTCAAAATTAGTTAAGATTATTTCTAATAAGACAGGAAGACTTCAAACAGGATTTATTTATGATTATGCTTTTGTGATGCTGTTAGGGTTATCAATTTTATTAACTTATTTAATTTTAAAATAAAATGAACTTTCCAATATTATCAACTTTAATTTTCTTACCTTTAATAAGTTCTTTTTTTATCTTATTAACTAAAGAAAAATCTTCTAATATTAGCTCAATTTACATCTCTTTATTTAGTAGTGTTGCTACTTTTTTTCTTTCATTGTTTCTGTGGTATTCTCTAGATGTTAAATCTTCTGCATTTCAGTTTGTAGAGGAAAAATCTTGGATAAATAACTTTATAAAATTTAAGTTAGGAGTTGATGGAATTTCGATCCTTTTTATTGTTTTAACAACTTTAATTACCCCAATTTGTATTATTTCTTGCATCAACAGCGTTAAAGTAAGAGTTAAAGAATTTTTAATAGCTATCTTAATATTAGAGACATTTATGATTGGCGTATTTTGCTCGCTAGATCTCGTTATTTTCTATTTATTTTTTGAAGCAGGTTTAATACCTATGTTTCTGATTATTGGAGTTTGGGGAGGACCTAGAAGAGTTTATTCAGCATTTAAATTCTTTTTATTTACTTTACTCGGATCAGTTTTAATGCTTGTGGCTATAATAGTTATTTACTGGTTAACAGGTACAACCGATATCACCCAGATCTATGAGATTAAAATACCAAAAGAGTACCAAAATATTCTATGGCTAGCCTTCCTAAGTTCTTTCGCAGTAAAAATGCCAATGTGGCCAGTACATACATGGCTTCCAGATGCTCATGTTGAAGCTCCTACCGCTGGTTCTGTTATTCTTGCTGCGATCTTACTAAAAATGGCAGGGTACGGTTTTTTGAGATTTTCAATACCAATGTTTCCAGTAGCCTCAGAATATTTTACACCTCTAATATATATTTTAAGTATAATTGCGATAATTTACACTTCTTTAGTTGCGTTGATGCAAGAAGATATGAAGAAGTTAATCGCTTATTCCTCCGTAGCTCACATGGGTTATGTTACCCTAGGAATTTTTACACTTACAAAACAAGGTATAGAAGGAAGTATCTATCAGATGATTAGTCACGGTTTAATTTCTGCGGCACTCTTTTTATGCGTTGGAGTAGTTTACGATAGATTACATTCAAGAATGATTAGTACCTATGGTGGATTAGTTAATTATATTCCAAAATATTCTTTTTTATTTTTGATATTTGCTTTAGCAGCGTTAGGACTACCTGGAACTTCAGGATTTTTAGGCGAGTTTCTTGTTTTGACTGGCACGTTTCAAAAAAGTTATCTAGCAGCAATGTTTGCAACATTTGGGGTAGTCCTAGGAGCGGCATATATGCTATGGCTTACAAAAAGAATCATTTTTGGTGTAACAAATAATTCAGAAATCAAAAAATTAAATGACGTAAACAAATCTGAAATTACGATGCTAGTTACTTTGGCGTTTCTTATTCTTTTTTTTGGTTTGTACCCACTGCCATTAATGGAGACTTTTAATGTATCAGTAAATAGTTTGATTGATAATTATGAAACAGCACTAATTTCAAATTAAATATGATTAATAGTTTAAATATAATGCTTCCTGAGATTTTCTTATCTTTATCGATTTTTTCTATACTTTTAATTGGTGTCTTCAAAAAAAAGAGCTTTAATTTAATATTTAATCTTACTTCTTTAATAATTATTTTCACAATTTTGATTATTTTGACAGGTTCAAATAATGTGGAAAGAATTTTTTTAGATAGTTTTATAAGGGATTCTTTTTCAAATTATTTTAAAATTTTGATTCTTTTATCATCGTTATTTGTTCTAAACTCATCTAAAAATTTTATTATAGACAATAAACTAGATAAGTTCGAGTACCCTATAATTATCTTGTTATCTATTTTAGGAATGTTTTTCATGGTAAGCGCTAATGATTTGATACTCTTCTATTTAGGATTAGAACTTCAATCCTTATCACTTTACATCCTTGCTTCAATTGATAGAGACAATTTAAGATCAACAGAGTCTGGAATTAAATACTTTGTATTAAGCGCATTATCTTCTGGTTTATTATTGTATGGGTGTTCATTATTATATGGATTTACTGGATCTACAAACTTTGAATTAATTGCTAATCAACTTTATAAAGAAAACATAGGCGCAGTTTTTGCAATGGTATTTATTTTAGTTGGGCTTGCATTTAAAGTCTCTGCAGTTCCATTTCACATGTGGACACCCGATGTTTATGAAGGAGCCCCAACATCAATAACAAGTTATTTTGCAGTTGTTCCAAAAGTCGCTGGATTAGCTTTATTAATTAAATTTATGTTTGTTCCCTTTTCAAATATTTTACTAGAATGGCAAACAATTATAATTTTTATATCTATAGCATCTATGATTTTAGGAGCTGTAGCTGCAATGACGCAAAAAAATTTTAAAAGACTCCTTGCTTATAGTTCGATAGGTCATATAGGCTACGCACTTGCAGGAGTTGCTACTGGCGCAATTACAGGTTATCAAAGTGCAATAGTTTATATATCAATCTATGTAATTATGAATATCGGAGCATTCTCTTGTCTTTATCTTTTAAAGAAAGATGGAAAATACAAGGAAAATATTTCCGATTTATCTGGAATTTCAAAAAAACATCCTCTTTTAGCTATTTCTTTATTGGTAATATTATTTTCATTAGCCGGGGTTCCTCCACTAGGAGGATTCTTTGCTAAATTTTATGTTTTTGTTGCCGTATTAGAAAAACAAATGTACGCATTAGCAATAATTGGATTACTTACAACGGTTATGTCAGCATTTTATTATCTAAAAATTATTAAAACTATTTATTTTGATGATAGTTCAATTACCTTTGAATCAACTAAAAATAGAACTGCTCAAGCCTCAGTCTTTGCAAGTTGTATAATTTTAAGTACATTTTTTTTGTATCCATCGTTTTTGAATAATTTAGTAAACAAGTTATTCGTTGGTTAATGAAAATTAAGATTAAAAAGTATAAAAAAGTTCAAAGCACTAATGACATTGCCTTAAAACTAATAAATCAAAACGTTTCAGAACCAACATTAATTACGACAGAGACACAAACTAAAGGAAGAGGAAGAGTAGGAAAAAAATGGATTTCTAAAAATGGAAATCTTTTTATTTCTTTACTTTTTAAGTATGATCCAAAAAAAATCAATTTTAAACAATTTGCTATCCTTAATGCATTTTTAGTAAAAAATGTCATTTCAAAAATAACTTTAAAAAAAATTAAGATTAAATGGCCAAATGATTTATTATTTAATGAAAAGAAATTTTGCGGAATTTTGCAAGAAGTAATTAAATTTGATAAATTTGATTATTTGATTGTGGGTATAGGTTTAAATACTAATATAGCTCCAATAAACAAAAGCTTTAAATCAACTAGTTTAAAAAATATATTAGATAAAAAAATTAATAATCAAAAAATTTTGAAAAAATTTATAATTACATACGAAAAATTTTTAAAGGAAAAAAATAAATTATCATTTTCTGATTTAAAAAAGAAATACACAAAGATATAATGAACTTTATTGTTGGCGACATAGGTAATACCTCTACAAGAATTTGTTTATTAAATAACAGATCAAAAATATTGAGATCTGTTATTTTTAATACTAAGAATATTTTTTTAAGAGGATACATTAATAAGATCTTTAAAAAATTATTCCGAAAAAATGTAAAAAAAGATATATTATTTTCATGTGTAGTCCCTTTAGCAATCCAAAAAATTAAAAGCAGACTTAAAAAAAATAAATTAAATGTATTAGAAATCAAAAAACTTAATTTAAAAAAATTAATCAAAATTAACATTAAAAATATCAATCAACTCGGATCCGATAGAATTGTGAATTCGATAGAAGGTAAAAAATTTTATAATTGTTTAATAATTGATTTTGGCACTGCTACAACTTTTGATATTGTTAGAAAGGGTAAGTATGTAGGAGGTGTTATCGCGCCTGGTGTAAAATCTTCTATAAAAAACTTAAGTCAATCTACGGCTTTGCTTCCTTTGATTGATTTAAAATACAATCAAAAAAGCTACGGTAAAAATACAAAAGATGCTTTAAACGCAGGATTTGTTTGGGGTTATGAAGGCTTAATAAATAATATAATTAATAAAATAACACTTAATTGGAAAAATGATTATAAGATAATCCTCACGGGCGGATATGCAAATCTATTTAAAAAAATTATTAAAAGAAAAACTACCATCGATCAAAATATCACAATTAAAGGTGTTTCAAGAGTTTATAGGGAACTGTTATGAGTAAGGAAGAATTACTTTTTTGTCCTTTAGGTGGATCAGGTGAAATAGGTGGGAATATGAATTTATTTGCCTACGGAAAAGAGGATGATCTAAAATGGATTATTGTAGATATGGGAGTTTCTTTTGCTGATGACTCGGTTCCAGGGGTCGATCTTATTATGCCAGATGCTGGTTTTATAATTGAAAAGAAAGAAGATTTACTCGGTATTGTTTTGACACATGCACATGAAGATCACATTGGAGCTGTCGCACATATATGGCCATATTTGAAATGCAAAATTTTTGCAACACCGTTCACTGCTGCTCTAATTTTGGAAAAATTCAAAGAAAAAAAAATAGATATTTCATCTTATCTAGAGGTTGTTCCTCTTAATAGTAAAATAAAACTTGGAAAATTTGAGATTGATTTTGTAACTTTAACTCATTCTATTCTAGAACCAAACGGATTAAGCATTAAAACTCCAATTGGTACAGTGCTGCATACTGGTGATTGGAAAATTGATCCTAACCCACTGATTGGAAGCCAAATAGATGAACAAAAATTAAAGTCAATAGGAAGTAGTGGAGTGTCTGCGATGATATGTGACTCTACAAATATTTTTAGCCCAGGTAGAGCAGGATCAGAGTCTGAAGTGAGAGATAGTCTTTTAAAGATTATGGAAATTAAAATTAATAGGATCCTAGTTACATCCTTTGCTTCTAATGTTGCAAGAATGGAGTCTATTTTTTATTGTGCAAAAAAAACAGGAAGAAATATTTGCCTTGTTGGAAGATCGATGCAGAGAATCTATAAAGCAGCGAAAAAATGCGGTTATCTTCAAGGACTTATTGAACCTTTGGAACCTAAAGATGCAAAAAAAGTAACAAAAAATAAAATCTTATATTTAGCAACTGGGAGCCAAGGAGAACCAATGGGAGCAATGAACAGAATAATTAATGGTGTTCATCCAGACGTTCACTTAGAAAGTGGAGATTGTGTAATTTTTTCTTCTAAAATTATTCCAGGAAACGAAAAAAAATTATATTATTTACAAAATTTGATTGTAAAAAATAAAATTGAAATGATAAGCGAGGAAAATGCTTTCGTACACGTTTCTGGTCACCCAAACAGAGATGATTTAAAAGATATGTATAAATGGGTAAAACCTCAGTGTGTAATTCCTGTTCATGGAGAGCACCGTCATATGGCTGAACATGTATCTTTCGCAAAAGAAATGCAAGTTCCAAAAACTTTATTGATTGAAAACGGAGACATAATAAAGATATTGCCCGGAAATAGTCCAGAAATTATTGATAAGGCACCCTCTGGTAAAATTTATTTAGATGGAAATGTAAATGTTGAAATAGACTCTCAGTCTATAAAAGATAGGAAAAAATTGTCTATAAATGGATATTTAGAAATAACGCTAATCGTTTCAAACAATGGTAATATAAAAAAGCCAATTATATCATATAAAGGAATACCAGAAAAAAATGAAGACAACACTTTTATATTTGATATGGAAGACGAGATAATGAATATTTGTAGAACTTTTTCAATGGACAATAAAAAGCAGCAACAAAATTTGATTGAAACTATTAAACAAAATTGTAAGAAACTAGTAAAAGAAAAAACAGGAAAAAAACCTTTTACCAATATTAATATTTTTAGAATTTAATGGGCTTAACTGGATCAATAATTGTTTATGTAATTATTTGGTGGATAGTATTTTTTTCAGTTTTACCAGTTGGAATTCAATCAAAAAAAGAGATTTTCAAGGAAAAATTTGGAGGGATTGACCCTGGAGCTCCTAATAATCCAAAAATGGGAAAAAAGTTTTTAACAACTACATTAATTACTACTATAATTTTTGCAGTCATATATTATCTTGTAAAGATTGATTTATTAAATTTAAGAGAATTTTTACAATAATGTACCTTTCAAAACTATTTATTCCAACAACAAAAGATCTTCCAACAGAAGCAAAAATTAAATCACATCAACTTATGCTCAGAACCGGGATGATAAAGCAGTCTTCAGCTGGAATATATTCCTGGCTTCCACTGGGTTTCAAAATTATGAAAAAAATTGAACAGATTGTTAGAGAGGAACAAAATTCAATAGGAGCTCAGGAAATGCTAATGCCTACAATTCAATCATCTGAAATATGGAAAGAAAGCGGAAGATATGATGATTATGGTGAAGAAATGTTACGAATTAAAGATCGTCAAGGTAGAGAAATGCTTTACGGACCAACAAATGAAGAGCTTATTACAGATGTTTTTAGATCAAGCGTTAAATCTTACAAATCTCTTCCTCAACTTCTTTATCATATACAATGGAAGTTTCGCGATGAAATAAGACCAAGATTTGGAGTAATGAGATGTAAAGAGTTTTACATGAAAGATGCGTACTCTTTTGATTTATCTGATGAAGATGCAAAAAAATCTTATAACAAAATGTTCTACTCTTATTTAAAGACATTTAGCAGATTAAATTTAAAAGCAATTCCTATGGCTGCAGACACTGGTCCAATAGGCGGCGATCTTTCTCATGAATTTGTAATAATAGCTGAAACTGGCGAAAGCGATGTCTATGCAGATAAAAAAATTTTTGAAATAGACCCTAATGTTTATAAATTTAATGACTCCTCTCTTCTAAAAATGCGAGAGGATTTTACTAAAATATACGCCGTCACAGACGAAAAATTTAAAAAAGAAGATTTTAATAAATTAGTAAAAAAAGAAAATCAAATTATTACAAAAGGAATAGAGGTAGGTCATATTTTTTATTTTGGTGATAAGTATTCAAAACCGATGAATTGTTTAATTGATGACAAAAGCGGAAAAAAAACTTCTGTAAAAATGGGCTCTTATGGAATAGGAGTTTCAAGATTAGTTGGGGCAGTAGTCGAAGCGAAATATAATAGTAGTGTTATGAAGTGGCCTAAATCAATATCTCCTTTTGATGTTGTGATTATACCAAGTATAAGCAAAAACAACAAAGAAAACTTAGAAAAAGCAGAGAAAATTTACAATGATTTAAAGAAACAAAATATTGACGTATTGTTAGATGATGTTGATGAAAATATGTCAAATAAATTTAAAAAACATGATTTAATTGGAGTTCCCTTTCAAATAATTATTGGATCTAAATCAAAAGGTAATAATTTTGAATTCAAAGAATTAAACTCAGAAAGCGAAATATTAAGTCTAGATAATATTAAAATAAAATTGAAAAGTTAAAACCTTGTTTACTAGAGCAGAGAGACTTATTTCTTATAGAAATTTGAGGCCCAAGAAGAAAGAGGGATTTTTAAAAATTATTTCAATTTTTTCTTTCCTTGGAATTATGTTAGGTGTAGCAATTTTAATCATCGTCATGTCTGTCATGAATGGATTTAAAACAGATTTAACAAAAAAGATTTTAGGATTAAACCCTCACATTGTGATTCAGCCTAATAGCTTTCAGATTAATGATGAATTTATTTCTAAGTTACAAAATGAACTTGAGGATATTAGTTTAAGCAAAACGTATTCTGGGGAGGGCATTATAATTAGCAGTGGTAATGCAAAAGGAGTTATTTTAAAAGGCATCAATAAAAGTGAAAAGAATTCTTTAAAGTTTTTTAAAAGTTTCTTATATGAAGGCAGTTTAGAAAATTTTAAATTAAATACAATTTTTGTAGGATCAGAACTTGCATTCAATTTAAAATTAAAACAAGGTGATAAATTGAGCTTAATGTCATCAGTTTTTGTATCCACGCCAATAGGAAGTTTACCCAAACAAGAAAATTTTGAAATTGCAGGGATTTTTAATACTGAATTTCCAGATTTTGATCAAAATGTTATTTTTTTAAATATTGATGATGCACTATCAATTTTTGATAAAAATAATGAAGATCAAAATATCGAAATTTATCTTAAAGAACCACTTCAAGCAAATATTTATAAAAATAAAATTCAAAAATTAAATCAAAATTTTTTTGTTTATACTTGGTCTGATTTAAATAAGTCTTTGTTTAGCGCTTTAAAGGTTGAGAGAAATGTTATGTTCATAATACTCACGCTAATTGTAATAGTTGCTGCTTTTAATATTGTATCAGGCCTGACAATACTTATAAAAAATAAAACTAAAGAAATTGCTATTTTAAAGACCTTAGGCCTAAGCAATCAATCAATAAAAAAAACTTTTTTTCTCACGGGTTTAACGATTGGTTTTTTTGCGACTATAAGTGGAATTATTTTAGGAATTTTATTCTCTTTAAACATTGAAACAATTAGAGTTTTTCTACTAACAGTTTTTAACCTAGAAATTTTTCCTTCAGATATTTATTTTTTAGAGGAATTACCAAGTGAAATAAACCTAAATTCAATCCTCATTATTTTTGTAGTCTCTTTAATAATTTCAGCAATCGCTTCATATTTACCAGCAAAAAAAATATCAAGTATGAATACATTTAGAGCTTTGAGATATGACTAAAATTTTGCTAGAAACCGATAATTTAAAAAAAAGTTTTGATCATTCGAGCGGATCTATAACTCTTTTTAAAGATATTGTAATTAAAATTAAAGAAGGTGATCTTGTAGCATTAGTAGGACCATCTGGATCTGGAAAATCTTCTTTACTTCACTTATTGGCGTTATTGGATGAACCATCCAAAGGAAAAATTACTATTGACAGTCAAGAAACTAAGAGTCTATCAAATAACCAAAAAGATGATTTAAGAAGAAGATTAATATCAATTATATTTCAAGATAATAATTTACTGACAGATTTCACCACAATCGAAAATGTAATGATGCCTCTGATAATAAGAGGTTTTAAAAAGGATATCATTTATAAAAAAGCCAAAAAAATTTTAAAAGATGTAAAAATATTAGATAGATCAAGTCATTTTCCAAATGAATTGTCGGGAGGCGAACAACAAAGAGCAGCAATCGCTAGAGCATTAATATCTGAAACAAAGTTAATTTTAGCAGATGAACCAACTGGCAATTTAGACTTTAAAACTTCGGAAGAAATATTTTCGCTTTTTTTAAAATTAAAAAAACTAAAAAAAACCATAATCTTTGCAACTCATAATAGAGAACTTGCTAACAGAGCTGATTACAAGTTGTTTATTTCTGATGGTAATATAAAACGAGTAAATGCTCGTAACGAATAGAACTTTTAATAATATTAAAATTCACACACAGTACTCTATTTGTGAGGGTGCGATTAAAATAGATGACCTAGCAGAGTATTGTAAAAATAATAAAATAAAGTCATTAGGATTGGCAGATAGTTATAATTTATGTGGTGCATTAGAATTTTCTGAAAAGCTATCAAAAGTTGGTACTCAACCTATTATTGGAACCCAAATAAATATTAAAGAGCATAATTTCTTAGGAAAAATTACTTTATATGCAAAATCTCAAAACGGTTATAAAAATTTAACCAGATTATCATCTTTAAGTTACTTAAATAGTAAAGAAACTGAAGATCCAGCATGTGAATTAAAGGATTTGATTGCAAATAACAATGATCTAATTTTACTTACCGGTAATTATAGAGATTTTTTTGGAAAATTATTTCATGCTAATAAGATTAAGAATATTGAAGAAATACTGAACTTACTTAAAAAAAATTTTTCAAATAGAATTTATATTGAGATTCAAAGACATTACGAAAGCAGTGAAACAAACTTCGAGAACTATCTCCTTGAGATCTCTAAATCTTTAAATATTCCCTTAATAGCATCACAAGAGGTGTTCTATATAGATAAGGAAATGTATGAAGCGCATGATGCATTGAGATGTATTGGAGAAAAAAGTTTTATTGAAGACGATAATAGGTTCAAGCTAAGCAATCACCACCATCTAAAAAATCATAATGATTTAGTAAAGCTATACTCTGATATACCTGAGGCCTTAGAAAATAATTTTAACTTTCATCTAAGATTTAATTTTAAACCAAAAAAATCAAAACCTATTTTGCCCTCTATTGCTAACAAAAATAGCAACACTCCTGAGGTTGAATTAACAAAACAAGCTGAGTCAGGATTAGAAAAAAGAATTAAAAATCTAATCATAAAAAAAAATTCTAAAGATGCAAATGAAATTAGATCAACTTACTTACAAAGATTAAAACATGAAATAAACATTATTAATTCCATGAATTATGCTAGTTATTTTTTAATTGTTTCAGATTATATTAAATGGGCAAAATCGAAATCTATTCCAGTAGGACCTGGAAGAGGTTCTGGGGCTGGATCACTTGTTGCATATTGCTTAGATATAACCGATCTCAATCCAATCGAATATGATTTAATTTTTGAAAGGTTTTTAAATCCAGATAGGATCTCTATGCCAGACTTTGATATAGATTTTTGCGAGGAGAAAAGAGATCAAGTTTTTGAATATTTAAAAACGAAATATAAAGATGGTGTTGCTCACATAATTACTTTTGGCAAACTTAAAGCAAGGATGGCTTTAAGAGATGTTGGCCGAGTTTTAGGTTTATCTTATGGACATGTTGATAGACTTTGTAAGATGGTACCTTTCGATCCTTCAAGACCTTTAACTCTTCAAGAGTCAATCGATAGAGAGCCAAGATTTCAAGAGGAAATTAAAAAAAATCAGAAAGTACAAAAACTTCTTGAACTCTCTTTAAAATTAGAGGGTTTAAATCGAAACATGGCCACTCATGCTGCAGGAGTTGTAATAGCTGGAGATAAGTTGTCAGAACAATTTCCACTATATGTTGACCATAGTTCGAATTTAATTCTTCCTTCAACACAATATGATATGTATTCCTCTGAAAATGCTGGATTAGTCAAGTTTGATTTATTAGGTCTTAAAACTTTAACAGTAATAGACAAAACCATAAAAAGATTAAAAGCAAAAAATATAAATTTAGACATAAGTGAAATTAATCAAAATGATGAACAAGTTTTCTCTCTTTTGTCGACAGGAGAAACTACAGGGCTATTTCAATTAGAAAGTGCAGGAATGAGAGAAGCAATCAAACAGATGAGACCTAATAAATTTGATGATATTATAGCTTTAGTTGCGCTATATCGCCCGGGACCAATGAACAATATCCCAATTTATAATGATTGCAAAAAAGGAAATAAAGAACCTGATTACATTCACCCAACATTAAAAGAAATTTTAAAACCTACCTACGGAATTATTATTTATCAAGAACAAGTTATACAAATCGCTCAAATTCTTGCAGGTTTCACTGCAGGTGAAGCAGACATATTAAGGCGTGCAATGGGTAAAAAAAAAAAGGCGGAGCTAGATAGACAAAAAGAAAGGTTTATAAATGGAGCAATTAAAAATGGTATAAAAAAAGATGTTGCTAATTTTGTTTTTACTAAGATTGAACCATTTGCACAATATGGATTTAACAAAAGTCACGCTGCAGCATATGCATTGATTGCGTATCAAACAGCATTTTTGAAAACTTATTATAAAGAAGATTTTATTGCTGCTACGATGACCACAGAGCTCACAAATACTTCGAAGTTAAGAGAATTTGTTGAAGAATTAAAAAGATTGAAAGTTGAGATAATAAGACCTTCAATAAATGAATGTTTTGCAGAATTTAAAGCAGTAGATGGAAAAATTTATTATGGTCTCGGAGCGATAAAAAACGTTGGATTTGAAGCTATATCAAATATCGTAAGAGAAAGAGAAAAAAATGGGAAATTTGTGTCTTTAGAAAATTTTATAAAAAGAGTCGACACAAAAGATGTAAATAAATTGCAACTAGAGGGTTTAACTAAAGCAGGCGCATTTGATGAATTTGAGAAAGATAGAAATAAAATATTTACTTCTATTCCAAAGATTATACAGCAAATAAAAAATATTAATGATGATAAATCTAATAATCAGTCTAACCTATTTGAAAGTACTGAGGGCCAAACTAATAGATTTGAGTATTTAAAATCTAAATCTTGGAAGCCAAAAGAGTTACTCTCAGAAGAATTTAGATCCTTAGGTTTTTATATTTCAGATCATCCATTGAATGAATATGAAGAAATATTTAAACAACTTAAAATAATTAATTTCAATAAATTTATTAAAAATGATTTGAACGAAGGTTTAGTTGCAGGCACAGTAATGTCTATACAAGAGAAAAAGAGCGCTAAAGGAACACCGTATGCAATTATAAAATTTAGTGACCAAAAAGGAGAATTTGAATTATTTTTATTTTCTGAAATTTTAATAAGTAATAGGGACAAATTAAAAGAGTCAGAGTCTTTTATTTTGACTTTACAAAAAGACAAAGTTTCTGGAGATATATCGAGAAGAAGAGTAAACGTAAAAAAAATTATATCTTTAGAGGAGGTAGTTGAAGAACCTTATTCTAGAGTTACTATAGAATTAAAAGAAAATTTTCAAATTAGTGATATTAAAGATATTTTATCTAAGAGAGGGAATACAAAAATAAATTTAGTAATTAATAAAAATAATCAAAAAGCGTACTATTCTCTTCAAAATAATAGAAAATTTGACTTAAGTCATTATAATTACTTAAAATCAATGGAATACGTAGTAAAAATAACAGTTTAGTGTGTTGATTTTTTAATACGTTTCTGTATATCAAGTATTAATTTCGCACACAGTTATAAGGGCAAAGCCCTACCGGTCCGATAATTGGAATTACTGTGGTGGATTAACCGGAAAACTATGAACGTACCTAAAGTAGATATAAAACAGTTATTAGAAGCTGGTGTTCACCTAGGTCATAAGACTCTAAGATGGAACCCAAAAATGAAAAAGTACATTTTTGGTGAAAAAAATTCAATTCATATTATAGATTTGACACAAACAGTCGATTTTTTAAAAAATGCACTTGTTCAAGTTCACAAAACTATTTCGAGTGGGGGGAAATTGCTTATTGTATCGACTAAAAAACAGGCTTCAGAACAAGTTAGTGAATTAGCAAAAGAAACAGGCCAATACTTTGTTAATTACAGATGGTTAGGAGGTATGCTCACGAACTGGAATACAATTCAAAATTCGATAAAAAGACTTAAAAAACTTGAAGACCAGCTGTCAAAAGAAAACTTAGGTTTTACCAAAAAAGAAGTTCTTAAATTTGGCAAGGAAAGAGAAAAATTAAAAAGATCATTAGGTGGGATTGCGGAGATGAAAAAAACTCCTGATCTTATTTTTATAATTGATACAAATGTAGAGTCTCTTGCAGTAGCAGAAGCAAAAAAACTTGGTATACCAATTATAGCGGTATTGGATACAAATTCTGATCCTACAGGAATTGATTTTCCTGTCCCAGGAAACGATGATGCCCGAAGATCAATAAATCTTTATTGTGAATTAATAAAAAATACAATTAAAGATGCAGAAAAATTTATCAAGGGTGCTGACGAAAAAAAAGAAGTTACAGCTGAAAAATCAAAAATAAATCAAAGATAATTCAATTTTATTTAATGTCTAACAAGAATCTACTAGATAATATCAAAAAGCTCAGAGAGCTCACAGGAGTAGGTTTTAAAGATTGTAAAATAGCTTTAGATGAAAATAATGGGAGCATCGAAAAATCTATAGAATTTTTAAGAAAAAAAGGAATAGCTAAAGCTTCAAAAAAAATGAGCAGAACAGCTTCTGAAGGTTTAGCCTTAGTAAAAGAAAACAATGGTCAGATATCTATAATAGAAATTAATAGTGAAACCGATTTTGTCGCTAAGAATAATGATTTTATAAATTT